>NZ_CP048114.1:3643872-3947528 GCF_010093025.1 Edaphobacter sp. 12200R-103 | reverse complement strand
TTCCTTGCTTTGCGCTACCAAGCGGGCGGTGACACTCAGGCTGCGAAACGCTTCGTCGGCCCGATACCATGTATCACGTACCTGTTGATTGACCTCGATACGAAGAGCTGCCGAATCCTGGTCTCTTGCATCCGCCTCAAGTTGTGCTTCAGCTCGCCGAGCCGCGAAGAGTCCACCGTTGAAGATCGGAATGTTGAGATTGAAGCCTACCGCCGCATAATCATCGCGAAGTGTATGGTCGTGGTAAGGAATTTGACCTGCGGCTCCCAGTATGTTGAGGCTGGGATAGCTGAGCCGCTTCTCGGCAGCCGCGTATGCCTCTGCGGCCTTTTGTTGCGCCTCCGCAGCTCGCAGATCGGCGCGTTGGGTTTGAGCTTGAGCGAGCACCTCCTCAGGAGTCGCGGGAAATTCGCTGGGAAACGAGGGCTGGATGAGCCGCGAACGAATCGGGGCCTGCTCCCCCATGGCCGTAGCGAGACGCGAGCGCTCCTGTTCCACCGTGCTTTGTGCACGCACAACTGCCAGTTCTGCCTCGCTCTCGAGAACCTTCGCGAAATTGAGATCGAGCGTTGAGCGCAGCTCATTCTGAGTTAAAGCGTCCAATTGTCGGGAGATCAGCTCCCGATTCGCAAGCGCCGCTCTTGCAGCACGCAGGACAGCTTCTGCACCGAGGATACCTAAGTACGCTTCCTGGACATTGAGCCGAACACGAGCCTTCGTCAGCGTCGCTGCCTCAACCTGGGCGTTCGATGCATAGCGTGCAGACCGGATCAGTGCGCTGGTCCGGCCGAAGTCTGTTACAAGCTGAGAGAGGCTGCCGCCATAGGCAAACCGGTTCGACACTGCCGACGTCGGCAGTGCGCCTGCGGAGGTGGCCGTTCCGGGATCCGCTACTAAAGCGCCAGTTGCATTAAACTCGACTACAGGTTTCAGTCCTGCACGAGCCTGATGCACCCGCTGCTCTGATGCCCGCGCACGAAGTTGCTCCGCAAGCAGACGTGGCTGATTTGCGACTGCGACAGCCTCGGCCTGTTCCAGACTTAGCTGAGCAGGCTGAGGCTGGTTGACTGCTCCCAGTGCGGCCAGTGATGCCGCCCATAACAAGCCACACGACAGCCTCGTTCTGACACTCGCCATCCGCAGCTATCGCTCCACCGAGGCGTGCTTTTCAGGTAATACCTCAAGCAAGGCTGTGCTCTGTTTTACGATCTCAGGAGACCTCCGGTGCGACATTACCGTAAGGATCGAGGGCGCTGTCACGGAACCAAACTCCGTTGCAATCATGCCGGTATAACCGTACAGCCCGCACGCAGAAGCGGAATAGATGCCCATCGATACTTCTATTGAGTTGCCATCGCAACGGCCATTTGCGATCAGGCGGTCATATACTCCACCGTGGCGGTTATAGCCCACAACATCATTCTCTCGATTCCGGACCTCATTCTGGGAAGGCGTAAGGAGATCGCCCCCAACAAGCGTCAACGTGCCGAGAGAATCGAGATCCGTCGACTTCGGTTCACGTGCTGCACTCGTAGCGAAATAATCGGCCATTGCTCGAACCGTTACATTGAGAGGTAATTTCACACCCTCCGCCTCCACCGAATCGAAGTGGATAGTAAGAATTGAGTTTTTTTGTTTCGCATACGGGCCCCTGTCATAGACGAAAGGTGTGGCTTCTATCACATGGCCAACGACGCGCGCTCCGGAAGGAATGGTCTTGCCGTTCGCCAGAAGGACAGTTTGGAATGTCTTCGCCTGGACGGCATCGCCGCTATGAGCTTTCTTGGCGGAAACCGTTCTGGTAAACACGATCGGCAGCGTAGTCCGGGACGCCAGAGGAACATCAGGGCCGACGTTCTGTGCAACAGCTGCAATGGAAGAAGCAATGAGCAGAAGAGCTGATGCAATGCAGCACATGCCAAATCTCCGGGGAGAAATTAAACTCAACCGAAGTGGATCATCTTCTCGTCTTACATATCCTTACATCTTCCTTACATTTGGACTTTTAGGGCTTGTCTCTGCCGCCGGCGTTGGGAAATGATGGTGAAGAAAGACATACGGAATGACGCCAACGGTGTCCAGAATCCTCATTATCGAAGACGACCAAAAGATGTCAGATGCCCTCGCGTCAGGGCTGCAGTCGGCGGGTTATCACGTCCTGACTGCAACATCCGCGGAAGAAGGCTTCTTCCTCGTTCATAATCAGTCTCCCGATCTTTTACTTCTGGATCTGACTCTACCTCACCGGAATGGTTTGGACATCCTCCGTCAGCTTCGGGCTGAGGGCGCCGATTTACGTATCTTAATCCTTACTTCACACAATACGGTTGAAGACCGAGTCATCGGCCTGACCAGTGGAGCTGATGACTATCTCGGTAAGCCTTTTTCGTTTCCTGAATTGCTCGCACGCATCGATGCTTTGCTGCGCCGTTATCTTCCGGTCAAAAACGATCCTCAGCTTCGCATCGGTGATCTTGCGCTGGACCGGCGATCCCGCACTGTCACGCGTAGCGGTGAATCGATCGATCTGACAGCGCGCGAGTTCGACCTTCTGCTTTATCTTGCGGAGAACACCGGGCGCACCGTATCTCGAGAGATGCTTGCCCAGGATATCTGGAGAGAGACCTCTCGCTTTACGCCGATTGACAACGTCATCGATGTACAGATAGCTCGGCTCAGGCGCAAGATCGACGACCCATTTACGATCAAGCTCTTGCAGACCGTCCGCGGACTCGGCTTTCGCCTTCGAGAGCCACAAGCATGAGCCGGTACTCGCCAACGAATCTTCGCAGCCGGTTGACAATCTGGTACGTCGGAGTACTTGCTGCGCTTCTGGTTATTTATGCCGTTATCGTCTTTGGCTTTCAGTATGTCGTTTTGACGAAACAGATCGTTCACGATGAGGTTCAGGACGTTGTAACTGTCGAAGGCCTCTTGTTTTTCGATACAGCAGGCAAACTCCAACTGCGTCAAGACTACTTCTCCCGTCCGCAATCACATCTCCTCGTAGACAGGTTGATGGAGGTAATCGATCGATCTTCGGGGGATGTCTTATACAGGACGCCAACTCTGAAAGGCATGAACCTGGGAGGCGCCTTGAGGCCGGGCGAAGGTGAAGCGCATCCCAACGAGCGAGTTATCCGCCTGCAAGATGGGACACTCGTTCTCCTGATCAGCCATATCCATGGGATGAACGGGCGCCAGCTCGTAATCCGGCTGGGATACAGCATGGCTCCCTTACAGGCCAGAATGTTTCAGTTTCTTCTCGTTTTGTTAATCGCCATCCCGATCGCTCTGCTGATCGCCGGAGCCGCGGGACAGGCGATCGCCAGGCGTGCTCTCAGCCCGGTTGAAGAAATGGCGAAACGAGCGGAAGGTATCACCGCAAAGAATCTACACGATCGACTGAACACCTCGAATCCCGACGACGAACTTGGTCAGCTGGCATCTGCGTTCAATCATCTGCTGGATCGACTCGAACAGTCGTTTGATCAATTGAAACGCTTTACCGCTGATGCTGCCCACGAACTGCGCACGCCCATAGCTGCCATGCGCATCATCGGCGAAGTGGCATTGGAAGAGAACGAAGGGAACGTTTCCTACAAAGAAGTCCTGAGCAGCATCCTCGAAGAGACGGCCCGTTTGAACGAGACGATCGACGCCCTTCTGCTGCTTGCACGCGCGGAGGCAACACAGGGGGGACGAGAGACTCAGAGCTGGTCGTTGCAGTCCGTGGTGAACGAGGTTCTAGGGTTGCTCGAAGTACTCAGCGATGAGAAAGGGATCAGGGTCGTTCAAGAGGGCTCATACGTAAGCAACGCCAACATTCGTGCAGACCGGGGCTTGCTAAGGACGGCAATTATGAATGTCTTGCACAATGCCATCAAATTCTCCCCGCGTAACGGAGTTATTCGGATTGCCTACGACGGCCTGGCACCTACCAGGAACGCGGTTCAGCTCTATGTCCAAGATGAAGGACCTGGTATAGCTGAGGACGAGTACGAACAGGTATTTGAGCGCTTTTTCACCAGCAACTCGCACGAAACTGCGACGTTTAGCGGCACAGGACTTGGTCTTTCAGTCGCGAAGCTCGTTATCGAGCGACTTGGTGGTTCGATCTATTTCGACCATCTCGCTGTAGGTGCTCGATGCCGGATAGAACTACCGCTGTCGAGAGATGACGCCAGAACTAATGAGCAGTTCGACTGACGGTCGAACAAGCAGGACAGCTGTCTTTCATAGCCGCTCGGTTCCAACGCTCAGGTCTACCGTCGGAGCATGGCGAAGGGCTCCGCGAACTCCGCCGGCGCCCGCACAAGCAGCGCGGAATAAGAGCGAAAACCAACTGTCAGCAAAGTAGACAGATGAACTGGGCCATTCGCTATTTTGATGGCATCTTCCGAGACTTAATCAGAGCTTCCTTAGGGAAGCTCTGATTAAGTCCGTTTCTGTTAAGGGAACCGCTTCAGTCTTGGCATAAGTAGCTTGACGATAATTGCGGCTTTTGCTGCTGAGGGAATGTTCAGAGACATAATCAGACCTTTCCTAATAACCGGCGCCGAAGCGGGAACTGCGCGCAACCGGGACAACCGTGCCCGGCGGCACGGCCACGGGACCGGGCCGGGCCTTGTCCAGAACCGGACGCGGCAGGTAGCTGCCCTTGTAGGGCGATGAGACGGCCTCGACCATGCTCAGCTCCGGCGTCACAATCGTCTGGATCAGCGGCGCGCCCAACAGCCCCAGGTAGATGTTGCACTGGTGCTGGTAGGCCACCTCGGCGATGAAGGTGGTGCTGCTGGAGGAAGCAGAGCCGGTCAGCTCCGTACCCGCTCCGTTGGGCTGCGTGTAGACGGAGTTGTAGTACACCTCACTCGCGGCCAGCGCAATTTCCAGCCCGTCGATTGTGTCCTTCGCCCAACTGGGCGTCGGAATACCGATGCCGCTGTAGATCCACTCCAGCTCCAGCAGAGTCTCCCAGGCGTGCGGAATCGCGTCGAGAGAGTTCCAGTAACGATAGCTGTTAGGGAATCTCGCGTTGAAGCCGGTAGCAAACGCACTGTTGCCCGCACTGGGCGCGGCATAGGTGTAGACCTGCGTGTTGGGATCGGGCGTGCTGCCCGAGGGACCGCGTTGATAAGAGATCCACGAGCCGAGCACCGTAGCCAGATTGCCGCCGAGGCTATGCCCGGTAACGGTGACGGTCGCGGTCGAAGGAATGGTCTTCGTGAGATAGTCGCCGAGCGTCTGCCCGTTCCACGTAGCGGTGGTCAGGTTGCTGGCCTGCACATAGGAGCCGTAGGAGAGCATCGCCTGCGGCTGCGCGGGGAGATAAGGCCACGCCGTCTGGGTCGCAACAGAGAGGTTGTAGAACCAGTTGTACAGCGTGTCCAGGCTGACGCTGGTCTCGCTGCCGCGAATGGCAAGCGCATAGTTGCCCGTCGATGCGCTCTTTGCCACGTAGCAGAGATTGCCGTAGGCATCGTCGTACGGCCCCCAGACGACAGACCAGTCGCCCGCGGTCGCATAACTTGTGTTCTGTAGCTGGCCATTGATGTCGCTGGAATAGGCGATTGCGGAGAGGGTCATCATTACGGCCGAATCCGGCCAGGAGGTGCTCATCGGTTGCTCCTTTTGGTTGAAAAGCGAAAGGTTGAGCAACAGCAGAGCCGGATGAGCAAAACAAAGGAAGCCAGCAGAACAGGAGACGCACAGGATTCAGAGACGGATAAATTGTCGTTTGAACACCACTATAGCCGAACAGCGAGTGCAATTAGACGAACAGCGGGCGCAATTCTCCTGCAAGGGGTATAGGAAGGTTTTCGAGGTGCATAGGGGGCTTTGGAGCTTTGGCAACACATATTCTTCATTCTTTCCGGCCGACGTACATTTAGACGAGCACCGAAGCCCCTAAAATGGCTTACTTGATCCGACGTCATACTAACCCGGCACCGCGATAAGCGCTGAGTGTTCGACAGCATCCACTGATTACAGGCGGTTTAGAGCAACTGGCAAGTAGCCCGGAAAAGGCCGGCATCGGCGATTCATCTCAACAACTTAGCGAGCGCGATCCGGAAGCAGTAAGGTTTCCAACGAAGCGATAAGGGAGCAATCCTTTTCCCATACCTTCCTCGTCCCTTGCAGCCTCCGAGTCGCGGTTAAATAACGCGTGGACAGCCCTGCGCTGCGCGGCACGCTTCTTCGGCATATCCGCCATGCGTATAGACCCCATCGTTGTGGCGATCCTGAAGTGCCGCCATGAGTTCCTGCATTACCTTCATGAGCAAAAACATCCGGGTAAATCGTTTTCAAATCAATGGTTCGTGGGGATGAAGGTCGCGATCGCGAACGCCAATCAAATAGAGCAGCCCGTCGAGGCCCAATGATGAGATGGACTGGGGAGCATTCTGGCGCACCAATGGTTTCGCGCGATAGGCGATACCCATTCCGGCGAGTTTCAGCATGGGGATGTCGTTCGCGCCATCTCCTACCGCCACGACCTGCTCCAGCGAAATGTCTTCGCTGTGCGCAATTTCGGCCAAAAGGGAGGCTTTGCGATCGCCATTCACGATGGGAGGTATCACGCGACCAGTCACGATTCCGTCGATAATTTCGAGTTCATTCGCGTGCACATAATCGATCCCGAGCGTCTGCTGGAGATGGCGGGCAAAAAATGTAAAGCCTCCGGAAAGGATGGCAGTTTTGTATCCAAGGAGACGAAGGGTACGAATCAGCCGTTCGGCGCCTTCTGCAAGCGGAATCGCATGCAGTAATGTGTGAACATGCTTCGCTTCGAGACCTTTGAGCAACGCGACGCGCTGGCGGAAGCTTTCATCGAAGTTCAACTCCCCGCGCATCGCCGCTTCGGTAACCTGTGAAACCTGGTCGCCAACACCAGCCAGCTTTGCCAGTTCATCGATGACTTCGCCCTGAATCAGGGTGGAATCCATATCGAATGCGAACAAGCGTCGATTGCGGCGGAAGATGCTCTCACGCTGAAATGCGATGTCGATGGAGAGCTGCTGTGCAGCGGCAAGGAACTCGGCGCGAAGGGAGGGTTCACGCTCGCCATCGCCGCTGACTGCCAGTTCAATGCAGGCCTTTCCGGAAGGATCGTCGGACGAAAGCTGGCCGGAGAGACGGTCAATGCGGTCCACATTCATTTCATGTGACGCAACGATCGAGGTCACGCGCGCGAGATGTTCGGCGCGAATCGAGCGGCCGAGAACAGTGATGATGAAGTGCTGCTTGTGCAGTCCGCGCAGCCAGTGATGGAGTGAGTCATCGGGAACGGAGACGAACCGTACCTGAAGGTTGAGTTCGTGGGCGCGCGCCGTCAAGTCAGTCTTCGCGGAAGCGAAGCTGCCTGTAGTCGGCATTTGGATCAGAACGCCGAGCGAGACACTTTCATGGACGACCGCCTGACCAATATCCAGGACGAGGAGCTGATGGCGAGTGAGCGTGCCGGTAAGTTCTGCTATGAGTCCGGGTTGGTTGTGCCCGGAAAAATGGATGAGGACAGCCTTGTCTGACGTCATGCTGTATCTAGTTTAGGTTAGAGTTCTCGGTGAGGCAGGTCTAGGCTGTATCGACATATTCTCCTTTGACTTTTTGTTCTAAAGGGTCGTCATATCCGACCGCAGCGGAATCAGCTTTTCTACCGGAAGCCAGAATCCCTGGAGTGGCCACGGTCCGATGCACTCATCGAGGTAAGAATACTCCCATTAAGCCGATTTCCCGAGTACTTCATCCCACCCGAGGAGCGCATTGCGCCCAATGCTCCTTCGTTCGATCTTCGCCAGGGTACAAGAGATCCCTAAATCGCGAACTTTTGCCCGGCCGCATTGTTTCCGGTTAGCCTTGATGGGGGCGCGAAGGAGGCAAAGATGCGCATAGTTTCTCTTCTGGCGAGCGCTACAGAGATTGTCTGTGCTCTGGATTGCGGTGACATGCTCGTTGGGCGGTCGCATGAGTGCGACAACCCCGCGTGGGTCCGGCGACTTCCGTCCTGCAGCGATCCGGCGTTCGATATATCTGTCTCGAGCGGCGAGATTGACGCTGAAGTCCGACGCCGTCTGCGTGCAGGTGATCCGCTCTACCATATCCACGCGGATCTGATTCGTGCGCTGCAGCCAGATCTCGTCATCACGCAGATGCACTGCGATGTCTGTGCCGTGACCGCCGCCAACGTAGAGCGAACTGGCGCCTGTGCTCTGGAGACACGACAGATAGCCTTGTCAACTTCTTCCGTTGAAGACATCTTCAACAGCATCCGGCTGGTCGCTCAGGCTCTCGGCGTCGAGGAGCGCGGCGAAGAGCTGGTTGGACGTGAACAGAGACGGCTTCAGGTTGTGGCCGAGAAGACAGCACGTTTTTCCCGGAAGTCCGTTGGCATGATTGAGTGGACCGATCCCGTGTTTATGATGGCGAACTGGGCTCCAGAGCTGATAGAGATCGCGAATGGCGAACCCGTGCTAGGCCGCAAGGGCGAGTACTCGACAGCCATCGACGGCAACAAACTGCTGGAAATCGATCCGGAGTATCTCATCATTGCTCCTTGTGGATTCAACCTGGAGCGCAGCCTCTCTGAGCAAAGTCGCCTGGAACAATATCCGTGGTGGGCTCAGCTTCAGGCGGTCCGTAGCGGCAAGGTCGTATTCGCGGACGGCAACCTGTTCTTCAACCGTAGCGGCATGACCATCACACAGAGCGCAGAGATTGTGGCTGAGGTTCTGCACGGCGTACGGTTCCATGAGACCCAGGGTATTCATTGGCGCCCAATGCGAACAGCCATCGAGGAGTCCGCACGTCAACTGATGGGGACCTCGTTTTGAAGAAGGTCTTACTATCCTGGAGCAGCGGGAAAGATAGCGCATGGGCTCTGCATCTTTTGAGGCAACAACCGGACATTCACGTGGCCGCTCTGTTCACAACGTTCAATTCTGCAGCCAACCGCGTGGCCATGCATGCCGTTCGGAGAGCTTTGGTGCACGAGCAGGCCGAAGCTGTCGGGCTGCCGCTCTGGAGCGTCGAGTTACCCTGGCCCTGCACCAATGTGGAGTATGAGGAACGCCTGAGCGCGGTGCTCGCTCGAGCTCGTGAAGAGCGTTTCGACGCGATTGCGTTTGGAGATTTGTTCCTCGAAGACATTCGCGCCTATCGCGTCAAGCAGCTTGAAGAGAGTGGCCTCGAACCCCTCTTCCCTGTCTGGGGTATACCTACCGGGCAGCTCAGCCGGGAGATGATCGCCGCTGGCGTGAAAGCCAAAATCGCCTGTGTCGATCAATCGAAGCTCGGGTGTTCGTTTGCAGGACACGATTGGGACGCTGGCCTGCTCTCTGCGCTACCGCCTGGTATCGACCCTTGCGGAGAAAACGGTGAGTTCCATACGTTTGTGGTTGAATCGCCTGTCTTTGCGCGTGCATTCGCGGTGCGAACGGGTGAGTTGGTGGAACGCGACGGCTTTGCCTTCGTTGACCTGCTGCCGGACTGAAAAGATCCTCTCCAGCAAGACCGCGGACCGCATATCCGCCACAATGCCCGCATTTCTAAAGGAAGCGGGCTTTTCGGAAGCTACCTCAACCCAGAATAGTGCTATCGACGCCGCGAGTTTATTTACGCGCAATCTTTATCGTGAATATCTTCATCGCAATGCATCCGAGAACGAACAGGCGAATGTGGCGAAATGCGCTTCTGTTGCGGTAAACCACGGCGCGCTTCTTTTTGTCATCTTTCTACCCATGAGCTACGGGGTCAACCTACAGCTTCTCGGCGGCGTGCTGCTTCTGCAGACGTTTCCAGCCATTGTGTTTGGCTCCGAAGGACAATCAGAAGCCAAACAACGACGTTGTGGGCATTGCGACCAGCACGCCGCAAAAATCAGTCCACCGTGATAAATCTTCTAAGCGATGCGGTGACGAAATGTTCTTCCATCCTGGGCCAAACCTCCTGATGGAGATTTGAGTTGACCCATTGAATGCGCAGTTCGTCCGTCTCAAAAGCTATGCTTAAGAGGTAAGCATCACTCTCCGTGGAGCGGAGAAGCTCCACAGAGCGAAACCCCTGCTGCTTTACGATCGCCGGTCTGAAGGTCTCACGATAGATACCCTTCATTACTTCATCCTTGCCTGGCTTTAACTTGATCTCGACATGCAATACGAACATTCTGACCTCACCATTGCAAATTGAAAACTTCTATCGCCGTTTCGCCCATTACCTTGCTGTAGACTTCGGGCTGTAGATCCAGAGCGCGATACTTCGCAAACTCCACGGGAACATTACTTGGAAGATCGGCGCCCATCATGACACGGTCTGGGCCGATGGTGTCGATCATCCACCGTATGTCCTCACCCAGACACCAGGAGGTCTCAAGGTATAGATTGCCGCAGATGGAAGCTGCAACCTGCGCTTCCGCAGACACGATGCCTCCTCCGGCGTGAGCGAGCACAATCTTCAGATCCGGAAACTTGTTCGCGGCCGGGATGCACAGGGAGGGCAAAGAGAATGGAATACCCGCGCCCGTGTGCACCATGGCTGGAATGCCAAAGAGGTGGGCTGTTTCGAAGGCCAATTGACCGTCTTCGGTCAGCGGGTTAACCCCATGACCAATCGTGTGCAGCTTGAGAGCAACGAAGTTCAACTCCTTAATACAGCGCTCAATCTCGCGTTGATATTTGTCGCGCCCGATATGGGGACTCACGCTTGCCAGTCCAAAGAAGCGACCTGGGTACTTCGCACAAAGCTCCGCAATCTCATTGTGCCGTTCGTAGTAATCCTTTGCCCCTGGATACGGCTGAACGATGGTCGCGTCAACTCCACTCTCATCCATACGACGGATCATCTCTTCTTCCGTCGCGTAAAGGCCAAATACACAACACTCGCCAAGATGCGCATGTGTGTCGATGATCTTCTTCTTCATATATCTCCTTTTGTCTTGCTGCACTGTCATCGTGGAGTCGGCGCCACGCCAGTATTCCCGAGTGGTGAGGTCATGTAGGCTTCCTTTGCCTTCAGGTCTCTGGCAATGCCAATCACCATGAACTCAAGGGGAGCGCTCTTCTCGTTCTTGAAAGACTTCGTTTCGTTCAATGCAACGGGGATGGCATCTCCGGCATGAATCTCTACGGTTTCCCCGGCTACAGTTGCCAGGCCATCGCCATTCATCACGTAGTAAACCTCTGACATATCAGGTTCCGTATTGGGGCCGACGGAGGTTCCAGTGGGCAGCATCAGATGATCCACGTAAGACCAAGGGGAGTAAAACACGCTTGGATTCAGGGCCCGACGATATAGTACCGAACCATTCCCTCCATTAAAATTCGCCACCTGCTTCAACAACGCGCGGTCAAGATGCATTGAAATGAAGGTTGGCACGGAGTCGACAGGCGCTCCTACGCGAGAGTCATTCAAATTGAATGCGTCATAGAAGTGAGGATACAGACCGACATTGATATTCATCCATTGCACTGGCTTGTCAGTATGGTTGTAGATCGCATGAGAATGGCCGATGCGCGCAGGAGCGCCGCCAGGTCCTTTCAGGATCGACGTTCGGCCATCGATCGTATACTGAGCTTCGCCGTCGAAGATCACGAACATCTCTTCGCACTGATTATGAAAGTGTGCGCCGATGCCACCTCCAGGCGGAATAACTCCCCGATGGAGGAAGAACAGGTTTGTCCCCAGGTTGAACTTCGCAGTCCGGCCTGACTGGTCGAAGAGCGCCATGTAATCCATCGGCCCTCCGCCATGATGAACATCGGCGTGCTTAGTGTATTTGGCTGGATCCGTGTGTGCGATTCGTTCCTGCAGGGGAATGTGCTGGGCGAATGCAGGCAGGCAGACTGCCAAAGCAACCCCTAACAAAGACCAGCGGATCAAACTTTTCTCATTCCAGCACATCAGTCACCTCTCTTTGGTTTCATTTATCTGTGGGATCTACTATGCAAGAACATTCAGGGAGCGGGCTTTCCGTCTCCTGGGCGCTAGTGAGCCTCCTCGTTCGCCGTCTCAGGCAATGCAAATGCGAGCACGCTGTTACCCGCTGTCACCGCCACATACTGAACATGATCGAAGACATAGGTCATCGGCGAAGAGCGGGGCATCACATTCGTTTGAAAAGACCAGAGCCGTTTCCCCGTCCTGGCATCAGCGGCGGAGAACGAATAGTCGTCGTCGCCCCAGAACGCCAACTGGCCAGCCGTGGTCAACACGCCTCCCCAACTGTCGGCCGCTCCTACCTGGGGGATCTCCCACACAATCTTTCCGGTTCGGATATCAAAGGCACGTAGTTGCCGGCTTCCAGGATTAGCGGGATCCGATCCGAAGGAACCTCCCATCAGGCTACGTCCAGGCTCGAACTTCTGATCTCGCCGCGTATAGATGCCGCACTTGTCTTCCGTCTGGACATAGTAAAGCTTTGTAAGCGGATTCCATGAGGTGGAGTACCAATTTGTAGCTCCACTCAGCCATGGGCAGATAAGGTTCCCTTCATAGGTAGGTTCCTTGCCCGGAACCGGGATCGGATGCCCATCCGAATCCAGCCCGGAAGCCCAGTCAAGCTTTTTGGTGATGGCGGAACCAGTAAGAAATTTTCCATTTTCCCGGTCGAGCACGTAAAGAAATCCATTGCGATTCGCATGGACAAGCAGCTTTCTCGGTTTTCCATCCCACTCCATATCGACCATTGCCGGAGGCGCCATCGCATCGAAATCATGCACGTCATGCGGCGTGAACTGGAAATACCACTTCAAAGCACCCGTTGCAGGTTCAAGTGCCACAACCGAATCGGTATAGAGGTTGTCACCGAGACGATCATCGCCTACAAGATCCGGTCCCGGATTTCCCACCGGCCAATAAATCGTATTCAACTCAGGATCGTATTCTCCGGTCATCCATGTAGCTCCACCCGGATGCTCGTGAGCACTTCCCTTCCAGGTTTCCGCTCCGGACTCTCCTCGCGCAGGCACCGCCCAGAATCGCCAGATCTCTTTGCCACTCGCCTGGTCGTAGGCAGCTACGAATCCTCTAGCGCCGCTATCGCCACCGGAGATACCGGAGACGACCATGTTTCCCACGATCAGAGGCGCCGCGGTTCCACCATAGTTTTCCCGAATATCGCCCATGCCAACATCCCAAAGAAGTGCGCCAGTGAACCGGTTGAGGGCAATCAGGTGCGCATTGTCCATCTGGAGAAAAACTCTGTCTCCACTGACGACGGCGCCTCGATTCACACCTGTTCCCGCCACGCTTGCGACACCCTTCGTCCGAGGGCGCTGATAGCGCCAGATCAACCTCCCTGAACCGGCATCCAATGCATTGCACTCATTTACCGTCGTCACATACATCACGCCTCCTGCGACAACGGGTGTCCCCTGTAGTTCGCGTGGCGCACCCTTGATCTGAAACATCCAACGGAGCTGGAGCTTCTTCACATTAGCTACATCAATCTGCTTTGCAGTGCTGTATCGGCTGCCCGAGGTACCACCGTCATAGTTAGTCCAATCCATCTGCGAGGTTACTTCGCGGAAACGATCCTCGCCCGACTTTCGCAGCAGGCGGAGCCGGTGTGTGTCATCGAGCAATTGCAGGTCTTCGGCAGAGCGGTTGAGAATCGCTCCGTCCAGCCTGACGCCGTCGGCCAGGGTCACCGTCGTCCGCGATATGGGACCTTCTTTGCGCAACGTACGCAGGAATCCGATCAAGTTTGTCCGATCGTCTCCGGCTATATCAGGAAACGCCGGCATGCCTGAAGATGGCACTCCAGCATGGAGCAGTCTGACCAATTCCTCGTCCGTCCTCAGCGGGATTCGATTGGTGATCCCGGGGGCAAACTCTCCTCCATTGCCATTTGTTCCATGACAACTGGCACACCTGGCGATAAAAAGCTCTCTGCCAGAATTCTGAGAAGCACGACCTGAACGCGATTGCAGATCCATAGCTCCCTTTTCTTGACTCATCCCCCCTAGAGAACCCACGAAGAGCAGAATGAGCATCGGAAGAGAGTACCGGCTTGGCAACTGACTTAATGGCCCCCCATGAGTCAGTTGCTGTAACTGCCCCCTCGCTAATTTGTAGTTCGCCATCCCACCCTGGCTCCCGACCGCTTTCCGACAACCTCAACGAATCAGCATCGCTGCACAAGAGGCATGCGGACGATCGCGAGAAAAAACGACATAACCTTATCGCTGCGTTTAACCAACAACATCAATAGTGCACATGCACCACAGTTACATTTCGGTCTCGCGATAACATTGCCACTTGTTTCCCATCCTCCACACACGTATGCGAACTTCGGTATCGGATCATTCGCATGCAACGCAAGACGAGCTATCACCTCGACTTATACACTTCACCGAACTTATCTGTCATTTGTTGCGCGATTTATGATATCGCAAGGAATTATAACCCTGAGCCAATGCGGATACTCCTCTATAGGAGTGGCGAGCCACAATATCATGCAGCTATGCTGGGAAAAAGCCTGTTTACTGCGCCCTCGCTCACTGTGCAGCAGAATTGTCCTGGCATTCATCGCAGGGTTATTCACTTCGTCTGCCTGGGCTGAAGCCACGATCGACACGCCTTCGACCTCTCTTTGTTCGAAGATTCCACACCCGGACCATCCAAAGACGTTTCTGACAAATGGCCTCGTGGATGCAGTTGTGTATCTGCCAGATGCAGAGAGTGGCTATTACAGAGCATCTCGATTCGACTGGGCCGGTCAAGTACCCTGCCTGACCTATAAAGGTCATCATTATTTTGGCGAATGGTTCACGAAATATGACCCGCTAATCCACGACGCCATTACGGGTCCGGTTGAAGACTGGCGCACAGGAGCGAATGAATCTGCCATCGGCTACGACGAAGCCAGGCCGGGCGATCCGTTTGTAAAGATTGGCGTAGGCGTGCTTCGTAAGCTTACTGATGATTCCTACAAGTTCTCAACGCATTATCCGCTTATCGATGGCGGCAAACGGACCGTAAAGATCAAGCGTCGTCAAATCGTTTTTACCCAGGAGCTGCATGGACCAAACGGTATTGCCTACCTGTATACGAAGACACTGGAGCTAGATGCGCATAAGCCGGTGATGTATCTTCGACACACGCTCAAAAACCTCGGAACAGCTTCACTTGATACCGAAGTGTTTGCCCATAATTTTTATGTGATTGATGAACATCGTACTGATCCGGATATGGTAGTCCGTTTTCCGTTTGAGCCGAAGCCGGTAGATTCGTTGAATCCGAAGGCCGCTATCGTTGGGAAAGATCTTGTGTATCGCGAGGCGCTAACCACGCAGCCTCGCGAATCCGTAGTTCTCTACATGACGGGCTACTCCAATAAGGTTTCAGACTTCGATATTACGGTGGAGAATAAGGTGACCAATACAGGCGTTGAAATGTCTGCGGATGTGCCAATGTCGAAGCTGCACTTCTGGTCGCCTGCAACGACAATATGTCCGGAGGCATATGTACATCTGACCATAGCGCCAGGGAAGAGTCGCAGCTATGTCTTGACATATCGCTTCTTTGCGGGCGAGTAGCCTTCTGAAGCCGACGAAGGCTATTCGAGAACGATAATTCCTTTTTCGATAGCAATACGTGTTGCTTCCGTGCGATCGGATGCGTCGAGTTTTTCACAGGCTCGTTTCAGCATATTGCGGGCAGTCAGGTGGCTGATCTCAAGCGCTCTTCCTATCTCTTTATTGGTCAGTCCCTTGGCCAACATCTCCAATATCTCCAATTCACGTGGGGTGAGGGCCTTCCGCTGGCTTCGCTCTTCGATAAGGGCGAGATCCTGCCGCGAGAAGAGCCTTTGGCCTTTAGCAACGTCGAAAATCGCTTTAACTAATTCCTCGGAGGAGAGATTCTTACTGAGATATCCAGCTGCCCCATCGGCGTAAGCCTGATAGATCTCTTCTTCCCTTTCGTAGCTGGAAAACATAAGCACCTGGAGCGTCGAGCGAATGGATTTGGCGCACTTCAGAAGCATCAGACCGCTCATTGGACTCATGCGGAGGTCAGTGAGGAGTACATCGACGATCTCGGTTCTGATCTTCTCTAGTGCCTCTTCTCCTGATGCGCAAACGTCAATCAGCAGGATTCCGGGAGCAACGAGCAGGGAGCTGCGAAGACCATCTCTAACGATGGGGTGGTCGTCCACGACAAGAACCTTCACCTCAGTTGCGATATTCATGGTTCACCTACAGTTGGCTTCCAAATAAATCACGTACGCTATCAAAAAATTGAAATGAATAGGAGATCTGCTTTTCCAGCACGATCGTTATACCGGGTTCATTCCGCAGGATCGCAAAATCCGCTCCGATCATTTCGGCGCGCTTCTTCATACCGAACAGACCGTGGCCACTTTCATGCTCGCTCGGAGTAAATCCGTTTCCGTTGTCCTTAATATGCAAACTCAGCATCTTGCCCTCATGTTGAAGCACTATCTCAACCCTTGAGGCTTTTGCATGATGCACCGCATTCGTGAGCGCTTCCTGTCCAATCCGGAAGAAACAATCAGCAACAGATACCGGCAGATGGCGGCTGACACCATTTACATTGCATTCGACAGAGATCGAACTGCCCGCTGTCAGCTTGTGTGCCGTCTTGTTGAGCGCGCAGGCAAGATCTGTAACAGCCGCGATCTGATTCCGAAGTGTCGTGACACTTCTCCGGAGCTCCTCATGACTTTGGCGAACCATTACTCTGGCTCGTTCTACTTTTACCCGAGCGGGAGCTTCATGCATGATAGATGCCGCGGAATCCAACTGGAAGCCGATGCCTGCAAGACTTTGGGAGACAGTATCATGCAAATCGTGTGCCAGCAGCTCGCGTTCCGCCATCAGGCGGATAAGATATTGCTGACGGAAACGATGGTACAAAAAAGCCATCATCGTTATGAGCGTGAGTAGTATGAAGACCGCGGCGGCGATTCTACTCAATGTCCACCATGGGGCCTCTCGGCTCACCTGCAATGCACCCTGCATCGGAGACAGGAGGATGGCGAATGCTCTGTTACCTGCATAGGTACGGTCGGAACGAACGACCCCAGTCAATTGGAGCTCGCTACCGGGGCGAAGGCTGATCGGCTGGCCGAAAGGAGATGGACTTGCGATGGCGCGAAAGGTCTCGCCGCCGCCGGTAAGCTCCAGGAGTTTCGATCCGCCTGGACCTTTGTCTTCTCCCAGCAACTCCCCATTGACCTGGACCAGGCGGCCATTCCATGACCCTGTCGCGATTTGATCCGGCGAAACCAGCTGAGGCGATGCAGGCTCTTGCGACCAAAGAATCTGGACAGTGCCGTTACGGATCTGCAGTTCATCATCCTCCCGCCCAACCTCTCCAGCAATCACCACTTCATCGCCGATAGCGAGTGCCGGCTGGTCATGCGAAGCTACGACGATGCTTCCGGTCGGGTCTTCAACATAGGTAAGCGGTTTGATGAGACGGACAACGCCGTGAACTGCCGCATGTTGCAGGCTTGTGGGCGAAGATGAAAGCTGAAGCTGTGCTATAGGCGTGGTTCTCACGTCCACTTCTCTGCTCATCGCCTCTCTCTCAATCGGTGTCCGTTCGTCCACTTGCGGATCATAGTAGTGAAGATTACCGGCCGCTGCGCTGGCCAGAGGTTTACCGGACATCAGCTGCCGAAGATCAGACATACTGGCTGGAGTTACACGCAAATTGCGCCAGGCCGCCGGCGTCTGATATGACTTCAGACCATACTGGCCGCGCCGGTTACAGGATTGGAGAGATACTCCTACCCGGAGAGGAGGTCCGTCGGGAAGATCGAGACGAGCTGCGATATCACAACCGACAGCTATCGCGGTCAAGTGATAGAAATGATTAAGCTCAGCTCCTCCCGGTATGGCAACCCTTTGATATTCATCCCAACCGTAGTCAGCCCTGCCTACAGTCATAGCATTGTCGAGGGTCCGTATCCCGACACTAAAGCCGGAATAGGAATCCACTCCTTCATCCGGATCCTGTACCCGAAAGATAAGGCCGGCTCCTCCATAATTCCCGATCATTGCCAGATCGGCTTCGATCTTATAGTCGCCTGCCCACGACGACCCGGTAATGAGCTTGGCTCCACGCTCATACGAGTTATCCCGCATGACGCCATGAGCAAGTTCCCAGGCGCCGCCATATGCCTTCCATGATGTAGTGGAAGTCCATGGGCTTCCATGCTCGAAGCCTTCCAGATGAGGGCCAAAGAATATCGTTCGCACCGGTGATGTAGACAATAGAAGAAGCACGGCAAGTGCACCGATCATTACCAATACCTGGCGTCTTCGAGTCAGCGTTCTCCCAGCCACCATCCGCCTCCATGGAGCTGTTGCTCGATATCCGCGATTCCCAATGTATCGGCGGTAAGCAGTATCGGAGGAAGTGTATACGAACCATTCCACCCTTTGCCTTCAAGACGGTCGCAAGCCAATTGCCCCACCAGGCGCCCCATGTCATTCGCCCGAATACCCACGACTCCATCGATTTCACGATCAACAATCGGAAGAAGCAGATCCTGGTCGAAGCCAATAATATGGACACCGGACTTGATTCGTCTTGCCTTCATTGCATACAAAGCACCTCTGGTCGATGCCGCGGTGAGAGCTACTAAAGCATCAATGCGAGGTTCTTCGTCTAACAGATTTTCCGCTATCTGTTGCTCCTGATAGAGATTCGCGGTCCCATTGCGCCTCTGAACAACCTTGAGTCTGCCGGAGATATTTGCGAGCTCCTGCTCGAGCCAGAACTCACGCTCAAGATTGCTGGACTGGCGAAAATCCAGGCCCATAATCGCGATCTGTCCCTTGTTATGCAGGACTTCGGCGACCTTCCGCGCGGCGATCCTGCCGGCGAGGCGGTTATCCGTCATCACATAGGTAACGTTCGGATTTCGAATGCCCAGGTCACCACCAATGACTATCACCGGCGTTCCCTGAGCTGAGACCCGCTCTACAGGATCTCGAAACGCTTCCATCTGGATGGGTGCGACAGCGATAGCACCGTAATGATTTTTAGAAGCTCGTTCAAACAGGGACAACTGTGTCCGTAGATCATCGTCACGGGTAGGGCCGTTATAGCGCACACTAACGCCGCACTCCCGGCCTCGCAGAACTGCGCCAGTGTGCACACCATCCCATATAACAACTCCAGTTGTTGGTGTAAGAACCGCAATCTGTTTCGAACGCTTGGTGCAGCCCGTCAACGGGAACAACGCCACCGCTGCAATAAGACAGGCTCCTATCTGCGAATTAATAACAGCCGCGCGTCGCATACCAATCAGTGTGCACCAGCATACGCTTCGTATGAGGCCACTAGTCTTTTCCAGGACCGACGGCTTACTTCGATGCCGGGAGCGTGTAGTAGTCGTAGTTAAGCTTCCAGTCAAACTCTTTACCCGGTGCGATGCTCATGGAGTTGTACGGCTCAATTGCCAGGACAGTGCGAATCGACCATAGCGCCAGATTTGTGAGTGGATGGTCTCCTCTAACGTGGAATCCGGCCCGAACCTTCCTGTTTTCTACACGGATGTCATAGTCGGAGGCCTTGTCATTAAATCCCCCAAAACGCCCGGCCATTCGGTCCGTCTTTTCAAGCGTTTTTACCCAGGTAATCTGGTTCCCGCGAACTTCTCCAAAAGCCGGATTCAATGGGCGGACCGGCTTCAACTGGAAGGGAAAGGTTATTGTGAAGTCCGGGCCCGGCGCCTGTTTGTCGAGTACCACAAAGTTGTGGTTGTACACTGTGCTGATGATCTCTTTGTTCCCCGTGTTCTGAAGACTATGTTCGATTACCATCTCCGGCTTTCCCGGAATCAACCGGATTATTTTTCGATATACGTATCCATAGCCGTCTGCGGGATCGTTGAGGACATGGGTAAATTCAATGGAGTCGCGGTTATTCTTTACCGACCATTTACCGCCATCCACGATGTCATAGGGCTTTGAATGATCGTAGCGATCATCATTGGCTGGCTTGCGCAACACACCGACACCGATCTTCACAAAAGTGCCACCGGGCTTCGCCTCGCTCCAGCCAAGCGCGGTTCCATCCGTATTGAATTCCTCGGCTGGGCCCACCATGGCGGTGAATGGAGCCGAGATGACCTCCGGAGTCTCCGTAGTGAAATCCCACACCTCGGGATCCGTGCTCACGAACCAGGGACCATAATAATTGTGACCTTTATACTCAAGGCTTCCAATCGCTCCTGACCAATCGAAACGAGTACTCCGATAGAAACCCTTCTCCGCGTCGGGCAGATACACTTTTGCACGAATTTGACCATTACCGATCTCAACGCTGGGATAGTTCTGCGCCAGGCAGGAAGAGGAGATGATCAGTCCGAAAAAGGTAGGGATCAACATTTTATAAATGCGCATGATTTCTCCAATAAAAGGATCGAGCGATTCATCTCAAGATCAGGATATTCATTGCATGACTTCTTTCATCGTCATAGTCATAAAGTCCCAGACTGCGAAGCCTCCTCTTCGGAGGCTCGCAGTTCCAATAATTTTCAGGCCTACAACTCGATTGAAAAACGACTCGAAAGCCAGGGGTGTTTACCAGTAATACTTCAGTGCAAGCTGAATCTGACGGGGATCTTCAGCTCCTAACCTCAAAGAGGTAATCTTGCCAAAGTTCTGGGTATTGCTGAAATCCAGAACTCCCGGAGGCGCCGGCAGACCCGCTCCTCCACCTGAGAATCCCGGGGCGCTGAAGTGCGGCGTGTTCGTCAGATTGAAAAACTCTGCACGAAACTCGATTCTCTGGCTCTCTCTGATGGTTCCGTCTCCGGAGAGAGGAAATTGCTTTAGCAGGGAGAAGTCCAGCTTACGGAAGTCAGGCCCGCGAACCTGAGTCGGTGAACCGCCAAGCGGGGAGAGATCGCTCTGTCCCAGAGTGGTCGCCACAGGCGGATTGGCAAACGCTGCCGGATTAAGCCAGTGGTTGAAGTTCTGGTTTGAAGGATAGAGTGGTTGGCCCGTCAGAACCGCATTGCATCCCAGACCAGTGGTCGTCGTCGTGTTGCAACCGATCGAGAATGGCGGCCCACTCAGGTACGTGCCGATTGCTGTTACTTGCCAGTTCCCAATCAGCTGATTGGTAAAACCATTGACACCTCTTCCGAACGTCTTTCCTTGACCAATCGGAAGATCATAAATCGCGTTTGCAACAAAGGTGTGTGGAGCGTCGGTATCGCACAATGCCCAGTCAGGTCCGAGCAGCCAGATCGAGCGATAGCCACCAATATTGTTCACCAGTCCCTGGCGTCCCTGTGTCCGACATTTCGAGAAGGTGTAGCTAGCCTTGACACCAAGACCGTCAGCAAATTGCTTATCGTAGCTTACCTGCAAGGAGTTGTAGTTACTTTCCGCTCGATTCATAACCTGATTCATTCCATTGAAGCTCTTGAACTCACGAAAATTGACAGTACTCATTCCAGGAGGTGCTATCACTTTGGCTTCATTGTAGTTATAGCTGGAAAATCCAAGATCCTGATTACGGCTCTGGCTTCCTACGTAACCAATTGAAACCGTCTGCGAAGCACTGAGTTGGTGCTGGATGGTGAAGTTGTACTGCATCGTATAGGGAATTTTCCAGGGACTGGGGATGCCTCCAAGGCTGAGATTGGTGGCATTGAACGATGAGGGGTCGTTGACATTGATCGATGCGATGCCCGATTCAAAGGTACCTGTGCTTCCATCACCGTAGATCACTGGTTGCCCAGGGGTAAAGTTATTGATGTTCACGCTGTAAGCGAATGGATACACATTTTGCGTAGCTACAAGATCATTTCCTCCGTTGCGACCCGAAGTTCCGCTTGTGAGATAGAACATCCCGAAGCCGGCACGCGCTACCCAACTCTGAAGGAAGTTATAGGCAAGACCAACCCTGGGAGCGAACATCGTATGAGGGCTTGTTACCAACTTATTACTGGAAGCGCACTGGATCTGAACGTTGTCCGTGGCCGCCTGAGAAAGGAAAGTGGGAGACAGAGGAGTCTTGCACGCATCTTTTCCTATGTAATAGGTCGCACTGGCAGCCTGCCCGGGATTATTCGGTTCCGGGTCAATCACTAGATTTGCACCACGTCCCTGCGGGGCAGGAGCATTGCGCTGGAGATCATACCGGAGCCCCAGGACTGCCGTAAGTTTCGGAGCAAGCCTCCATGTATCCTCGACAAACCCGCCCCACACGCTCCATGTAGCAGTAGGCGTTGGATTAGGAATTCTGGTCGCCGAAATGCCATTGGGACCGCCAACAAAGTTAGCGGCGCAAGGCGCAACGGCCGTGTTGGCGCATGGCTGCATTCCCATTACCGTACTGCTTGTCGGTACTAGCAACATCTGAGCCATGCCCGTGCCGCCTCCGCTCGTATTGGCGACGTCAGTGAAGGTGCTCGAGTAGGTATAGGCTCCGCGTGGCGATGCGGGCTGAAAAAACGTCACTTGCGGCCGCGAGTACTGTATTCCGAACTTGATGCTGTGATTGCCGGCAAGAACAGTGGCAGTCGAACTTAGCTGCAACGTGTTTTGAGTCTCGATACTCGGAAGATATTGCGGAACACCGAACTGCCCCAGACCATCCACGGTGAAGGTTGGCAGGCCGCCCATGTTTGGAGAATTTGGCGTACTGAGCCCGAAGGACGGTGCTATATCAAAGTTGCCTGCATTGAAGGGCAGGCGCATGTGGTTAACACCCGAATAGCCGAACCGCGATTCAAGCACCACTTTCGGTCCGAAGATATGAGTCCAGCTTCCGGCCTCACTATGTAGCTTTACCGACTGATTGCCTCCACCGAACTGTGAGCCATCAATCACTCCGCCGTAAGGGGCTGGTACCAGAGTATTGCTTCCGCCCATGCTGAAGCGACCAAAGAACGAATCCTTCTCACTCAGATACTGATCGATTCGAAGATCTCCCTGGTTATAGCCGTCCTGCGTGACAGGATTAACCGCATAATTTCCTGAGAGCACACCGCTGCGGGTAGCTGCTGGAAATTGCTGTAGCAGATGAAGTGCATTGGCATCCATGCGGCTTGCCGGAATCTGATTACGGCACCCGGGATTTGGTCCCGATGCCAAAGCATTGCAGGTAGGATCGATAGGATCTCTTACCCAGAAGGTGCTGCCCGGGCTTCCTGGGACCGCCATGCCAGTCACCGGATCAACAGAACCACCCCGCAGCAGCCTCGTTGTGGCTGGATCCATGATGGTTCCCAGCGCAAAGGTGCGGCCGAGAGCGTCTTTCCTGGTACCGCCTTGAAACTTGATCAGGTCCGACATGTCGGTGAACTTGCTGGATTGCATAAGCGCAGTTGGGGCCGTCAATACCGAGGTTGTAGCCTGGCGCTGTCTGAAGCCTTCATAGTCCATGAAGAAGAATGTCTTGCGCTGCCCATGATTGAGCGGTGGCACCGGTCCACCAAGTGTCGCGCCAAACTGGTTCCTAATGAGCTTGCCTTTCGGCAGTCCCTGGTAATTAGCGAAAAAGTTGTTCGCATTCAGCGCTGCATTCCGGAAAAACTCAAAGAAATTTCCGTGGAACTTATCGCTTCCAGATTTGATTGACGCATTCAGAATTGCGCCGCCTGCGCGTCCGAATTCAGCGCTGTAGCTGCTGGTCTGTACTTTGAATTCCTGCAGCGCATCTACCGACGGACGGTAGACATATCCAGCTCCGTTAATGAAGTCGACGAGATTGGAGTTGTTGTCCACGCCGTCCAGAAGATAGTTGTTGGAAAAGCTGTTCTGTCCGTTCGCAGAGAAGCTGCCGGAAGATGCCATGCCACGGGAGTCCTGCTGCCCCTGAACCACTCCGGGCTCCAGCTGAGCAAGGAAGGTATAGTTCCTTCCATTCAGAGGAAGGTCATTGATAGTCTGGGCATGCACCACACCACCAAGGGATGCATCCTGTGTCTGTAGCTGCGCAGCATCCGATGCAACATCCACGCTCTGCGTCAGCTCTCCTGGTTGCAAGCGAAAGTCAACGACAGCTCTTTGCTGGATGCTTACGGAGACGTTTTCTCGCTTAGCTTGCTTAAATCCAGGAGCCTCTACGCCAACGCTATACATACCTGCTCGAACCACCGGAAACTGGTAGTTTCCTTCACCGTTCGTCTTGGTTGTGAGGGTGGTTCCCTGAGCCTGGTTCGTGAGCGTTATGCCGGCTTCCGGGATCACAGCTCCTGTCGAGTCGAGCACCGATCCGAGAACAATTCCAGTATCGACCTGTGCCAGAGCGGAAGAGCACGGAAATAACAACGAGAAGATAGCGGAAACAACTATGACCTGGTTACGTATGAGTACAAGTAATTTAGGCATTGTGCGGCCTCTCAAAGAAATCTTTCCACCTTGCATGATTGGCTGGGCTAAGTACGCCAGCCCCTACGGTTCAAAAGCTAATAAGACGTTCCCTGGCATTCCCCCCTGGAAGCCGAGATAACCGGAACCGACGTACACCATTCCATCCACAGCAATGGCGCCTCCAGCGCCAATGGTTCCCCCATGAGCGGGAAACCCATTTACCGTTTCGAACGATTTGTTCGTGTCAAACTCCCACAACGTGCGGCCATCGAATGTCTGCATGGCCTTAATGCGTCCATCCATACCAGCCGCAAAGATGACACCCGGCATAAGGCTCACGGCAGCAGAGACGCCAGGATGGCGATACATCTCAGGAGTCGCATTCCAGGGCGTCCACCACTTTTCCGTGCCCGTAGCCAGATCCACGGCTATCACTCCACCGCTTTGAAGGCCCCAGTACAGGTATTGCCCTTCCACAGCTCCGCCGAAGACCGTATCTCCCAGACCACCTTTGACCCAGCGAGCGACAGGATTCTTCCAGAGCAGCTTGCCCGTCCCGGGATCTAGCGCGTAGATCATTCCCTGCTTCTCGGCAGCGATCAGGACATCATGTCCATCCGGCAGCGTAGCTAACGTTGGCGCCGCCGCGAAGTCCCAGTCAGGACCAAGAGGAGTAGGACAGTTCTCATTCGGATAATTGCTTGCAACACCTTGAGGTCTTGTCGGTCCCCGATGGGTCGACAGCGGGACGGAAGCGCCCGAAGCCTGCAGCGATGCAGGGGCTACCGTCGGCGTCATGGTGCCGGAGATAGGTCCCTCTTTCGGAATAACCTGAGTGCAACCCTCGTGCCAGATATCACCATGCATGCCTTGGAAAGACCACAATAGCTTGCCGGTATCCATGTTGAAGGCTATTACCGCATCCGTAGTTTTCACCGCCGGTTCGGTGAACTGGTTCCCAGTTCCTACAAACACCGAGCGCGTTTTGGGATCGACGACCGGCGAACTCCAGACGCCAGCCCCCGAAGGTCCTTTGACATCCAGCCCAAGAGAATTTTTGCGAAGAAATTTGGCAGGCTGATCGATGGTGTAGCTCTTCCAGATATGGTGACCGTTCTCAGCGTTCAGCGCGACGACCATGCCTCGGAACGTGCAGCAGACGTGATTTGCACTGCCGGATTCAGGCTCTTCCAGTGAAGCCACCGGCACATACAAGCGACCTTCATAGAATTTCAGCGGCATCGTTATGCGTACCAGCGGATCTGGATCGACTGACACTTTCCAAATCTCTGATCCGGTAGAGGCATCGATGGCGTAGATCTTGCCATGTATGTCACCGAAGAAAGCTGCGTACTTGCTCGGCGCTGCCTTGAGAGGAGCAATGACAACACCGCTACGAACTGCGGATTGCGGCTTGAAGGACCAGTGCACGCAGCCTGTCCTGGCATCGAGCGAATAAAGGTATCCGGCGTTGGAACTGGCAAATAAATTCCCGTCTACGACGTTTTCCATGTACATGGCGGTGGCATTGGGAAATCCAAAGGCCCACTTCAGTTTCAGGCGGCTCACCTGACCAGACGACAAGCCAGCGCCCTTTGCGGATTGGAAACGGCTGTTGGCATTGTCAACGCCCCAGCCATTCCAGGAGGGTCCATCCATGCTGTGAATTGGAGGATTAGACGAGCAGAGGTTGGGCATGTTCTTCGCAGCACCAACATCCTTCGAGTCCAGCTTGCGCCCTCCAAGGTACTCCGCGATATCACGCTTCTGCTGGTCCGTAAGACTGGCAGCCATGGACTGCATAGCCCCAGTCGTGATGACCTCGTAAATATGCTCCGGCACCATCTGCTTGAGACTGACAGGGGCTGGCGCACGCTCCACTTGCGGATTGCCATGACAGGTCGCGCAATGGTCATTGAAGAGACGCGTGCCCGTGGACTCCGAACCGCCCTGTGCGGCAGCAAATGAAGTTGCCACCAGGAAAACAGCTACCAGCAACCAATACGCTCCGCCGTTGTATTTACCCAGATCCATGTGCTCTCTTATCTGCTTCGCGATTCTTCGATATGCAATGTATTTTGCGTATTACGCAATATTCGTGAAGCCCAAAAAACCTACCACTGTGCTTTTTCTTATGTCAAGCAACATTGAAGGTGATACTTCAATCGTCTAAGAACGGTGCGGTGTTGATAGATTTCACTGCACGCAGATCGTCTCAAAGAAAGAGATCAATGGCGGCCACTTCGCGGTTCTGAGTGCAGCGGTGGAATCAGTCAATCATTCACCGCACTGTTATCGCTGTCTTCCCCAACGATGATCAATGGTGCACATGCACCAAAGCCATGTAGCCCCCGGGCACCATTTGCGGCCCCTGACAGATTCAACAACCCGTCTCCATTCCGGTGATGACCGATCTGAGATCGAGATATATGTGGTTTACGTTCTAGCTGGCGGGGAAACCTAATCAGATATTGCGGGATTCAAGTTATGGAACCAGAGGCGAACAGAAAGCTGCTCAAACCTTTTTGGAGGAATCATTTTTGCGGAATCGCACCGTCGGAATTCCGACGGCCTAAGTCAGTCTCTTGAGCAGCTCAGGTACCGTCACCTCGCGGTCTGACTGACTGTTGCGCGAGAACGCAGGCGAGATCACAAGAGCCTCATTGTGGTTTTCAAACCAGACTAGAAACGCCGCTTCATGTGCGCCCGTAAGTCTCATCAGATTGATCCATGTGTAATAGGAGGCCATATCGGCATCGATCAAGGCACCCTGTGGATCAAGCGTTATGGGCTGTGTATCTCCCGCCAATACCGCGTTCATCGAAGATTCCGTCATGCGCGGAGCGAATCGCGCAAGTACCGTTGAAGGCTGTGCTCGCCGCAGCAACTCCCGCACCGACCACTGCACGAACGTCGTGCTGAAGAACTGTGTTCCTGAGCCATCTGCCAGCACCGATATTTTGAAATGATTCATCACGCCATTTGCTCCCGCAGCATCCAGTCCGAAATCCGCAGGACCAAGCCTGGCCAGCCCGCTTCGACGAGCCTCACTTCCCTGCCCCTGAATCAATTGGCCACGCATAATAGTCGCCACACGAGCGCGGAGGGTGTCCATCTCTCCATAGGCGAGAACTTCAATGCCAGGCTCCACAAACCGTAAAGCCCTTCCCCCATCCACATACCAATGCGCAAAGGGAGCCGGATGATCCTGCGCTCTGGCTTGCACGTAATCCACCAAGCTCTGCAATCCACCCTGTGGATTTACCCTGCTGAAGTAAGTCCCCTGCGATCGCAGTTTGCGAAACAGCCTGTAATTATTCTTGTTGACTCCTTCGCCCAGGACAACCAGCACACGTCGCGGAATCGTTGGAGGCGGAGCCGGAACTGCAACGCGAACCCGATTCAGCAGCTCGATAGCAGCGGCACGAAAGGCGGATATCTGACCTGAAGCCCATAACTCTGCGGAAAGCTTCTCAGAAAAATCCAACGGCGAATTAATCCAGTCGATCCGTTCCATCTCCGGAGACAGCCGTAAAGCAGCAAACTGATTCATCGCATCCTGCAGTTGAATTTGCGAAAGACTACGCAGATAGATGAACTGTGCGTCAACTTCATTGCGCTCAGGAGGAAAGTGCCAGTCATAGGCGCTGATTTCTCTCAGCAGTAGAGGCACATAGCTCAACGGTAGTTGGCGGAGAAGATCGATCTCCCGCACCGCTACCTCACGTCCCAGAGGAGGATAGCTGGAGAAATACTCGGGTTTGAGCTGGGACGGCAGCATGGCAATCACAAACCATCGATAGGCCTGCCCTGCGCATAGCGAGGGGAAAAGCCTAAGTAACTTCCCAGTGTTGGCACAAGATCCACGGAGTGTAAGGGACGATCCACCACCACATTCTGCCGCACATCGGGACCTAGCGCCAGCATCCAAGTGGTCCGGGACCTAAGATCGCCGGTGCGGTGATGCTGAAATCCGTTTCCGCCAGCTTCCATATCCGAATCGCGTCCAAAATCGGGAAGAATATACATATTGGTCTTGCCCGCATACTCCGGCTCGGTTTGAATCGCCTTCCATATCTCCGCGCACAACCGGTCCGTTCGACGGATTCCATCGACGTACAGTGAAAAGGCCCCGGCATGGGCAATATCAATGTCATGAAGGGTGACCCAAAGCAGGCTGGGAGCAAACTGGTTCATCAGGCGGCGAACGACGAAAACCGAAAGCTCATCCGGGCTCTGCACATTGCGTGCTTTTACAAGAAAATCGCTGACGGATAGTTTCAACACATCTGCGATGCGTGCAAGCTCAGCGTCGCTGTTTGCCGTCTCTGGAGTATATAGAGGCGATTCGTAGTTATCGTGCAATAACGACTCGTAGTTACCTCGCGCACCCGCGGGCAGTGCCGCCGCCAGCAACCGCTTGGGGAGGACGACGTTTGCTCCAAATCCCGGCCCATATCCCTGGTGGTTACTTTCTCCAATTCGTTCAAAGCCGACGCTAGGAGCGACTACCCAGACATCGTTCAGAGGACGATTCAAATCCTTGCGATAATACTCAAAAACGGTGGGGTTTTGCGGAGGGGCAGCCACGAAATTATTGCCGGTTTCATAGGCTCCTGTCGCCAGGCTTGCATTTGCGACATAGTGGCCAAGGATACCGTGGTTCACTACCTGGCTGAAGAATGTCCCCTGCGGCAGCAATTCTGAAAGCAGATAGGGTATATTTTCCTGCCCGTCCGGCATGAAAGTTTCATCATCACGGGCACCTCCGCCAAAGGTGACGACTACCGCCTTTCTGGCCTTTGGAAGCTGAGCCGCCCTTAACGGAGAGCGCGAAAGTGCCGATAACAGACAGGCGCCAGTAGTAGCGCGCAGAAACTCTCTTCGATTGAAAGAGATTGCTCCCGAAACCTCTTGCTGCAAGTTCATAGTCTGGAACCGATTACTGATTCCCCGGGACCAATGGCATATCGTCGTTACTCGTTCGCGGAGTTCGTCGCTACCCTGGCTTCCGGGGAAGCTATTTTAGGCCTTCTGGTTCACAGAAGACCATGAAAACTATCGTGGAGATGGTGGACGTTGTCAAATTGCATCGTTTGCAGGTGCAGAGGCATTCTCCGGCAGGCGTCCAGTTCGATCAATGATCTGCGATGCGTGATCTCCGAGAAAGTAGACCCATGCCCACTCAATGACCGCTTCGAAACGGGCCCTTACCGAAGGGAGTAAACCTGCATGAATTCCCAGCCATGCAGCAAAGACAACCGGACCGGAGAGCTGGTGATGCGCCTTTCCCAACTCGGTAATAGCGGCGTTGCGGCCAACCATTGCCAGAATGCCTCGATCCTTATAGACGAATGGCTCAAGCTCCTGGCCTTCGATCATCCGCTTAATATTTCTTGCGCAGTGCTGGCCAGCCTGCTTTGCCACCGCGGCCAGTTGGGGATAGGCATTTCCCTGTGCGTCCATCGCGTTTGCAAGATCGCCAGCGATGAATACATTGGATAGTCCAATCATCGTCAGATCTGGCTAGACGCGAAGACGTCCGTTGGGCAGCGCCGCTTCAGGCGGAATTCCCCGTAAAAGATTGGCTCGAAGGCCGGCAGCCCAGATCACCGTATCGGATTCAATCTTCGAACCATCTGAGAGGTGGACGGAATTCTCAGTGATCTCCTTTACCGCTGTACCAAGATGGACTTCGACCCCCTTATCGCGTAGGGCGGAAACGGCATAAGCCTGAGAAGCTGCGCTGAAGCCCTTTAAAAGAATGGGATCGCTTTCGATCAGAGGCTTTCGCCATCTCGGGCCTGAGGTGGCGATATTCCCGGCCTACCACCCGGGTGATCATGTCGGCGATGGTGCCTGCCATTTCGACTCCTGTTGCGCCTCCGCCTACGACGACTATATTAAGTGGCTCCTGCGCTGGGGGCGCCACGTCGGCCTGTTCAAATCGGCTGTAAAGAACATCTTTCAGGGCTTCGGCATCACGAAGCGAGTAGAGAGGATGCGAGAACTTTTCCGCACCAGGCACAGAATAAAAGTTGACGTGTGATCCAGTGGATAGCACCAGGATGTCCCCGGCATATTCAGCACCCTCCGAAGTTGTAACGGAGCAATGGTAGAGATCAATGGCTTTGACCTCTACCATCTGTACATCGACATTCGGATAGTCTTTTACAAAGTCACGCGACGCAAAGGCGGCATTGCCGGGGGTAAGGTATCCTGCCGCTACCTGGTAGAGAAGAGGATGAAATTGCTGATAATTATTGCGGTCCAACAGCGTGATACTGAGATCGGGTTCGCTGGCGAGATCCAATGCGCACTGCAGGCCGGCAAAACCGCCACCTACAACAAGGACTTTCCTCTGCTTCAAATTGAACCCTGCATTACGAGGCATGTTGCACTCCTCTTACAAGGAAGAGAGTAATACTTCCCCAATCCGTCGACTAGCACCTGAAGTCAATAAGATTTCTCCGACTTCCAGCACTCATTGAATCGGCGACGAAAAGAAATTCCCTCAGCGTTGGCTGTCAATAGTCAGAAGTTCCTCGAAGAACCCCCCGATCTGACGCTTGCGATCTATAAAGTGAATCTCCAGGATCCAATGGCGCGGCCGTCCTTTGTCGTCAGTTGAGCGCATGCGGAGCTTGCTCCTGGGATGGACGTAAAGCGTTATCTTGTCCTCAGCAATCCGCTCATGAGGAAACTGCCCGATCAGATGTCCGGCAATCGGGCCGCCAAACTCCCAGCCATATTTCTCTGCAAGAGACACCGCATAAGCATAGAGTTCGTTTGCCCTAATCTCAGGGTTCGCTTTGAAGTAGCGTTTTCCTTCGACGAAAGCATTCTCTACGTCATTGCGCATCTTTAGCTTTGCGGGATCTGTCCCGATCACGAAAGTACGGCCAAAGTCTGCTTCGTATTCTTCGAAAACAGGGCCGAGATCAAGAAATAGAATGTCGTCTTCACCAATGGTGTGGTCCGGAGGATTGTCGGCATAAGGCAACAGCGTATTGGAGCCAGCACGGACGATCCGTTTATGCCAGTACGTAGAAATCCCATACATCTCTTTCGCTAAAAGATAGATCTCCTGATTAAGCTGGCTTTCAGGAACACCTGCGCGGATCAGCTTGCGCGCTTCTACCTCCTGAAAAAGCTGTTCTGCCTTGTCCTGGGCCATGCGAAGTTCTGTGACTCTTTGGTCTTCAAGAGCGTCTACTGTATGAGTCTCGTCCGCCATAACCGCACCTCACTACTAGTTATAGTGTCGGACAAAGGAGATTGAAACCGATGCCTGCCATTTCCCGGTTGAGACGAATAAATCTGTCTATTGCTGTTGCGATTGCGACGGTCTTCAGCTTTACGGCTGCAACCACTTGTCTGCTCGAAGCGCAGGAGCCGGCAAGCATCGTGGGAAGTCATCCCTTGTCCGGTCTGTCCGGCGCAACGGCGTGGATCAATTCTGCTCCTTTGACAGCGAAGCAACTTAAAGGAAAGGTCGTTCTCGTCGATTTCTGGGACTACTCCTGCATCAATTGCATTCGCGCATTCCCGTATATCCGCGCATGGGCGGAAAAATATAAAGACAGTGGCCTGGTGGTGATTGGGGTCCATACGCCGGAGTTCGATATCGAGAAGGAACGGGCAAATGTGCAGAAGGCCGTGAATAAGTACGGCATCACCTACCCTGTCGCGCTCGACAATAATTACGCGGTCTGGAATGCATTTCATAATCAGTTTTGGCCTGCCCATTACTTCATCGATGCCAAAGGCAAGGTGCGTTACGAACACTTTGGCGAGGGAGAATACGCTCAGTCAGAGCGGTGGATCCAGGATCTGCTGAAAGAAGCGAACGCAAAGCCAATGCCTGCCAGCACGGTCAACGTTCATGGCCAGGGCGCTCAGGCAGCAGCCGACATGAAGGATGTGCGCTCGCCGGAGACCTACATCGGCTACGCGCGAGCAGAACACTTCGTATCACCAGGCGGTATCAATCGGGAGGTAGACCATATCTACACGGTGCCCGGCCGTCTTGGGCTGAACGATTGGGGACTCGCAGGCAAGTGGCTCGATCACCGGCAGGTTGCCGTGCTCCAATCGGCTGGAGGAAAGATCGTCTTTCGCTTCCATGCGCGCGATCTGCATCTCGTGCTCGGCCCCACGGCGGACAGCAAGCCTGTCCGCTTTCGCATAACCATTGATGGGCAGGCTCCAGGAGAGAATCATGGGGTGGACACGGACCCGCAAGGTAATGGTGTCGTCACGGAACACCGACTCTATCAGTTGGTGAGACAGAAGGACGCGATCAAGGACCATACCTTTACCATTGAGTTTCTGGATGCGGGTGTCCAAGCTTTCTCGTTCACCTTTGGATGATGGGTTCAGAGAGCGAATTTTCTTAAGTCTTAGAAGGCGCAAAATAGAGATATGTCCGAGAGTTCGTTCTCCCAGATTCTTTCCGAAGCAGCGTCGTTTGCGGAATCCGCAGCCGATCTCGCCGCTCTGCAGAACTTCATCGTCGAGATCATTCCGCAACGATTGTCTTACTACAATTGGACCGGATTTTACATGCTCGATCCCGATGATCCGGAGACACTCGTTCTCGGGCCGTTTTGCGGGGCGCCCACCGAACACGTGCGTATCCCAGTGACTCAGGGAATCTGCGGCGCGGCGGTCGCACAGAACGATACCGTCATTGTCGACGATGTCAACTCCGATCCACGCTATCTGGCCTGTTCGCTTGAAACACGATCGGAGATCGTTGCCCCCATTCGAGCGCACGGCACAGTGGTGGGCGAGATTGACATCGACAGCCACGACCTGGCGGCATTCTCCGCTCATGATCGGGAGTTTGTGGAGAAATGTGCAGCGATCGTTGGCAGCTTTATCGAGCGAGATCAGACTGGATCGCCATTCACCTCAAAGTAAAAGTGATAGTGGTTTCTGCAGCCCGGATTGAATCTAGCCGTACAACCTGGGCACTGATAGTTGCTATGCATATATTCGCGAATCGTCAACTCCAGCCCGCACGCTCCGCACAGGACGACTGGGGTGTCCCATCCTGAGCGCGGCCAGACTTTAATCTCATGCCCTGCTAATGCATCGTGGCAATCTTTGCAGGCATAGTAGACTCCGCAACATGCCATTTTGATGGCGATGATGTCGAGTCCGGAACGGTAATGGATGCACCGAGTCTCCGCGTCCAGCGCTATCCCTAAAACTTCTGGCCTAAGCTCTTTCACTGATTTATGAGAACACAGTAGAAGCTCATCTCAGTAGTACCGATATGGGAAGAGCTAACTGGCTATTCTTCTAACGGTGTGCTCCTCTCCTCGATGTCCGCAAAGGGGCAATTCCAGTAATCAAAAAGCACTTTGCCGATTAGGCCCTTAGAACGGTAAAAAAAGCGGGAAACCATGGAACAGCTCAGCTCCCCGACTCGAATTTTGCTTTGCAAAAACCTCGCATTACGATATAGTATAGATGTGCGGGAGAAACCAAAGGTCGTCAACGACTCGGATGAGTATGAATTTCACCATGTACTTTCTGAGTTGGCGTCGTTCCGCTATCTCCTCCGTAAATTTCTACGATTCAGTGAGAGCGCGGCGCGTGAGGTAGAGATCACGCCGCAACAGCATCAGCTCATGCTGGGCATCGCCGGGTTTACCGGCAGTGGCAAGGCCACCGTGTCTGAGCTGGCAGAGTTCCTCCAAGAGCGGCATCACTCCGTAGTAGGCCTGATCGACCGGGCTGTTCTGAGCGGCCTGGTTCGTCGCGAAGGCGACCCATCCGATCGTCGTGTTGTTGTCGTCTCCCTCACGTCACGCGGCCGCGGCATCTTGAGAAAGCTGTCTGTCAAGCATCGTGACGAACTGAATCGATTACGCGAAGAGCTGTTCGGACCCGCAACGAAAAGCAAGCTGAAATCGATCTCTGAATCATCGATAGCGCATACACCTGATAAGGAAAGTCATCGTACCGCAAGTCATTTATGAAAGAACAACAAGGCTGGAGAGGCTTTTTCCGGCATCCATTACTGCGCAAATACGCTCCCCTGGTCCATGAGGACCTTACCGCTGTTTATGCTCGCGATCTTCAAAAATGGCTCGTCATCGCACCCATTATTGGAGTAACCACCGGACTTGCCATTACGGCAATTGCGGTCATCATTCTCGATAAGATGTGGCCCCCCGTCCTTCGCTACTACTTTGCACATCATTGGGCCATCGTTCCAGGGCTTGTTCTGGCCTGTTTGCTGGCGGGCCTCATCATGCAGTTCTTCACGCCCGATCCTGATGAGCACTCGACTGAAGAAGTCATCTGTTCTTACCACGAGCATCAGGGCCACATGAATCTGCGTCCTTTTGTGCCGAAGATTCTTGCTGCCATCGCAACAGTTGGACTCGGAGGCAGTGCGGCTCTCGAAGGCCCGAGCATCTATGGCGGAGGCGCGATCGGCTCGTGGATCTGGGCGCGGTTTCGATCCCTGCGCAGCTTCCATCTTGATGCCCGAGACCGGCGTATCATGCTCATCTGTGGTGCTGCAGCAGGCATGTCGGCAGTCTTTCGCGCTCCGCTCACCGGCATCGTCTTTGCGCTTGAAATGCCCTACAAGGACGATCTTGCGCATGAAGCTCTCCTGCCGTCTCTCATCGCCTCCGTTGTCTCCTTCATGACCTTGAGCTCTTTTCTTGGCAGCGAACCGCTCTTCGATTTCGTAACTGCCACCGGCTTCACTCGCAAAGACCTGGTCTGGAGTGCGCTGCTTGGACTTTTGATCGGACTGGTGGCAATGGCGTTCGTCATCACCTTCCGTCGCTTTCGTTCCTTCTGCGTCGGCCTTGCATGGCCTCATTGGGTCAAGATGTCTGTCGGCGGCCTTCTCACAGGCCTGTGCGGGCTTCTGTTTCTGCAGTTCTATAACAACGGCCTGCTGCCCCTGGGTCCGAACTACGAGGCCGTGGACATCATCCTTTCCGGCCACCATAGCAGCCTGGAGCTGGTGACCTTCGGCATCTTCAAGCTTGCAGCCACTGCCTTCACGCTGGGTGTAGGCGGCGTCAGCGCCATGTTCGTGCCCCTCTTCCTTTCCGGAGGCTCCTTCGGCCTGGCCTTCTCGCAATCACTCGTTCACAGCGCAACGCCTGCACTCTATGCGGCGGTAGGCATGGCCTGCTTCATCTCCGCAGGCTATAAGACTCCGCTTGCAGCGGTCGTCTTCGTTGCAGAGGCAACGGGCGGACACGCTTTCATCATCCCTGCACTTATCGGGTCGGCAGTTGCCTACGCGGTATCCGGCGATGCCTCGGCATCCGGCGATCAACGTCTGCACGAAGCTGTGCGCGTTGCCGAACTGCAGGATCTTCCGGTCAGCCAGATCATGCAGACGGAGATGATCGCGACCTCCGGGGCACTCACCCTCCGGGAGTTCACGGCCATGCTTTCGCCGCATACACGGCATGAGATATTCCCGGTCATGGATAACGGCAAAATTGTCGGCACCTGCAGCCTCTGGTCGCTCAGCCAGGTTCCTCCGGAAAAGTGGGGTACAACTCATGTGCGAGACATCATGCAGCGTCGAGTTCAAAAGGTTCTTCCGGACACAAATGCGACGGAGGCGCTTCGGTTGTTGCTCGAGCAAGACAGCGAACCTATGCTCCTGGCGGTTCAGACCAGGGACAAAGTAGTTGGAGTCGTAACGAAGACAAACATATTGCAGGCATTGCAGCTGCGCAGAGACAGTATGGCGAAGGCGGCGGAGAGCTCACTCGTCTCTTTCGGCGGTGAGGTCTTCTGATACTACGTTGATCTTTCACCTATATCTGTCTCAGTGATTGCTTCTTTGCAGGCAAAGAGGGAATCTCTATGGCGGATGGTCCGGTTTCAAATGCAGCAACGCTGAATTCGGGAGACTTTACCAAACACCAGTTCGGCGTTGCTCTCGAGCCGCAGGTTATCAAAATATGCTGCATTGCGGTCGTGGTAGGTATCGTTGGCGGATTTGTCGCCCAGGGCCTGCTGGAGCTTATTTACTTTTTCACCAATCTGATCTTTTATGGCAAGGTTTCCTTTGCCGTTTCGGATCCAGCCAACAATCATCTTGGCCTGTGGGTTATCCTCATTCCGCCGATCGGCGGCTTGATCGTAGGTCTTCTCATCTACTTTCTCGAACCCACCCTCAAGGGCCACGGCATACCAGAAGCTATGGAGGCTGTGCTCTTCGGCCATAGCCGGATGCGTCTTCGCGTGGCCATCCTGAAACCTCTGGCAACTGCCTTCGCAATCGGCACAGGCGGTCCCTTCGGCGCGGAAGGTCCTATCATTCAGACCGGTGGCGCTATCGGCTCTCTTCTGGGGCAGGCCCTGGGACTCACACCTTATTACCGCCGCGTCCTGCTGGCCTGTGGCGCGGCCGCCGGAATGGCTGCTACATTCACGGCTCCCCTAGCCGGCATCCTTGTTGCCGTCGAATTGTTGCTTTTTGAGCTGCGCGCGCGTTCTTTCATCCCCGTAGCGCTGGCTTCCGCAGCGGCCACTGGCGTACGAATCTACTTCGCCGGATGGAGCCCGCTGTTTCCAACACCCGCATTCAAGCTCACAGGCATGAGCGAGTTGTGGCTCTTCGCCCTAATGGGAATCCTGATGGGACTCGTCGGTCTGTGCATGATTCGCACCCTTGACTGGCTCGAGGATTTCTTCGACGAGCTTCCCTTCAAGCACGCGGCCATCTGGTCGCCAGCGATAGGAGCACTCGCCCTCGGTATCATTGGATACTTCGTCCCGCAGGTCTTCGGCACCAGCTATGGCACCATACGCCAGATGCTCAACGATCACCTCAGCGTTGCTACCCTTATCAGCATTGCTGTAGCGAAATTCTGGGCACTCGTCATCTCTCTTGGCTCGGGAACGACGGGAGGCGTCTTCGCACCGTCCCTTGTTGTCGGCGGAGGGCTTGGCGCGGCCTATGCCACTGCCTGCCAGCATTTCTTTCCGCGGCTCGTAAGCGATCCCGCCTTCTATTCTCTTGTGGCCATGGCGGCCGTCTTTGGAGGCATTGCGCGCGCGCCGTTCACCAGCATCGTCTTCCTCTTCGAACTCAGCCACAATCCCAACTCTCTGCTCCCGCTGATTGTCTCGGTTATGATCGCCGATGGATTCGTCCGTCTCTGCAGCCGCGATTCCATCATGACCATTAAGCTCGTCAAACGCGGGCTCATTATCAGCCAGGACTATTCCGTTCCCGTACTGATGCGCGCCAGCATTGAGCAGGTGATGAAGAGAGAGTTCAACGTTGTTCGCAGTGATGACACATTGCAGTCTGTCCTCGAAAAATACAAGCCAACCGGGACAGGATTTACTCCCGTCGTCAACGCGGATGAAACGCTGTTCGGCATTGTGGAAGCGCGAGACCTCATGCGCATCGAGCCTCCGGATCATCACTTCACCATGCGAGAACTCGCACGTCAGGATTACGTGCTCGCCTATCCTGGCGAATCCGTCGATCAGGTGCATCGCTCCATGATGCTGAAAGATGTCGAAAACGTGGTCGTCGTTCAATCCAGGCAGACGATGAATGTGGTTGGAGTCGTTCGCGCCAACGACATTTTGCAGCTTCGCCGATGGCTGCTCGAAGAAGAGACTGGAGATCTACGCCGCACTCCGCTCGGTACCTCTCCACCCAGTCTCGAATAGCGGATTATCGGTCCTGTCATCGTTCCTTCGTCCGTGAGAAGTGCGTCACGCTCCTGGAGTAATCGGTGCGAAAACCGCTCCATGCGATGGAATCCGAGTCCTTCCTCTTGCACGCGCTGCAGATACAGTGCCAAGACGCTAAACTAGGAAGGCCCGTCTTCTCCCTGCGAGTTCAGACCGTCTAAGTGTTTGTTTTGAATAGCCGATGGTAACCAACTCCAATAAATTGACCACAAAACGCCAACTGATCGTACGCGACTCCATCACTTTTTTCAGTCTGACTGCAATCACCGTTGTGCTGTTCGTGGTGACTCTGTTTTTATTCCGTTCTTTCCAGGAACACCGCGCAGATCTCGCAAAACGCTGGTCGGACCGCGGCATGGCCGCCTTGCTGGCCAACAAACCTGATCAGGCGATTACCTGCTACCGCACCGCCCTGTCCTATGCACCGGGAAGGCGGAGTTATGAGTTGATGCTGGCGGAGGCCCTCGCACAGGCGAACAGAGTCGAGGAGGCCTATAACTACTTCATAGGATTGCGAGAGGAGCGTCCAGGAGAGGGATCCATCAATCTACAACTCGCTCGTCTAGCCGCAAAAAAACATAATGTGCAAGGTGCGATCAACTTCTATCGTGCTTCTATCTATGGGGATTGGGAAGGTGATGGAGCGAAACGGCGGCGTGAGGTTCGGCTCGAGCTGGCTCGCTATCTTATTGAAAAAAAAGAGCTCGGCCCGGCCAAAACAGAACTGTTGGTCGCCGCAGGAAATGCTCCGGATGATCCGGAATTTGACGTAATGATCGGCAACCTGTTGGAACAGGCCGCCGCCCCTTCCGAAGCGATGATTTTTTTTCAAAAGGCGCTCGCACTCCAGCCTGACAATCAGACAGCACTGACTGAAGCCGGCGGGCTTGCGTACCGGCACGGCGACTACACGACGGCCGCGACTTTACTCGCGCGCGCAATACGCCAGCATCCCGAAGATGAAGAGAACGCCGCATTGTTGACGAAGGCTCGCCGCATTCTACAGCTCATACCCAGCGAAACGTTGCCAGAGAAAGAACGGGTAGCGCGTATCCTCGCCGATAGAGCAATTGCAAAGGCGCGCTGGGATACATGTACAACGCAGGTTGATCGATCGCAGGATCTTCTGCAGTCTTTAGCCGCTCGCTGGCTCGGTCCCGATGCCACAACGAGCCGCGCTGCACTTCTCAACGATTCCGATAAACAGAAAGCTGCATTGCAGTTGATCTACGACACCGAGATCGAGACCAGCCGGCATTGTGCAGCAGTACCCACCGGAGATGATGCTCTGCTACTTCTGCTGGCAGAGTCGTCCACAGCGAAAGGGGGCAGACATTAGCGCAACCTCACAGCAGCCAGGGCCATCCATCGCTCAGGAGTCGGTGTCTTCCATTCCCGGACGCGAAGAGCGAATCTTTCTCCTGCTCTCCATCTTTATTGGCATCATCTCCGGTCTCTTGGTCGTGTCTTTCCGCATGGCGATCGACTGGCTTAATGTACTGTTGCTTGGTTCTTTACCAGGGCCTCGGCAGACAAGACTATTGATCGTGCCGACCGTCGTCGGACTTATCGTTGCACTGTTGACCCGCTTCGTCTTTCCGAATGTACAGGGCAGCGGCATTAATCAGACCAAGGCTGCGATGTATATCCACAACGGATACATATCGTTTCGCACTGTGTGCGGCAAATTTCTCCTCTCTGCGCTGGCAATCGGCGGCGGCCATTCGCTCGGACCGGAAGACCCTTCGTTACAGATCGGCGCCGGTGTGGCTTCACTCATCGGCAGAAGGCTCAAGCTCTCCAAGGCGCGCCTGCGCATCTTCGCTCCGGTAGGCGCGGCGGCGGGCCTTGCTGCGGCGTTCAACGCTCCTATCTCGGCAATCCTCTTCGTTATCGAAGAGGTGATCGGGCAGTGGAGCGCAGGCATACTGGGCTCAATCGTCCTGGCGACGATTTCGAGCGTGGTTGTCGCGCGCTGGTTTTGGGGAGCGGAACCCATGTTCCGCGTACCGGCAGTCAATCTACGCGACCCACGCGAATTGCTGGCTTATGCAGTGTTGGGGATCTTTGGGGGAATTGCCTCGCTCGCTTTCTCAAAGCTTCTGGAATATCTTCGTCCCAGGTTGAAGAGCGCAAAGCCTTCTCTGCGGATGCTCCAGCCTGCAGCAGCAGGATTTCTTGTAGGCTGCATCGGCTATTTCGGCCTACCTCAGGTGATGGGAGCCGGCTACGATGTCATCGACCAGGCGATGCACGCACAGTTTGCATGGAAGATGCTGCTGATACTCGCCATCTTCAAAATTATCGCGACAACCTTGTCCTTTTCTAGCGGAACACCCGGTGGCATGTTTGCTCCTACATTGTTTATCGGAGCGATGCTGGGAGCCTCCGTCGGCTCCTTTGAGAAGCTCTTCTTTCCCCACCTCACAGGTTCTGTTGGATCGTATGCCCTCGTAGGTATGGGAGTTCTCTTTGCCGCCTTTTTGAGAGCGCCGTTCACCTCCGTCTTTATGGTGCTCGAGGTCAGCGGAAATTATTCCATTGTCATTCCGGTCATTCTTGCAAATACGATCGCTTATCTGATCTCACGGTCCCTTCTCCCGGTCCCTATCTTCGAGGTCCTGACCCACGAGGATGGTCTCTACCTGCCTTCCATGGAAGAGCAACGCGAAGAGCGCGATCTGCATCTGGAAGATGCTTTGCAACCGATCGTGGCCCCCATCCTCCCGGGAGCAGAACCTATATCCAAAGCAATGGATTCGTTAGCGAAATACGGCAAGATTCACGATTCATCCCCGGTCTTGATTCATTGCCGCGATGGCCTGTGGTACACCGCTACGAAACAGGAGCTGGATACGCTGGCAGTCGAAACATTCGCCGACCAGGTCACCTTCAATACGGTTCGCCTCGAGGAGAAGCTCGGGCCGGAGCGAACTCCTATACTCTTTCCGGATCTGCCGCTGTCAAGCGCGCTTCCATATTTTCAGCGTTGGCCAATGCTGCCTGTGACCAACCGAGCTGTTCGTGGATCCCTCGAAGGAGTTGTTTCACTTGAAAGCATCCTTAAGCGCTATCAACAAAACTGATAGCGCTGCCGCTCCCGCTATTTCTCCGGCGATGCTCTTCTCAGACTTTGAAACGGCCTCTCCCCGAACTCAATTCGGCTGTTGAGAACTCATCGATGGTGGAGCATCCTCTGGACGGCTGCCCCACTGCACATTCGGCTTGTCTCCCATCTCCAGTTCCAACAAGCCTCCATTTACGATCTCCGAGTGCCGGAACCACGGCCGGTTCAGCGGCTTCCCGTTCAAACGTGCCGATTGAATATACTTGTTCTGGGCCGAGGCGCCATTTGCAAGCACGGTGAACTCCTTGCCATTGCCCAGCCGCACGGTGCTCTTTGTGAAGATCGGACTCCCGATCTCATACACCGGACTACCTGGACAGACCGGATAAAATCCGATCGCGCTCAGCACATACCATGACGAGGTTTCGCCGCCGTCGTCGTCTCCAGGAATTCCCAACGGCCCATCCCCGTACCAGACATCCAGCAACTGCCGCACATGCTTCTGCGTCTTCCAAGGCTGTCCAACAAAGTCGTATAGGTAGGGAATGTGGAAGCTGGGTTCGTTCCCCTGCGCATACAACCCCACCAGTCCCGTCGAATCTGGAAACTGCCCAAGGTACGCATACTTCGATGTCCCATACTGCTCTACAAACAGCCGGTCCAGCCTCTTCGCAAACGCCTCGCGTCCACCCATCAGCCGTACCAGCCCCGCAACATCGTGCTGCACATGGAACGTGTACAGCCACGAGTTCACCTCTGTGAAGTAATCGCGCCCTCCCTGCCCTCCTCCAAGCTTCGGATCGAAGTGCTCCACCCACTTGCCATCTGCGCTGCGCGGAGCCATGAAGCCAATCTCAGGGTTGAAGACGTTTTCATAGTTATGCGCGAGTTTGGTGAAATACGCCGCATCCTCAGTCTTGCCCAATGCCTTGGCCAGCTGTGCGACGCACCACGCGTCATAGGCGTTCTCCAGAGTTACGGATACGGCCTGTCGCCTCTCTTCCGTAACCTCCGGCACGCTCTCCTTCTCGCCATACGCCAGCGCCGGAAAGAATCCCTTCTCGAAGTACACCTTGTCCAGGCTGGTCAGCGGTCCCCTTCGCCACGGAAGCATCGTAGCCTCCGTCTCATTCTTCCGCATCGCCTCATACGCCAGGTTCACATCGAAGTCCCGATATCCCTTCTCGTACATATCGGCGATCAGCGCCGCCGCATGGTGACCGATCATGACCGCACGCTCTCCGGCAACCGACGGAAACGATGGCATCCATCCGCTTTGCTGGTACATCCTTAGGTACGATCGCACCATATCCTGCTGCCGCACCGGATCCAGAAGCAGTTGTAGCGGATGCAGCGAGCGGTACGTGTCCCACAACCCATCATCGACATAGAAGTGATGCCGCTGCGCATCGTGCACTGCGTGATCGTAGCCACTGAAGTAGCGGTGGCCTTCCGTAATATCCGTCATTCTCCCCATCGACCGCCACAGCGCCGTGTAGAAGATGGCACGTTCCTTCTCCGTCCCTCCCACCGTCTGAATACCATCCAGCGCCTGGTTCCACTTCTCGCGCGCGGCAGCCTTCATTCCGTTAAAGGTGCGGCCCTTCGCATCCTCCTCCAGATTTCGTTTCGCCTGCTCTACGCTGATATACGATATGCCGACCCGAACCTCCACCTGCTCGCCCTGCTTCTCTGCAGCATCGGTTACAAACCCGATGCCATCGCCGCTTTGTTTCGCATCATGCGAAAAGGTGTCGCCCTTCCACGTCTGCCAGTTTGCGACGGGGCGCGAAAACTCCGCGTAGAAATACTCTCGCGTCTCTCCTCCTGTGCCTGAGGTGCTGGCAATATTGTCGCGAACCCGCTCGCTCCCCTGCACCACACGATCACCTGCAACCGCAATCTCAGCGTGATCCTGCAGGCTCAGCGCGACATGCGCATGCGTCGCCGCCGGAAACGTAAACCGGTAGTACGCGCTCTTCTCCCCTGCCGTCAGTTCCGCCTTTGCATTCCATGTATCGAGGTTCACGGCATAGTAATAAGGAGTCGCGGTCTCAAAATCATGATCAAACTCCGATGCATAGCCCTTCACATGGGTGTCCGCCGGCCCAGTCGATATCATCAGCGTCGCCAGCCCCGCAGGAAATCCGTAGATTTTGTCCGCAAGATAGCGATCCTTGATGCCCGGCGTCGTGATCGGAGCCAATCGCGCCATCCCATAGGGATACTGCACATAGGGAATCGTCGCTGTGAGCAGCTGCCCGATGCCACCAATGTTGGGCCTGACATAATCCAAGGCTTCCGTCGCGGTCTTCGCCTCTGCCGCATGCATCTGCCCTTCACTAATCCCTACAATTACGCCTGCGATGCACATCACTATCCACTTTTTCTGCATCGCGATCTTTTTCATCATGGTCTTGCATCTCCTTCTCGACGCTTCAGGATAAATTGCGCGCTCAAAAGTCTTCCTGCTCTGATAGCACCGGTACGCGTATTGACAGTCCACACCATTTTCCTGCATTATCCAGATCGTCAGCGGCAGAGAATCGAAAGCCGCCCCACACTCATGAGTTGTCATGGGGATGGGGCGGCTTTTTACGCTCACAAGAGAAAACGGCTGATTTGCGGGGTCTATGGTTTCACTCAGAGAGAACTCGGCAGCAGATACTCCATCAGGCCTCGATACGATCGGCATACCTCATGTATTGAGGTGGGGATTTGTAGGTCTGCTGCTGTTCATGATCGGTGACGGCGTCGAATCCGGATTCCTGACCCCTTATCTTGTGAGCCGCGGCCTTTCTATCGATGGAGCCGCCGCAATTTCTTCTTTTTACGGAGCGATGGCTGCACTTGCCGGATGGCTCTCCGGCTCTCTCTCCGATGTATGGGGGCCTCGGCGCGTCATCAAAGTCGGCCTCTTGTTGTGGCTCTTCTTTCAGACGCTTTTTCTGACGCTCGGATTACGGCACGCGTCCTATCCAGCTATCCTGACCACCTATGGCCTCCGCGGTCTCGGTTATCCGCTCTTTGCCTTTGGATTTCTTGTATGGATCACGGTTGCCGCCCCCAAGCAAAGGCTAGCCTCTGCCATGGGCTGGTTCTGGTTTGCATTTACCGGCGGACTCCCTACGCTGGGATCACAGGTTGCACGACTTTCAATCCCCCGGATCGGCCAATACGGGACGTTATGGCTTGCGACGCTGCTCGCCCTCGCAGGAGGAGTGGTTCTGCTCATCGGGGTCCGTGAACCGCAAGGTGCTTCCCGCCTCGTCTCTGAAAATGAAAAACCTTTTCGAGCGCTCCTGCACTCTGTCACCCTCGCGTGGCGAAAACCAAAGACCGGAATTGCATGCATTGTCCGCGTCATCAATACCGCACCCGAGTTTGGATTCTTCATTATTCTCCCTGCATTTTTTCAGGACCGGATCGGCTTGACCCAGGCGCAATTTCTCACACTGCTCAGTGCGATCTTCCTTTCTAATATTGTGTGGAACCTGCTCTTCGGCCTTATCGGTGATCGGATGGGTTGGCGTCAAACCGTAGCCATCTGCGGTGGACTGGGATGTACTGTTACCACACTCGCACTTTATTATGTGCCGCTGGCTACTGGAAGTTACGGTCTCAGCATTGTGGTAGGTATGCTGTATGGGGCTACCCTGGCCGGCTACGTACCCCTCTCCGCGCTCGCTCCCATGCTTGCTCCTGAGAATCGCGGCGAGGCACTTTCTCTGCTTAGTCTCGGGGCAGGCGGCGCCATGCTCGTGGGACCGGGCCTGGTGCGCATCTTCTATCACACTGTTGGAATTGGCGGTCTGATGTGGATCTTTGCAGGACTGTACCTGTTGAGCAGCCTGATGGCATGGACCCTCACAATTCCTGACGAAAGAACAGTGGAGATTTAAATGGCCTGGATCGCAATTGATGCGGGAACAACAGTGATTAAAGCAATTGCCTTCAGCGATACAGGCAAGGAACTCGCACTCGCACGTGCCAGCACAGAACTGTTGCGGCCTCATAAGGATTACTCAGAGCAGAACCCACTGGACGTCTGGCGCTCTGTCGTATCGGTCGTTCGCCAGGTCGTTGAGCGATGTGCGGAGCCGATCACCGGCATCGTATCCACAGCACAGGGAGATGGCTGCTGGCTCGTCGATTCTCATGGCAATCCAGTTCGAAACGCTATTCTTTGGAATGACGGGCGCGCGCATAAAATTATCGAGCGCTGGCACAAAGAAGGCATCATCGATCATGCTTTCGGCATCTCCGGATCGGCATCGTATGCCGGATTGCCGAATGCGATTCTCAGCTGGCTCTCCCAACATGAACCGCAGACGCTTGTGCAGGCACGCTGGGTGCTCACTTGCAACGGATGGCTTTTTTCCCGCATGACCGGTCGTTCTATCGCCGACCTTTCCGACGCTTCTAATCCTTTTTGCGATGTAAAAAAGCGATGCTACTCCGATGAGCTGCTTAAGCTATTTGGGCTGGAACGATATATGGAGAAGCTGCCCCCAATCTCGCAGGCGGATGATCTCATCGCGACGCTCACCCCCACTGCAGCTCAGCAGATGGGTATCCCTATAGGTACACCTGTGCTGATGGCCCCCTATGACATCGTCACAACTGCCATTGGATGTGGCGTAAACACTTCCACACAGGCTTGTGTCATTCTCGGCACTACCATCTGCACGGAGACGATTCTTCCAACTATCGATCTCGACCAGTCTGCCTCTGGAACTACTATTGCCTTGGAAGACGGGCAGTTTCTCCGTGCCATGCCCACGCTCACTGGCTGTGAGGCACTACGCTGGGGATCCAAACTTCTCGCGAACGATGATCAACAACAACTTCAGCGGTTCGCGCAATCAGCGTGTATCTCGAAAGAAAACCCTTTCTTTCTTCCTTACCTGTCGTCCGCCGGAGAACGAGCCCCCTTTCTTGAACCAAAGGCTAGTGGCAGCTTTCATAACCTGTCGTTTCATAGCTCGCCATCGCAAATCTGTCACGCCCTGTACGAAGGCCTCACGTTCGTCATCCGCGAATGTCTCGAGCGCACTTCCGATTCCACCCTGCAAGACGTTCGTGTCTCCGGAGGCGGAGCGAACAGCGATCTCTGGTGCCAGATGATTGCAGATGTCATCGGGGTGAATGTGATTCGGCCTGGAAGCGCGGAGCACGGCGCACGAGGAGCTTTTCTATGGGCTCGTACAGCAACATCTCAGACGGACAGTAGCCTCCACCTCGAGACAGAGGCCAGCACATTTACGCCTCGAGCGCATGAAAATGACACCTTTACGACACGCTATAAAACATGGCTTTCATTGCGCGATTCCGCATCCTCGCAGTGGCGCGTGCTTCGAGGTGACCGATGAAGGATTCGGTCTATCTTGGCATCGACCTGGGGACACAAAGCGTCAAGGTGATGGCAGTTACGGAAGATGGCTGGGTGGTTGCAGCCGCGTCAGCGCCACTCACCAGTTCAAGAGAAAACAATCGTCACGAACAAAATGCAGAAGAATGGTGGCGTGCAGTCTGTATCGGTTGCAAGCAGGTAACAACACAGCTTGCCAGAGTACCCATTTTAGGCATTGCCGTCGATGCGACGTCGGGAACCATTGTCGTTACGGATTCTCAACTCCGCCCCAGTGGACCCGCCTTGATGTATGACGATGGCAGGGCGGTGGTGGAAGCCAAAGACGTCAACCATATCGGAAACGATGTCTGGCAACGGATGAGCTATCGGATGCAGCCCTCCTGGGCTCTGCCTAAAATCGTGTGGCTTTCAAACCACGGTTTGATTCATTCCGGCAATCGCATCCTTCATCAAAATGACTTCATCAACGCTCGTCTGGCCGGAACAATGCTCGCGACAGACACCAGTCATGCCCTGAAAACTGGATACGATCAGCTGAGTGATCGATGGCCCGAAGACGTACTGCAATCCCTGAAAATCGATCCGGCTGTCCTGCCAGAGGTTGTCCGTCCCGGCGTTCGCATCGGAGAAACTGGACATCACGCAACTGAAGAGACTGGCATTCCCGCTGGAACTCCCATCTACTCAGGCATGACCGATGGCTGTGCCTCACAGATCGCCTCTGGTGCTGTTGCTCTGGGCAGCTGGAATTCTGTCATCGGCACTACGCTTGTATTGAAGGGAGTGACACCACGTCTTTTGTGCGACCCGCATGGCGTCATCTATTCACATCGCTCTCCAGATGGAATGTGGCTTCCTGGTGGAGCATCCAGCGTAGGCGCAGGGATCATAGCGAAGGAATTTAAAAGCGAAGACCTTCCAAAGCTGAACCTTTCTGCCAAAACCTCGCCTCCCTCCTGTGTCGTCATGTATCCACTGAGCGGTCTTGGAGAACGCTTTCCCTTTGCGAACCCCGACGCAACTGGGTTCACGCTCGGAGTGATCGATTCGGAAGACACCAGATATCGCGCGATTCTCGAAGGTATAGCCTGCACGGAGAGGCTCTGCGTCGATGTCATGGCCGTCAACGGGGTTCCGAAGAATGGCGATTTCTTCATCTCCGGCGGCGCGACGAAAAGCGACGCTTTCAATCAAATCCGCGCAGACGTTCTTTGTCGTCCTCTGATTGTTCCCGCTATTGCAGAAGCCGCATTTGGCATGGCTGTACTCGCCGCATCGTCCGCAGACACTCTGGACCGTGTCGCAAAGCGCATGGTGCATATCGAAACAATCATCGAACCAACGGGACAATCATCAATGTACTTCGAACAGTATCGAAGGTTCGTCAGCGAACTTGAAAAAAGAGGATGGATTGATAGTTCAATCGCATCCGCTACTCTCCAGGGTGCAACTCTATGAGCCACCTCTTTCTTGCTCGTCATGGAGAAACAATCTGGCATGCCGAGAACCGGTACGCCGGCCAAACCGATATTGCTCTCACAGACAAAGGGAAACAGCAGGCGGTTCGTCTTGCACAATGGGCTACAAAAGCCGATATTCAAGCTGTCTGGTCTTCCCCGTTATCCCGTGCTATCGAAACAGCGACACCCGCTGCCGATGCTCTAGGCCTTCCGCTACAGATTGAAGATCGACTTGTGGAGTTGGACTTCGGACGAGGAGAAGGCCTTACGGTCTCTGAGATGGAAGCTGCAATGCCTGAAGCGCTCGCAGCCTTTCGCCTAGATCCAGTCCATCATCACTTTCCCGATGGCGAAGACCCCGTTGCGGCTGCAAAACGAGGCCTGACTGCACTGCGTTCCATCGCAGCCGCAACGCCTCCAGACGGGCAGGCTCTTGTCGTGGCTCACAGCACACTTCTCCGTCTGATTCTCTGCCAGGCGCTTGATATCCCTCTGTCACGCTATCGGCATGTATTTCCCGTATTCCACAACTGCACCGTCACTGAAGTAGAAATAAAAGATCCTGTCATCAGCCTTTTATCTTTCAATGCGCCCTTGTTACTTCCCTGAGAAGGAGATCAATCATCAATGACACAAGAAAAGCTCCTCGTTATTGGAGACCACTTTATCTCTCCCCGACTCATGCGCGCTTCGCTTGGGGCGTTGGTTAATCGGTTTGAGATCGTCGAAGCATCAACTCCTTTTCCAATTGAGCCGTTCCGCAATATCGCTGAGGTTCGCGAAGCCTCCGGCTCTGAAGAGCAGATGATCGATGCGCTTCAGGGAGTCTCGATCTGCATCGCACATCATGCTCCTCTAACGCAGCGCGTGATGGAACGAGCAAAAGGCCTCAAACTCTTTATTGTGTGCCGTGGTGGCCCAGTCAATGTAAACATTCACGCCGCCACAGAGTACGGCATCGCCATTGCCTATACGCCCGCACGCAATGCTGCAGCAACCGCCGAACATACCATTGCGCTGCTGCTCAGTGCGCTTCGCTTCATCCCACAGACTGACGCCGCCATCCGTCGCGGCCAGTGGAAGGGAGACTACACCTGGGATACAGCTGGTTTTGAACTAGAAACTGCAACCGTGGGACTCATAGGCTACGGCGCAATCGGCAACATCGTAGCCCGCATCCTGAATGGATTTGGCGCAACCGTCCTCTGCTATGACCCGTACGCTCAAATCGGCGACGGAGACCCCGTGGTACAGGTAAACCACCTTGATGAGTTGCTGGAACGTTCGAATGTTGTCTCTCTCCACGCGCGCGAAACTGCAGAAACCCGCAATATTCTCGGCGCAGCTCAGATTGCTAAACTCCGGCCCGGAGCAGTGGTGGTGAACTGCGCTCGTGGAACACTTATGGACTATGATGCCGTTGAACAGGCTCTTCGTTCCGGCCATCTGTTCGCAGCCGCGGCAGACGTCTTTCCTGAAGAACCGCTTCCATCCGGCTCACCCCTTCTACAACTTCCCAACTTCATCATGACGCCCCATATCGCCGGGGGCACAAAGCAGGCCGCAATCAAGGCCACACGGATTGCTGCAGAAGAGCTGCAAAGCTACCTCCAGAACGGAACGTTGCGCTACTGCGCAAATCCTGAGGTCCTTGCGCACCGGAACATCATCAAATAAGCCATAGACGCTGATCGCTTACAGAGACAGCATCAATTCCCGCAGCCAGAAGATCTTCGATCTCTCTAACGGTTTCGATCAATCCACCACCGATAATTCGCAATCCCGGATGATCTTTCAATAAGCGTCGTGAAACCTTGGGTGCTGCCATTGCAGGCAGCACCTCAACAGCATCCGGAAGAAACTGCGACAATGATCGCACTGTAGCAGCCACCGCCGCTGTATCAAGGCTAAAAGTTCGCTGGATCGTAATCAGCCCGAAGGACCGCGCCGCCTTTAGAATCTCGAAACGTGTTGAAACAATTCCCGCGACATCGTGACTCGCCAGAAATTCGACCGCAAACTTATCGCGCGCAAGGCCGTCAAGAAAGTCAATATTCACCAAGCACTGTTTCCCTCTCTCCGCTGCCCGTCGAAGCATCGCGGGTAAAGAAAGAGGATTACCGGTTAGCAGATACACTGCCCGTGGAGGGCTCTCTAACGCAACTTCAAAGGCGCTGGGATCATTAACCGCTGCAATAATCGGCGCTTCGATCAGGGTCTTGCCTGCCAGTGGATGTATCTCGTGCTTATCCTGGCGAAGAATTCCTTTGCTTGCCATGCGTCCTCCCATCGCGGTACGTAACCGGGGCTTATACAAGGATAAATGTGGACTTTGAATAACTGGCTTTCGTCATATCATCTGATGGCATGCTCTCGATCGAGATCCTCAGCTTCGGACGGATGTATGCGCCGGCGAATTACCGTAATACTCGCATGCTGCTATCGCAATTTGTTAGAGAGCGCGCCTGCACTTATCTTCGCCCTCGGAAAACTGTTCTAATGTCTCTGATGAGGTAAAAATGAGGTTGCATGTCGGCACAACTTCTGTTGTTTCCATGACATCCAGTGAGCTGACCTCTTTTCCTCACGCCATTCGATTGTCCAAGATCATTTCACCCTATGACTGAGAGTGTTCAGCAGAGAAAGAAGCCAACCGTCTCCAAAAGGAGACGAGCATGGATCTACGGATGGATTCTTCTTTTCTGCCTTCCCATGTACGGGATAGATCGTGATCGCATGATCGACCAGCTCTACCACACCGCCTGGAATTACATCGAAGGGGCGCCAGGCCAGGTGCATGCGCTTGCCCAAACTACAGATGGATATTTGTGGTTAGGCACAGCAACCGGACTATTTCGTTTCGATGGAATTCAATTTGAACCTTATAAGCCGGAATCCGGCCAGCCCTTTCCACAGCGTAATGTAGTCTCTTTATTTTCGACACCGGATGGTGGCCTATGGGTGGGCTATTGGTACGGCGGGGTCAGCTTTATTAAGAATGGAAGGATAATCGACTATGGCAAGTCGGATGGGCTTCCCTCCGGTGCGGTGTTAGCATTTGCGCGCGACCAACAGAGCAGGATTTGGATAGCGGCCGGAAAGGATGGGATCGCTCTCCTGGATGGAGCACATTGGAGAAAGATTGGAACTGATTGGGGGTTCACTGGCCCAGCCAACACAGTTTTTGTGAATCGCGCCGGTACAGTCTGGGTGGGGACGCCAACGACGGTCGCATATCTCGCGCCGGGAGAGAATCGGTTTCAGATAGCCGCGCGGGGTCTACTCCGTGTCAAAAACTTCGCCGAATCGCCTGATGGCACATTGTGGATGGCAGAAACAGGCTACGGAGTACGATCCGTCCCGTTGCCTGGAAAAAGTGGCACAAAGCAGGAGCCTGCTATTCTTGTGGGATCCCAGGCAATCACATTTGATAATCAAGGAAGCCTTTGGATTACCAGCCTGGGTAATGGAATTCGACGTGTTCCATACCCGGACCGTCTCCACCAACCTAAGATTAAAGGTCCGTCTGCATGGCAGATCCGCGATTCCGAGGTAGAGGCATTCACAACACAGAATGGCCTTACAAGCGATTACGTGAACTGTGTTTTACAGGATCGCGAAGGCAATCTTTGGATTGGCACCAGTGATGGGCTGGATCGTTTCCGGCAGAGCCCCGTCGTCTCGATTCCCGTTCAGCCGGTTACGAACCTCGACACCTTGGCCATCCCGTCCCTGCATTCTTTTACGACAAGCGCACTGACAGCGGATAACCAGGATGGGCTGTGGGCGTCAGGCATCGGTCCTCAGGTTTTGTTGAAGATCAAAAACGATAAGGTCGCCATGCAGTTACGCGATAGATACATTGACTGTATCTATCGCGATCCGAATGGCGTTATATGGTTTGCAACACCGTGGTCTATCTTTCGCCTCGCTGACGAACATTTAGTCACGAGCGATTCAAAGCAGAGATCTCTGACCTACAACTATGACCGTTCTATGGTTGTAGGAGAGGGATTGATGCTGCGCCGAATCGATTTACCAACAACTGGTGGCGTCTCTGTAAACCTACAATCGCGCGTTAAAGCGATCACTCAAGATCGGTCAGGCCGGTTATGGGTATCCATGGATTCGGGGACGTTTCGATTAGAAAAGGCTGGTTGGACTACTCTTGCGAGACTGGGTGGTCCGCAGGGCACCGCAACCTCGGAATTTACTGATGCAGAGGGACGCATCTGGTTCGGATTCGTGAACAAAATTGCCATCCTGGATGGAGACAGGATCAGGATTTTCTCTGGCAAGGACGGGGTCCAGTCAGGCGCCATCACGTCTATCCAAGGCCAGGCAAAGAACATCTGGGTCGGTGGTGAGTATGGACTGGAGGTCTTTGATGGCCACCGCTTTCAGAAGGTGAGCCCATCCGATGGCAGCACCTTTGGTGGCGTTTCGGGAATCGTTGTCGATTCCCATAACGATCTCTGGTTCTCCGAAAATCGAGGAATCATTCATATTCGCGAAGATCAACTTAGACATCTGAACTCGGCTAAAGTGAAATTCGAGAGTTTCGGTCTACTGGATGGATTGACGTCAGAACTTCGGGGATCCCTCGCATCACCCTCGGCTGCGCAAACAACAGATGGCCGTATCTGGTTCGCCACGACGAAAGGATTAGCCTGGATCGACCCCAGGCGGATTGTACGGAATGCCGTGCCACCGCCCGTATTGATCGAGTCCGTAGCCGCCAATGGCAGGAAATACAGCCCTTCCACTTTGTTGAAGCTGCCGCCCCGAACCAGAAACTTGCAAATAGCATACGCAGCCACAAGTCTTACGATTCCTGAAAGAGTTCGCTTTCGCTATAAGCTCGAGGGGCAAGACAAAGAGTGGCAGGATGCAGGAACCCGTCGGGAGGCCTTTTACACAAATCTTGATCCCGGCTCCTATCAATTCCACGTGATCGCCTGTAACAACGACGGAGTCTGGAATGAGGTCGGATCGACGCTGCACTTTGTCGTGTTGCCTGCGTTCGATCAGACAGCGTGGTTCCGGATCTTCTGCGCGATCGCCTTGGCAGGATGCCTCTGGTTGCTCTACCTGCTGCGGCTGAAGCGGGCTACCGCACAGGTCCAACAACGTCTCAGTGCACGGCTGGAAGAGCGGGTGCGCATCGCCAGAGAGTTACACGACACACTCCTGCAGGGCTTTCAGGGTCTCGTATTGCGTTTTGACTCCGTGATGAAAGCAATTCCCGAGGACCATCCTGCGCGGCATCTGATGGGAAAAGTGCTTGATCGAGCGGACGAAGTGCTACTCGAGGGAAGAGAGCGCGTTCATGATCTTCGGCAGGATGAAACATCTGCCAATGAGCTGCCGGACAGGCTGGCTGCATGCGGAGAAGAGCTTCGGCAGGATTATGCGATCCGCTTCAGCCTTAGCGTCATCGGGCCACAGCAGCCTCTGGATGCAACAGTCGGCAACGAGGTATACAGGATCGGGCAGGAAGCATTGACGAATGCCTTTCAACACTCGAAATCCTCGAAAATCGAGGTCGAAATCACCTACGATCATAGCCGCCTACGGCTCAGAGTTCGCGATGACGGCGTTGGAATCAATCATGCTGTGCTGCTTCGTGGCCGTGATGGACATTGGGGACTTCCTGGTATGCGTGAGCGAGCCCAGAAGATCGGCGGTCAGCTAAAGATCTGGAGCCAGGAGGGTGCTGGTACTGAAATCGAGCTCACGATTCCAGGAGCGATCGCATATCCGCTCAATAGCAAAAAATTGCATTGGCACTGGGTCAAACGACTTCTGGGTTCAGGCAGATAATTCTCCCTAACCGTCGATGAAACCGCGTTTGATAGCAATGGTCACCGCATGGGTGCGATCGTTTGCTCCCAGCTTCGAAAGAATGCTCTTCATATGCCCCTTGATAGTGGCTTCAGAAACGTTTAGCTGCGCACCGATGATCTTATTGGAATTCCCGGAAGCAACTCGTCGCAATACTTCGATCTCCCTCTCCGTCAAAGCATCTTCCATCATGTAATTCGCCAGCTCGGATGCAATCTCGGGCGGTATTCTTCGTTTTCCGGCATGCACTGCGCGAATTGTGTCTAAAAGATCCTTCCGCAACATGCTCTTGAGGAGATATCCGGAGGCCCCTGCCCTAAGGGCGCGGACAGCCTGTACGTCGCCTTGATAGGTAGTAAGCACAACAAAACGAGCAGTCGGGAATTCCTTTCGTATAGCCACGATCGCTTCGATCCCGTTCATATCTGGCATCTGTAAATCCATCAATGTGACGTCAGGACGATGGTGACGGAAGAGTTCGATGGCTTCCCGTCCATTGACTGCATCTGCAACGAGTTCTATGTCTTCTTCACTGCCGATGGTCGCAGCTATCCCTTCGCGAAGCAGAGGATGATCATCAACAGCAAGAATTCTGATTTTTTTCGTCATAGGGTTCCACCTCCTATGGTTCCCGTTCTCCTCATAAAAGGCATTACTCTAACCATTTGATTTTGCAATATGTCGGCATTCGAGAACTTTGAACGGTTCGAATTTCTCAGTTCCACGTTATCCCCAAAATAATATGAAAATTCAACGATACGCCAGAACATCTCTTGTCCCGGATTCTAAAGAGCCTCCACGAACCCCTACTTTTGAGATTGCCCGCTCAGCTTGCCGGCCGCTAACCTTCCAGTGTGCAGAGACTGTTCTCTATGTTTCCTACCGGTCTGGTAGGAGTAGCGCTTCTGGTACTACGTTTTTTTGTGGCTGCGACGACAATCATCAACGCTATGAGCAGTTTGGCATTGGGAACTCCCCTCTGGGTGTTACTAGGATTCATTCTGGCTTCACTGTTTTTATGCCTTGGCCTGTTGACTCCTTACTTCTCTCTGCTTTCAGCGCTTCTCGGAATAGGAGTTCTTGTCTATCCCGGTGGAGATTATTTTCGGCTGATCACTTCTATCGTTGGCTGCGGAATCGTTTCGGTATTAGGACCTGGAGCATACTCCATAGACTCCCGCATCTTCGGAAGAAGACTTTTAGAGCTACCTCCCAAAGGTTAGTTTAAAAATGCGGCCACAATCCTCCTGAACCGATCACGATTGGTAGCTCAGTTTCATTGAAACAATCCAGGGGCCTATATCGGTATCCAAAAGAGGTAAATTTACTGCGTCGAATGGGGATTTTCATCCATTCGAAGAAACCGGATACTCCAATCACCGTCGTAGGGAAGGAGTTCCAAATGACTCAGCCTGAGAAGATGCAGTCCAGCTCCATAGATGGTTTTCTATCACCGGCCGATTCTCAACTTCCCTCTAAAGTAGAGTCTAATGGCTATGATGGACTCCCTGCATTCCTCAAGATACGTCGTAGCCTTTTCGGTCTCGCATACCGCATGACCGGAAGCGCAGCGGAAGCTGAGGATATTGTCCAGGAGGTTTGGCTGCGTTGGCAGACTACAAATCGGAGCAGGGTTCTCGATCCTTCCGCCTTCTTAAGGACCACGACTATACGAATATGTATGAACCTGTATCAATCCGCCCGGCTGCGCCGTGAGATATATTTCGGCGAGTGGCTGTTTGAGCCAATTGATATCGCCGCCGATCCAAGTCTAAGTGCTGAACGTAATGAGGCGTTGAAATCTGCAGTCATCATGTTGCTCGAAAAGCTGCGCCCGGCGGAGCGAGCAGCATATATTCTTCGGGAAGCCTTCGACTACTCCTATTGCACGATCGCTGAGCTCCTTCGCTTGACTGAGCCAAATGTTCGGCAACTGCTCACTCGCGCACGCAAACGAATTGCCGGGGTTTCCTGGACACAACCAAAACGCATAGAACGACAGGATCTTATAGAGATATTTACCTGCGCAGCTCAAAATGGAAATCTTGCTGAGCTAGAGTGCTTCTTCGTCTCAGAAGCAGCATCCTCAAGTCGCATGAGTGTTGCGCTGGGAAGCTGATATTCCGCGCTTATTTGAGGCCTCGAAGCATCTCCGCGCAAAGCGGATTCAACGTGGCGTCAAAGATGCCGACGTAAAATATTGATTTGGCGCGACAGGCTATTGCCCTGTCAGGACCAGAAGTCGCAGTAGACGTGACCATGCACTTACACCGAAAGGGAGAAAATGATTAAGGAATCGAAGCGGGAGTTAGAGGACCGTAGGATAGCGGCTCACACGCAACATACAGATATCGCATCGGAATCCGTAAAAGAAATTTCTGGTGCCCTTACAGTCTTGCTGGCGGATGTCTTTGCCTTGTATATAAAGACAAAAAATTTTCACTGGCACATGAGCGGACCTCACTTTCGCGACTACCATCTTTTGCTGGATGAACATGGAGACCAACTCTTCGCGATGACTGACGACATCGCGGAAAGGGCTCGCAAGATCGGTGGTACAACACTGCGGTCTATCCGGCACATCGCACAGATCAAGCGCATCGAGGACAACGATGCAGACTACGTTACTCCCCAGGATATGCTCAGTGAACTTTGGGAGGACAATAAGGCGCTTGTCCTTAGTATGAAGAGCTTGCATGATCTCTGCGATGCCGCCGGGGATGTAGCTACAACCAGTGTTCTAGAAAACTGGATTGATGAGACCCAACGGCGCGCCTGGTTCCTTTACGAAACGAGCCGCGATTAAGAGTAAGGAGCCATCACAATGATCGTGATGGCTCACATTCGCTCAATCAGAAGACGATGCCTTTGCGGTCGAGCCATGGCGTTAACAACGCATCGCAATCACGCAATGCTTCTTACAGCAGAAACTGCAGTCAGCTTGCTAGGTCTCATAATCCACATAACTTGATGAATGCCTTCTGCCGAAGCATCAATCATCACCATAGTAGCTGGCATACCTCCATGCGATATAAGAACGGATATTTGCCCATTGACATTGAGCCACCTAAGCGACACGCCTGCCCAGAAATGTGAGGCGAAGGCTGTGATGAACTTTGCAACGCGCTCGCGGCCAGAGATCAAGGCCCGAGCCGCAGTACGTATAACGCCCCCGCCATCCGAATAGGAGACGACATCCTCCGCAAAGAGATCTTCCAGCGCGGAAATATCTCCCTTCTGGGCGGCATCAATAAAGATTTCCAGAAGCCGCCGTTGTTCATCCGAGCTAACAGGTGTACGTCGCCCATTTGAAATATGTTTACGTGCGCGGGAGACCAGCTGGCGGATATTTGGCTCTTCCATTTGCAGGATATCCGCAATCTGGCGATAGGAGTAATCGAATGCTTCGCGCAGAACATAAGCGGCGCGTTCCGTAGGAGATAGCTTCTCTAAGAGAAGCAGGACCGCCAACTCCAATGCTTCTCCACGTTCTGCACCCAACAATGGATCGCTGCTGGTGTCCACCGGCTCAGGAAGCCACGGACCAACATAGATTTCTCGGCGGGACCTGGCGCTCTGAGCGAAATTGATACACATTCGTGTCGTTATCGTCGCCAGAAATGCCGGCGGATTTTCGACTACGCTGCGATCAGTAGCTTGCCATCGCAACCAAACATCTTGGGTTATATCCTCAGCCTCAGCCGCACTTCCAAGCATGCGGTAAGCGATACCGAACAAACGCGGACGCACCTCGGAAAAAGCTAAGAGAGCATCGTCGTATTCTCCAGCTCCCGAGCTAAGACCCGATGAAAGCATTTCCGGCGTTGATTCTTCTGTCATTGCAATAGTCATAGTCTATCTCGTGACAGATTTAATATGCTCGGAATCGATCCGAGGATAGCCAATTTCAAGTGGTCCCGAGGATCTCATCGATCGCTTCGTCACTAAGAGGAGGATCATCGGAATCGCCAGTGATCAGCTCTTCCGCTGCATGCTCTCGTTGCTCACGGAGATTCTCGTCTGGAGCTGGAGACGGATCATCAAATTCCAGGATCATGCGAAGGTCTTCCTCCGTCTCTTCGAGATATATCTCTTCCTGGCTGGCCTGTTCCTCGTAATAATCCTCCGTCCGAACCACGATGATCTCATCTTTGTGTAGATACACCTCGGCCATTTCTTCCTCCTGATGCCGTTGAGGGGCAAACCAGCAGTTGAGTAAATCGTTAATGCAGACGCAGAGTTCCTCGGTTGGCTGCGATTCTCCTTCACCGAAGACAAGCTGGAGAAATCGCGAAAACCCAGCTCCTCTGCGCATGCATCCTGCAGCCACAGCCAGAATGCAGACCATGGCAAACTCGAACCTGACAAGCACTGGCCTTTCATCACAGATGGTCGAGACCCCAGATCCCTCACCAGTTGCATGTCGTATTGCTAAAGACCGGGCAATCCATTATTTTGTGACAACCTTTTTATTTTGCGAACGTATCTCGTTGTCACATTTTGCAAGTCTGTCTTGTCTTGACAGCAGACAGGGCCTGATTGTGCCTCGCTTCCATATCTTGCCCGGAGGCAAAAGATGCAGATCCATTTGCAGCAGGCAGACTCGCTGGATTCCGCTCAATCGGCATCGCCGTATCGAGTGATTATGAAAGGCCAGATCGACCAACTGGAATCTTCCGGAATCGTAATACCGAGTATGGCGTCAGCGCCCTCGTGGCTAGTAGCGCACTACTTCATTCCGGACGCTGTGCTGGGTGGGCTCATAATGTGCTGGGTGGGAAGTTCACAGGAGAATAAATGACCGCGGGAAGACTGGAAGCATTTAGCGACGGAGTCATAGCAATCATTATCACAATCATGGTGTTGGAGATGAAGGTGCCGCACGGCAGTAGTTTTAGCGATTTGAGGCCGCTCCTACCCATATTTCTCAGTTACATCCTGAGCTTTTTCTATGTCGGCATCTATTGGAATAATCATCATCATATGCTGCATGTCTGTGCAGCGGTAACAGGATCGATACTTTGGGCCAATCTGCATCTGCTGTTCTGGCTTTCGTTGTTTCCATTCACAACTGGGTGGATGGGGGAAAACCATTTCACGGCACTGCCCACTGCGCTCTACGGGATAGTGTTATTGATGGCTGCAATTGCATATTACCTGCTTCAACAGGCGATCATTCGGTCCCAGGGGTCGAATTCAATCCTAAAGAAAGCTATTGGGCACGACTGGAAAGGAAAATTGTCGCCGCTGCTATACATCGTAGCGATTGCTGCCACTCTGCATTCTTCGTGGATGGCACAGACGGTTCTTGTGGTTGCCGCACTAATCTGGCTGATTCCGGATCGGCGTATCGAGAGGCGTCTCGAGCTTTCACAGAGCCTGACGATCGACCCTCGGTAGCCGAGAATCCGAACAAAGAAGAATGAAGGAAATTATGAGCCCAAAAAGCGCATCAGTTCGAAATCATTGCCTGGCTCCGGCACGAGCCAACGTGGCAATCGATGCACCGCTTGATCCCACAATGTACGTCCGATTGTTCCCAGAGCTGCCATCCTTTCGGGCTAACGAACAATTCCTGCGTGCGCTGGGTCGTGCAGGCGGCATCTGCGATTGCACGGACACCGATGATGCTCCCGATTCCCTCAGCGAGGCTGCGGCCGGCTGGCCTATCTTCGGTCAGTTTGTGGCTCACGATATCACGGCGGACCGCTCCACTTTGCAATCTCACACGAATACGGAAAAGTTACGCAACGCACGCAGTCCGCAACTTAATCTTGAATGCCTGTACGGCGACGGACCAACGGGGCACCCGTTCCTCTATCAACGCGACGATCCTGCGAAGTTCCTGCTCGGAGTGGAAGAAGCGGATCTTCAGAGAAACGGAGAAGAGACTGCGATCATAGGTGACCCTCGGAACGACTCTCACATGCTGATTTCGCAACTGCATCTCGCTATGCTGAAGGCCCACAATTCGTTCGTGGATGAAGCTAGAAGGGCGAGGGTTGCCGATGATCATCTGTTCGATGAAGCGGCTCGACAGTTGCGATGGCACTACCAATGGATCGTCCTCAACGAATTCCTGCCTGCTCTTGTCGGACCAACGCTTGCAGACCAGGTGCTTCAAGAGGGTCCGCAATGGTTCCATTCTGGTCATCGGGGAGGCATACCGCTGGAATTTGCCGATGCAGCCTATCGGTACGGACATTCTCAGATCCGTCATCGCTACCGATTAAATTTACAAACCAATCCCTTGCCGCTCTTTCCTGACCTTCTGGGATTTCGCTCTGTTCCGCGCCAGCATGCCGTCAACTGGAAACTACTTTTCGATGCACCGGGCGTGACATCGGCGCAACGTGCAAAAAAGATCGATGGAACGTTAGTGCGGCCGCTGATTGAATTACCGGAGGCCGTCACCGGCGAGTGCGAGATCGAAGATTATCATTCTCTCGCCGTTCGCGATCTGCAACGAGGGCAGGGGGTTGGACTGCCGTCCGGCGAAGCAGTGGCCCGTCATCTTGGCATCATCCCTCTCACTCCAGAGCAGGTTGGCATCGCTTCAACAGGGTGGGCTGGCGAAACTCCCCTGTGGTACTACATCCTCCGCGAAGCTGACGTCTGTACAGGTGGTCATCGGCTTGGCCCGGTTGGTGGCCGGATTGTGAGCGAAGTTTTGGTCGGACTCGTGGATAAAGACGAGACATCCTTTCGTCGAAGCCATCAGGAATGGCGCCCGCGAAAAACACTTAGCGATTTGCTGGCATCTTGACGGCGAAGAAGATTGTTCGACTGCCTAACTCAGAACATTCTCGTCAGACTCCCATCTCCAGCGATTCTCTCGACCTACGAGACAAGCTCTTTCCAGCCAGGTGTGGATACCTCTCGACCAGACCGATGAAAGATTGGGCATCACGTCACAAAATGGCGAGTTATCCGGTCTTAGTGAGTACAACGGCAGGCGCGAAAAATGCCATTGGAAGGAAGGGAGTAAATCATGAAAGTCATCGTTATCGGCGGCACTGGTCTCATTGGATCGAAACTTGTCAGCAAGCTTCGCGAGCACGGACACGATGCTGTACCAGCATCCCCCAATACAGGCGTCAATACTATTACCGGTGAGGGACTCGCAGAAGTGCTGAAAGGAGCCTCCGTTGTAGTGGACGTATCGAACTCTCCCTCTTTCGAGGAGACAGTTGCCATGAACTTTTTCAATACCGCCACGCGCAACCTCATTCAATACGGAAAGGCCGCTGGCGTGCAGCATTACGTTGCACTGTCGGTTGTAGGGACGGATCGCCTGGCCACGCCACGGCCTTCTGATGGGGAAAAGACGATTCGCGGATACTTCCGGGCGAAGCTCGCGCAGGAGAAGCTGATTCAGGAGTCTTCGATCCCGTTTTCGATTGTCCACGCGACCCAGTTCTTCGAGTTCGTCAAGAGCATTGCCGATACTTCAAGCGACGGCACAACAGTTCGAGTGGCGCCCGTGCTCATCCAGCCCATGGCGGCCGACGATGTAGCCTCTGCCGTCGGGCGGGTTGCGGTTGGCGCACCAGTCAACGGGATCGTTGAAGTGGGCGGACCTCAACAGTTCCGCATCGACGAATTCGTGCGACTGGGCCTCGCTGCGCACAATGATCCACGCAAGGTAATCGCCGATCCTGCTGCCGGTTACTTCGGGGTTGAAGTTGACGATCGCACGTTGGTGCCTGGGAAGGACGCCAGATTGGGCGAAACGCGTTTTGAAGCGTGGCTTGCTCAGTCTGTAAAGCAGCCCGCAAATGCAAGCCCCTCATCCCCAGCAAGCGCGTCAGTTGCCTCTCGCTAAAGATGGAAGCCGAGCCTTGCTGAGCTCGGCTTCCATTCCTACCAAATAGAACAGAAGAAACAGTGAGGAGATCCATGAAGATCGCAAAGCTTATTTTGTGTCTCATATGCCTTAGTCCCGCTTGGCTGCCAGCGCAGGAAGCCAAGGTGACTGAAGTCATGTCGAAAGATCTATCTGATTTTCCCGGCAAAGAAGGTTTGATCATCACGGTTGTTTATCCGCCGGGAGCTTCCGATCCAATACATCGTCACAATGCACACGCATTTGTTTACGTGCTGGAAGGCTCGATTGTGATGCAGGTCAAGGGCGGGAAAGAAGTCACCCTGACGCCTGGCCAGAGCTTCTACGAAGGCCCCAATGACGTTCATGTCGTTGGCCGGAACGCAAGCAAAACCAAGCCAGCGAAATTTGTTGTGTTTCTGGTGAAGGACAAGGGCGCTCCGGTGCTGACACCCGTGAAGTAAACACAAATCGCAGGATTCTTGCTGCACGAATCTCGAGGAGAACGATCCACATGAGCACGATTACGGCGAAAGATGGGACGACCATCTATTACAAAGACTGGGGCAGCGGCCCCGTCGTTACGTTTTCGCACGGCTGGCCACTAAACTCCGACGCATGGGACAGCCAGCTACACTTCCTTGCGGAGCGAGGTTTCCGTGTTGTTGCCCACGATCGTCGGGGGCATGGCCGCTCCGGTCAAGCATGGTCCGGAAATGACATGAATGGATACGCCGACGATCTGGCTGCCGTTATTGAGGCGCTTGATCTCAAAGACGTTACACTGGTCGGCCATTCAACTGGTGGAGGCGAGGTCGCACGCTATATCGGGCGCCACGGTACAAAGCGAGTTGCCGCAGCCGTACTGATCGCCGCCGTACCACCGATCATGCTGAAATCCGCTTCCAATCCGGAGGGGATTCCTATCGAAGTGTTTGACCAGTCGCGCGCAGGCCTTACAAAGGACCGCTCGCAGTTCTATAAAGACTTTGCCCAACCGTTCTACGGGGCGAATCGGCCGGGCGCAAATGTCTCACAAGGGACACTGGATCAATTCTGGTTGTGGAGTATGCAGGGCGGGCTCAAAAACATCTACGACTGCATTAAAGCATTCTCCGAGACTGACTTCACTGAGGATCTCAAGAAATTCGACGTGCCCACACTGATTATGCATGGTGAAGATGATCAGATCGTGCCGATCAATGACACTGGAAGAAAATCGGCGCAACTCATCAAGGGAGCGAAGAAGATCTATTATCCCGGCCTGCCGCATGGCCTCACCACAACGCATGCTGATCGAATTAACGCCGATCTGCTGGAGTTTCTGCAATCAGTTCAAAATGCCAGCAGAGCCGCGTAACTCTTTTGCCGTGGCAGGTCGCCCAACCTGCCACGCTTTTGATGAGAACGCTATGAATGCTTTTCAAGATAAAGTTGTGATCGTCACAGGCGGAAGCTCGGGAATTGGACGATCGTCCGCCTTTCAGTTTGCTGCCGCGGGAGCGCACGTACTGATCACCGGCAGGCGGGCAGAACGCCTGGATGAGGCCTCCCAGGATCATCCCCACATTGAGCCCGTTGTAGCCGATACATCCAGACCGGAGGATGCCTTCCGGACAGTCTCCAGCGCCATCGAGCGATGGGGAAGACTGGACGTCCTCGTAAATAATGCCGGTGCAGGCGCCATCATGCCGCTGGCAGAGGTCAGCGCTGACCGCATCACCGACATCTTCGCCGTCAACGTCTTAGGACCCTCCCTTCTTGCAAAAGAGGCGTTACCGCATCTCAAAGAGGCGAAGGGATCGATCATCAATATATCGAGCACGTACGGATCGAAAGCAGGCGCCGGCCTCTCCCATTATGGAGCGAGCAAAGCTGCTCTCGAATACCTGACTCGCGCCTGGGCGCTGGAGCTGGCCCCAGCAGGTATCCGTGTCAACGCAATTGCTGTAGGTCCGACAGAGTCTGGCGCTCTCACAGGCATGATGGGTCTCACTGCAGAGCAAGCCGAATCGGTAAAACAACATGAGCAGAAGCAGATTCCTCTCGGACGCCGCGGTTTACCCGATGAGGTAGCTCGCTGGATTCTCTCATTTGCAAACCCGGAAAACGAATGGGTTACAGGACAGATCTTCGGTGTCGACGGCGGCCTCGGACTTACCTGATAAGGAGATCTTGATCGCCCTTTGTCCCAAATGAAATTCAAAACGCTTATGCGTCGTAACTGAATAAGAGGAAAGACATGTTCAGAAAAATCACAGTCGCCTTCGATGAGTCCCCCGAGGCTGGCAGAGCATTACAGGCAGCAGTTGAATTGGCAAAATCATTGAACGCCAGTCTCACCATCGTCAGTGTCATTGAACCTGCCCCTATTTATTTTTCCTTTTCCACTTCGGCTGCTCCTTATATACGGTGGACTGACGAAATGCGGACCAGATACATCGGGCTGCAAGCGAAGGCGCGCGAATTCGCAGAAGACGTTGGGCTTGCCATCGAGGCTGAGCTCTCAAAGGGAGATGAAGTGGAAAGCATCCTGGAGGCCGCAAAGCATAACCAATCCGACCTTCTTATTATTGGTATGCCTAAACATAGTTTGATGATTGGCCGTACCGCACAGGAAGTTGCAGAGCGTGTCCCCTGCGCACTGCTAGGGATCAGATAGCTCAAGATTCAGGACAGAGGATATCGTAGGGGCTGGATCTCAAAATATAACCCGGATTCAGATCGGAGGCGGCGACTTTAGTCGGCGAGCATAGCCAATGAGCTTACAAACACCTCAACAAGGCCGCGTATCTGCAACGATAGGATCCGATTCTGAGGAATATTTCGAGGAGCTTCAAGAGGTCATCGCGCGACTCCAGGCCCTTGTTTGCGAATTACTCCTCAAAAATCAGCAACTGCGCTTCCAACGCGCAGACGAATAGAAAGATTCAAAACTACAGCAGATATGGTGTAGCAAAGAGAAGCGCATGGAAGTTGTGCAGATGGACGGTGACGGCTCGAATTTGGATGTACACGGACGTACCGTGCTTGCAGCCACGATCCTTGGATCGAGCATGGCCTTCATCGATGGAACTGCCGTCAATGTTGCACTTCCCGCATTGCAGAATTCCTTGCATGCCTCTATCTCAGACGTCCAGTGGGTCGTCGAATCGTACGCCCTGATGCTGGCGGCGTTACTGCTCGTAGGTGGCTCCCTCGGGGATCACCTGGGCCGGCGCAAGGTCTATGTCGTCGGTGTTGCCGTCTTTGCAGCCGCCTCTGCGTGGTGCGGCCTGGCTCAGAACATCGGCATGCTGATCTGGGCACGATCGATTCAAGGTGTGGGGGCAGCCATGCTGGTACCCGGAAGCCTTGCACTGATTACAGCGTCCTTTCCCGAAGACACAAGAGGTCAGGCAATTGGGACCTGGTCGGGGTTCTCCGCCATTACTGCGGCTATTGGGCCAGTCATCGGCGGCTGGCTGATCGAACACTTCACATGGCGTTGGGTCTTTTTCCTGAATCTTCCACTTGCGTTGGCGGTCATTCTGCTGGCTGCCAGAGTGCCGGAAAGCCGTAATAATAAGGCTCCCCCTCAGCTGGACTGGGTTGGCGCCGCCTTGGCGACGCTGGGACTTGGCGGAGTCACATACGCGTTGATTGAATGGCCAGCTCGCGCCCGCCATGACTACCATCTCATCAGCGCCTCAGTAGCTCTGGGCTTGATTGCCTTGGCCGCATTTTTTGCTGTCGAAGATAGGTCTGCCGCGCCGATGATCTCCCTCAGGCTGTTTCGATCGCGAAACTTTACAGGCGCGAATCTGCTGACATTCTTTCTCTATGCAGGACTTGGCGGATTGATGTTCTTCTTTCCGTTGGATCTGATCCAGATCCAACACTACACAGCAACAGAGGCAGGAGCTGCTTTTCTGCCTTTCATCGCCATCATGTTTGGGCTTTCACGCTGGGCAGGTGGCTTAGTGACGCGCTACGGATCGCGACTACCGCTCACAATAGGGCCGCTCGTTGCCGCCTGCGGCTTTTCCCTATTCGCAGTTGCGCCGCAAAATGGCAGTTACTGGTTCACATTTTTTCCCGCTGTCGTGGTCATGGGTTTGGGAATGACGATCAGCGTTGCCCCGTTGACGACAACAGTGATGAACGCCGTTCCGGACTCAGAGGCAGGCCTGGCCTCAGGAGTAAACAACGCGATCTCTCGGCTGGCTTCTTTGCTTGCAGTGGCCGTCTTCGGTGCGGTTCTGGTCACAGTCTTCAACCATTCGCTGGATCAACACCTCTCTCATCTGACGTTGAGTGCAAAGACTCGTGCCCAAATTGATTTTGCCCGACCCCAGCTTGGGGCTGCCCATAGCCCGGACCCTGCCGTTCAGCATGCAGTCATGCAGTCCTTCCTAATCGGCTACCGTACAGTAATCTGGATTGCAACCGGTCTTGCGGTGACAGGCGCTATCACTGCCTGGCTGCTGATTGAGCCCGGCTCACCCTCCGTAGCCCCGGCAAAACGGCAAAGGAATCGACCAGCGATATCTGCTTGAATAGCGCCGTATTCAGACCCCCCGACGCTCCCAGCGGTTAAAAGCCCATCTTCGAGACTCTTCCCTCAACGCGCTAGACTTAGAGTTGTAGAGGGGAAGTGATGACCTGCTCCAACCTTCCGGGCAACAAGTCCGCAAAGCCGTGCTGCACTCCTGCCTCTGAGCGCACAGGCGAGCACATCGTCGCGCAGTCGTCCGTAGCCTCCCAGGTGCCCGCGGAGATTCTCGGACGTATGGTCCCTCTCGCCGGCGGCAGCTTCCTGATGGGAACCGACTACACGGATGCCTTTTCCGCCGACGGAGAGGGCCCGGTGCGTGAAGTTACCCTGGCGCCCTTCCTGATGGATCGCTATCCGGTCACCAACGATCTCTTCCAGCAGTTCATCGATGCCACCGGATACAGGACTGAAGCTGAGGTCTTCGGCTGGTCCTTCGTCTTCTGGGCACACATTCCGCCCTCGCGCTTCTCTACCCTCGTCGAAGATACCGTCGCCGCCGCGCCATGGTGGTGCAAGGTCCCCGGAGCTTGCTGGAAAGCCCCCGAGGGACCAGGCTCCAACTTCGATGGCCGAAGTAACTATCCCGTCGTTCACATCTCGTGGAACGATGCCCAGGCATACTGCAAGTGGAGCGGTCAGCGCCTGCCAACCGAAGCGGAATGGGAGTACGCTGCCCGTGGCGGTCTGGTTCAGAAGCTCTACCCCTGGGGAGACAAGCTGCGTCCCGACGGCGAACATCGATGCAACATATGGCAGGGTGAGTTTCCCCGTGAGGACACCGGAGACGACGGCTACCGCGGAACCTGCCCGGTCGATGCCTTCCCGCCCAACGGCTTCGACCTCTATTCGATGACCGGCAACACCTGGGAGTGGTGCGCTGACTGGTTCGACAACGAATACCATCGCACCGCGAGACGCGACAATCCCACCGGCCCCCCGGCGGGTGCCGCCAAGGTGATGAAGGGCGGCTCGTTCCTCTGCCACAAGTCGTACTGCAACCGCTACCGCGTCGCCGCGCGAAGCTCGAACACTCCGGACAGCTCAAGCTCAAATATCGGCTTCCGTTGCTGCCGGTAAGGCCACACGGTCTTCTGTTTCTCCTTGGCCTGATTAGAGTTACCTCAAAAAAAATTTGTTCTGCTGAATCGACCCGATGGCCGTTTTCTGCATCTGTTGTGGTTAAGCACCCAGGATGTACGCCGTATATGCACGCGTCGCTCATGGAGGCTCTTTCATTTGTGTCATTTGGCGGCTGTTCGTTTCCGCATCCTCCCTCGCTGAACGATCTCCCGGGTTAAGACCACAGAAGCATCGTCTGGCTCACGAAACAGCCGCGCGCCCGAGCGAGTCTGCATGTGTTCTGCACCTCCGCCGGTCACGATAAACAGAACAACCGGAGTATCGGTCACGCACGTAAGACCGCTCCCTTTTCAGGAGCAGTGATGAAAACCCATCTGGATCTTTCCCCTTCCACAAAAAATCTCTTCATCGTTCTTCTGTCCGTCGTCATCTTGTTATGCCTTCCGGCAAGGTTCGCTCACGCGCAATATCGCGCTGGCCTTCAAGGCACAGTGACCGACCCCACAGGAGCCGTCGTTCCCGATGCCGCAATCACCATCGTCGATAAGGAAACGAACCAGACACAGAAAGGCGCCACGGACGGCGCCGGAAACTACACCTTTAACCGACTCGCACCCGCCCCCTACACCATTACCGTTGAGGCACAAGGCTTCGCCACCAAGACCGTCGACAACGTCAACATCGCCGGCGAAACCATGCAGGGCCTCAACATCTCGCTTGAGGCTGCGGGCGGACAGCAATCCATCACTGTCACCGATACCGCACCGGCCATCAACACCGCCACCGGCACCATCTCCGGCACCATCTCTGCCCAGCAGCTGCAAACGCTGCCCTCCTCCAATCGCGATCCCTACCAGCTCCTACGCCTTACTCCTGGTGCACTTGGTGATGGATCTCAGCAGGGCGGTGGAGGAAGCTATTCCCTTCCTGGCAATGGAGGCATTGGCGGCAGCGGTGCCAGCGGTGCTGGAGCCAGCATCTTTGCAGTCGAAAATCGAGTCCAGACCCAGGCTAATGGTGTGCGTGTCTCTGGGAATTCCTTCCAGATCGACGGCAGCCAGGTCAACTCACTCGCATGGGGCGGAGCTGCTGTCATTACCCCCAACCAGGAATCCGTAAAAGAAATCCAGACGCAGACCAGTCCCTACGATGCAACGAATGGCCGCAACAGCGGTGCACAGGTTCTCATCGTCTCCAAAAACGGTACCAACGATTTCCATGGAAGTGCATTCTTCAAATTTCATCGTCCTGGCCTCAATGCCTACCAGCGATGGAACGGTCCTGGCTCCGAGGGCGACAAGAACCAGCTCAAGCGCGACAACAATCAATTCAATCAGCTCGGTGGCAGCGTTGGAGGTCCGATCTGGAAGAACCACGTCTTCTTCTTCTTCTCCTATGAAGAACTTCGTGCCAGCGGGAAAACTCAGGACACTCAGTGGTATGAGACTCCGGAATTTGACCAGCTCGTCGCTCAGGGAAAGCAGGGTGGTGTCTCCGCAGCAATTGCCGGTTACCCCGGCGAGAGCGTCAACTATGCCTCCGTCGCCCACTCCTCCAACTGTGCCTTTGCCAGTATCCCCGCCCCATACTGCCACGACGTTCCCTATAACGATGGAACGGCTCTCGATGTAGGATCACCTCTCCCCACCTCTCTTGGAAACTCCGACCCCTCTTTCGTCAGTAATAATGCTCCCGGTATCGGTGGCGGCTTTGATGGAGTTCCTGATCTGTTTTATGCAAACACCATCAATCCAACGCACAGTACATATCAGCAATTCAATGGCCGCCTGGACTGGCAGCTTAACCCTCGCGATCTGATTGCTTACACCATCTATTGGGTCCCTACCTCAACAACTTCTTTTAACGGGCCCAATCGCACCGCAAATCTATGGAATTCAGACCGTCTCGCATACTCACATGCAGCGCTCTGGAATCATATCTTCAACCCTACCCTGCTCAACGAATTCCGGCTGAATGCGGTGCGCTGGTACTTTAACGAAATCGCCTCCAACTCACAGGAGCCCTTTGGTCTTCCCCAGGCCAAACTGGATACCATCGGCGGTATCACCTCAAACAAATTTCAATATCTCGGTGCTCCCGGTCCGGGTAACTTCGCCCAGACGACCTATAACCTCCGCGACACCATGACGAAAACTTGGCGGTCGCATAATATTCGCTTCGGCTTCGATGGCTATCGCGAACTCGACAATGACAGCATGAGCGGTGCGGCCATTCCCGTCTACAACTTCCGCAATCTCTGGGAACTCGCTAACGATAAGCCTCGCCAGTTGAACGGAATCTTTAACCCCATCACCGGCGCGCCGACCACAGCCACCAAATACATCCGTTCTTACATCTATGCCGGTTTCATTCAGGACGACTGGCGTGTAAACGCAAACCTCACTCTGAATCTTGGAATGAGATGGGAATACTTCGCTCCCACTACAGAAAAGAATGGAAACATTAGCAATCCCGTTCTCGGCATGGGGGCGCAGACCCTTACCGGTCTCACGATGAAGGTCGGTGGCGATCTCTATAAGACCAGCCCAAATAACTGGGGACCGCAGGTCGGCTTTGCATACTCTATCAATCCTTCTTCCAATCATCTAGCCGTTGTTCGAGGTGGTTTTGGTATCGCATACAACAGAATGCAGCAAGCCGTCACACTGAACGGACGCTCGAATCCTCCGCTCGTCACGAACGTCAATGCTGTGTGTCTCGATACGACGCTGACCAACTGCCCTGGAGTCCAGTACTCCGCATCAGGCAGCCCGACAGATATCAATGGCTACCCATCGAATCCTGCTGCCATTGCAACCTTCGGCTCCAACGGACTGCCAATTGGAGGCGCACCTCTCCAGATCACCGGTATCCAGCAGGATCTGCCAACACCGATGACTTACAAGATGTCGCTGGGAGTAGAGTACGCAGTGGCCCCTCGTTGGGTTCTTAGCGCCGGCTATCAAGGAAGTATCTCGCGCCACTATACCCGGCAAAACAATCTTAACTGGATCTACTACCCAAATCTGAATCCATCCATCAGCTCGCTCAGCTATTACTCCAATGACGCGACCGCCAGTTCACATGCGTTTCTCGCTGAGATCCGACACGATATGTCGCATAATTTTTCGATCACCGGACAATATCGCTGGGGCAAGATTATGGATACAGCGTCCCAGGACTACTACATCGATCAGTATCCCTACGACAACCGCTTTGCCTATGGGCCGGCGGACTACGACATCACCCACAACGCCAAGCTCTTCGGCACTTACGCCCCGAAGTTCTTTCCCAATAATCGTCTGCTTGAGGGCATTTTTGGAGGTCTCCAAATCAGTGGGATCGTCCAGTATCACACAGGTTTTCCCTGGACTCCCGTCTACTCCAACACCGGATGCAACGTCGTCTACGTCGGCAGCAACTACTGCACACTTCGTCCCGGCACCCAGATTGCAAGAGGAACTGGCGACACCAGCAACGACACCTTCAAGAATGCAGGCCAGTTCCCAAACGGAGGGCTCGCCTACTACACCGTCCCCACCTACCCCGCGCTCGGAACCCCTCCGCCTCCCGGTGTCGGACGCAACAGTGTTCGCGGTCCAAACTACTTCGACACCGATATGGATGCCCAGAAAACCTTCGGCATTCCTCACAACACCATCTTCGGCGAGAACGCTGGTCTGACAGTTCGCGCCATGTTCTTTAATGTTTTCAATCAGACCAACATAACTCCGTTCAATACCGGAGATGACAATACGACGATCACTAGCACCAACTTCGGCCAAGCCAAAACGGCCCTTGCTTCACGAACCATTGAATTCCAGGCCCGGCTCAGCTTCTGATTATTGAAAGGGCACCGACAATGAATAGACTAACGCTTATCCTTTTTACGTTTATGTGGCTATTTATGAATAATCCAATCCGCGCTCAACAGATTCCTACAACAATCATTTTCAATAGCATTCCAGGAGGACCGTTTCCGGAGATTAGCACAACTGTTTACCAGACTGACAACCTTACGGGTGTTTCGGTTGGAAGTGTAACAGTAGAACTTTGTACTTACACTCTTGGAGGACAACCTCCATCATCTTGCTTCGGTTCTTGCAGCAGCATTCTAGGCAACGATGGTTCGGCGAGTTGTCATCTAAATCTCTCTATCAGTCCTGGGGAATACACTCTCTTCGCTATTTACGATGAAGGAGGCGGTTTCATTTACCAAAACTCCGAAGTTCGACAAAACGTTGCAGGAGATTTCGGTGGCGGAATTAGCCCTATATAGTCAGGTCTTTCTAAAAAAGGCGCCTTCATGGGCGCCTTTTCTTCAGAGAAAGTATTGGTCGAATGAACCTTACCCAGCTTTGTGCTTTAAAAGTTCTTCTATTGTTTCTCTGCCTTCCCCTCTTCGCCCAGCAAACCATCCAGATCAACGCCAACGCCCCCACCACGCCCTTTCCTCACTTCTGGGAAGAGATGTTCGGCTCCGGCCGCGCTGCTCTCGTCCTCCGCCAGAACTACCTCAACGATCTCAAGGCCGTGAAGCAGGTCACCGGCTTCCGTTACGTCCGCTTCCACGCCATCCTCCACGACGAACTCGGCGTCTACAACGAGGACGAGCGCGGCAACCCCGTCTACAACTTCGCCTACGTCGACCAGATCTACGACAACCTGCTCGCCAACGGCGTCCGCCCCGTCGTCGAGATCAGCTTCATGCCGAAGAAGCTCGCCTTCAACCCCGACGCCCTTCACCCCTTCTGGTACAAGCAGAACGTCTCTCCGCCCAAGTCCATGGAGAAGTGGGACGGCCTGATCACCGCCTTCGCCAAAAACCTCGTTAACCGCTACGGCATCGACGAGGTCTCGCAGTGGTACTTCGAGGTCTGGAACGAGCCCAACATCGACTTCTGGGGCGGCATTCCCCGCCAGCGAAGCTACTTCGAGCTCTACGACCACACCGCCCGCGACCTGAAGGCCGTCAGCCCGCGCCTGCGCGTTGGCGGCCCTGCAACCGCCGCCGCGCAATGGGTTCCGGCATTCCTCAAGCACACATCTGAAAACCAGATCCCCGTCGATTTCGTCTCCACCCACGGCTACGCTGACGACACTGTCGAAAACATGTTCCCCGATGATCCCGGCGTGCCCAAAGATCTCCCCATGGACCAGCAAGTTTGTCGCGCCGTCGAAAAAGTCCGCAACCAGATGAAGGCCGTCGGCAAACCCACCCTTCCGCTCTTCTGGACCGAGTGGAACGTCGCCGGCCACAACCAGTCCCGCGACACCACCTTCGTCGGGCCTGCTCTCGCCAACACCGTGCGTCAGTGCGACGGCATGGTCGACATGATGTCCTTCTGGACCTTCTCCGACGTCTTCGAAGAGGGCGGCCCCGGTCCGAGACCCTTCATCGGGCAGTTTGGCCTGCGTGCCGAGTTCGGCGTCAACAAACCCAGCTACTATGACTTTGCCCTGCTCCATCAACTCGGCGATCGCCGCATTGCCAATCCGGCGAAGGACATCATCGTCACCAGATCAGCAAACGGCCAACTGAAGATCGCCCTCTGGAACCTCGTCGATCCCGCCCCCGAATCCCTGCGCAATGGCAAAACCCGCAGCATAACGCTCACCCTGCAAGGCATCCCTGCAGACGCCACCGTATCCATCCAGCGCGTCGACAACGAACACGGAAACGTCCTCCCCGAGTACGCAAAGATCGGTAAGCCCGACTACCCCACTCCAAAACAGGTCGAGCAACTCAATCAAGCCACAGCGCTCCCAACTCCGGAGCAGACCCGCCTCAAAGACAATCAGCTAGCCGTAAGCTTGGAACCCAACGCCCTCGTCCTCATCATCATTCACTAACTTCATTTCACGGACGGTGGCTATAGAAAGTAACAGGGTGTCATCCTGAGCGGAGCGCAGTCGAAGAATCTGCGGTTTCGACCCACTCGCCAATACACACCTGCGCATCGCCACAAACCGGGTGCCCCATCTTCGCGACGATCTCATCGTCGCAAAGATGGGATTCATTCGAGCAAAGCTCGAACCGCCTCCCATGACCACAGCCTCAGACCTGGCGCTTGAAGGAACACAATCTCATCCCAAAAACTGAGCCTCTCACTTCCGCTGCTGAGGAGGCTACTCCTTGACCTGCACGCTATAAAGCGAAGTCCGAGCCAGGATGAATAACGTCTTCCCATCCTTGCCCCCAAACACGAGATCAATCGGGCGCTCCGGGACCTTGATCATATCGATCAGCTCACCTGCGGGGTTGTAGACATAAACCTGGCCTGCCGCGATGTAGACGTTCCCTTTTGCATCCTGTGTGACGCTCTCGCCGCCAGCTTCCGCAAACAGCTTAAGGTTCTTCAGCGTGCCATCCGGACCGACCTCGGCTGCGTACGTCTTCTGATAACTTTCGTCGCTGACGTAAAAGAGTTTGCCCGGCTCGGCTCTTCCCAGCCCAAAAGCACGCAGCACGTCAGCCATCTTGATGCCGTAGTAGAGCGCACCTTTAGCAAAATCCGCTCCCGCAGGAATAAAAGTCGAGCCATCCGGCGAGACATACTGGTACGGTTTTGCAGCTGAAATAGCCGTTACAAAATCGTTCTCATTCCTCCAGTAATTCAAAGGCAGTACAGACGTCGCGCCTTCTCGTGCTGTGGCCTTCTCGGGTTTCAGTAGCGTGACCTCCTGGTCCAGTGCATCGGGCCGGAAGCTGTACACCGTCCCGTCGCCGTCATAAGAGACCACCATCAGATCACCAGCCTTGTCGAAGGCAAGTTGCACCGGGTCGAGCGGGCTGTCCCGAACAATCTCTGCGCGGTTCTGTTCCGGCAGCCAGCGATAGATGCGCTGCCAGTGCGCGTCGACAAAATAAAGCTGTCCCGCAGGATCGACCGCGGCGCCGGAGATGTTGTAGAAGCCTCCCGTGAGCCGCTTCACCTCTGCACCCTGCGCCAGTACGGACGAAGACTTCGCCGCAGCCGCCTCGTGATCGGCCTTTGAAGTATCGATCGTCATCCAGGCGAACTCACGGTTGCGGACAAGCTCCGGCTCTCCGTCCTCGACTACCACGGAGTTGTCGAAGGAGACCTTGTTGTCACCATAGACGTGAATGTTGCGCAGGCGAATATTGTGCGAGTTCGCCACGTGGATCGCATTCAGGAAGGGTTGATAGCTGCTCACAACCCGATAGCTGTGATAGTTCGCAACCGTGATGTTGCTGGAGTTCTCAATCGACAACGGCAGGCAGAACGGCCCTTCTCCCCGCTCCTCTTCCGTCTGCAGCGCGTAGATCTTCCAGTTGGAGGCGTGATCGATCTTGACCTCGTTGCGAACATGGTGCTCGCTCGAAAGCTCATAGACACGACCTTCAGTCGTCGTGTTCGAAATCATCATGCCCGCCTGGGCAAATGTGCTTGGCGTCCAAATATTAGCGAAGGTTCCGCCGCCGCCGTCCGTCACCCACAGGCTCGGATACTGGCTATCCCAGCGGCGATGAATGTCCGTATCGGCTGTATGAGTGTTGTTATAGATAGGCGACATGTCGGGCACAAAGGTGCCGTGTCCTCCCAGAAAACGGACATCGTCCATCAAAGAATCCTTGCCCGCCATCCACTTCGCCGCTACGGCGCGGCTGTTGATTCCGTTGGTGTAAAGCCCGATGCCGGTCACGATGTTCGTTCCGCCCTTGGGAGTTTCCAGAAGCGGCTTGGGGGAACCGGGCCCCTGGAACGCCGGGGTTGAATCCGGAATATCAAACTGCGTCGTCGACGGATTCAACCCGATCAGCACCGTATCGGGGCGAAGCGTGATGGTGTCGGTGACGATGTAACGGCCTGACGGAATATAGATCGCACGATGCGACGCAATCGCTTGGCGGATCGCCGCAGTATCATCAGTCGTTCCGTCGCCCTTCGCGCCCAGCGTCTGCAGGTTGACCCAGCTCTCCTGCGGCGGAAGCTTCGCAATATCGGATGCCACAGGTGCGGGCATCGAACTGAGCGAGCTGGCATCGTAGTGAGTCTTCACCTCGCCCTGCGCAGAAGGAGAGACAAAAGTGAGGCCGTGTGTCATAGCGTTGACGCGGTACATCTCTCCCCGACCCGGCAGCGTATTCCCACTCTCGCGGAACATCGCGAGAGTGGGAACGTGGCGGCAGACGACGTCTTCTAGATTGATCTCGGTGCGCAGTCCACGATCGTTGCTGACGATCACGGCCGGACCGGTGAGATCTTCAAACTGCGAATCCTTCACCCAAAGCTCCTCCGCGTATGTCGGATCGATGGAGATAGCAGTCGGGGTCTTGCTGATATGCGCACGGATGAGCGTCAAACCTGCTTCATGCTCCTTGATGGCAGCCTTGCTCTGACCTTCGAAGGTCGAATCGAGCAGCGTAAACTGCCATCCCGGCGAGGGCTTGCGCGTCATGATGCCATATTGACCACCGTAGAAGTGAAGGTCCTCAGACTCGTTTCCGGCGTCGTGAATTCCGGCCAGACCCGACCCGATGTGGAAGTCGATGTGCGTGAGATAGCAGTGCTGCGCGGCGTGAAACCGCACGCCTACCGCTGCAGGATTCCCGTCCTCGATATCAAAGTCAATATTGCTGACTGCGGAGTAGAACGTTCCCGGATTCGCATCCGCGATAGAAGGATTCAACGGCACGACACCTGGGATCGGCGGCTGCGGTCTTCCCTGCCGGATCGGCGCTGCATTCGTGTGCGGACGGTTGCCCGTGAACATCAGCATGTAACCCATGCCGTCCTGATAGCCCGGCGTATTCTTCCCGAGCACAAGAGCGGGCCGATGCGCGCCCCATCCGATCAGCCGCACCCCCGGCCAGAGAAAGATCGTCTTCGAGATCCTGTAGCGGCCCTCCGGCAAAAAGACGATGCCCTGTCCGGTCGTCTCCTGTACCTTGTCGATGGCCTGCTGAATCGCGTCTGTATCATCGCCGATGCCATCTCCGTGCAGACCGTCCTGGTTGCGCGTGAGGGAGACAGCTTTCTTATCGTCCAACCGCAGTCGATAGAACGACTCCGAAGCCCACGAAACCGTGGACGCCATCACAACTGCAGCACTCGCAATGCTCAACCAGAATCTTCTGCTCATCCTCTCGGCCTCTCCCTCAAAGGTTCTTACCAGACATAGGTCCCCACCGATCCGGCAGGCAGGGACGTTTTGAAGATCTTTCCATGAAACTTCACACCAAACTCAGCCTGTGCAGTTGCGGTGTTTGCCACCAGAAGCACCGTTTTACCATCCGGAGTCTCGAACGCCACATTCGGAAGAGCATCTGAGGGCTGCGAGTTGATCCGCACCGAACCGTCTGGTACAAACTTCGATGCCTGCGCGATGGTGTAGTACGCCACAAGCCGAGTTACCTTGTTGCCGTCGATCGTCAGAGCGCCATAGCAGCCGGAGCAACCGCCGTTATTGGTGTGCGGGCCTGCCTGCGGGTCAGCCGCAAGGTTCCATAGCAGAACGTTCCTGCTCCAGTGCCGCGTCGCCCCAATCACGATCTGGGCAACAGGCTGTGCGATACGCATCTCGGCTGTGCCGGGACGCTCTGTTACCGACTGCTCTGTAAAGTAGAGATTCTTCTTCGGGAAAGCATTGTGAACCTGGTCAAACGCCTCAACCGTTCCGCCATAGAGATGGAATCCCGTGCCATCCACATACTTATTTGCCTTCTTATCTTTCAGGATGGCGAGAGGGTAGGCCGGGTGGTCGAGGTTGTGGTCGTAGAGAACGACCTTGGTCTTGATACCTGCCTTCTTGAAGGCCGGTCCCAGATGGCTTGCGATAAAGTCCGCCTGCTCCGATTCAAGCATCAGCATGCTGGGCGTGTTCTTCTCGTTCAGCGGCTCGTTCTGTATGGTCATGGCATCAATGTTGATGCCTTCGGCCTTCATGCCCTGGACGTACTTGACCCAGTAGAGCGCATAGGCATCAAAGTACTCCGGCTTCAGCACCCCACCGCGCGCCACGCCAGTCGTCTTCATCCAGAGCGGAGCAGACCATGGCGACGCGAGAATCTTGATCTTCGGATTGATGGTCAGAATCTGTTTGAGGACTGGAATGACGTCTGCACGGTCCGGATCGAGACTGAACTCCTCCATCTTCACATCGGTCTGCCCCGTGGGAAGATCATCGTAGGAGTAGACATGGTCGTTCATGTCAGACGAACCTACACTGACCCGCAGATAACTGACACCGATACCATTTCCTTCGGTCGAAAACAATTCCTTCAGCAAGGCCACGCGGGACTCCGCATCCATGTGGGCGATCAACTGGGCGCTGCCGCCTGTGAGCGCAAAGCCAAAACCATCGATCGTCTGGTACCTCTGCCTGTCATCGACATCGATCAACTGCCCCTGGGCGGCGCTTTCAGAAAACGAGAGACTGCCCGGCTGCTTCTGCAGCAGCGCGGAGCGGTCCGGCGTGGTCAGCCAGAGGGAGGCCTGCTGGGCGCTGAGGGATACCGGTGCAAAAGCCATAACCAGCGCAGCGCACCAGATCGAGAGATCTCTTCGTGTCATTCAAGTCCTCCAAGTTTTATCGACCGCTTCGAGCCGAAATTTTTATCTGTTGTCCGCAGAAACCTGTTTGAGGCCAAGGGCGGAGAGATACCCCTGGTTGATGTGGCAATGTTCTAACTTTATGTTCTGGAGCAGGCCGTCAAAGGCGCGATTGATCGTCTCCTGATCCGGGCGGACCTTCAGACGAGCTTCCACATTGGCCATGCCTCTGGGGAGCTTTGCAAAGGCTACGATCTTGTCCCATCCCTCGGGTGGCGTAACGGTGACAACCGCCGAGTTCTTTTCAAGCTTCTTGTACGGCCAGAACGCCCAGCCGATATCGTTCTTTTCAAGCAGCTGACGGAACTGCGAGATCCACTCATCGGTGTTTTCGCCGGATTCACCGAGCCACAGCGGAACGTTGTACCGGTTGCGAAAATCAACATAGCTCTGTACGGCGGACTGTTCTACCGGCATCCAATATTTATGCAGGCTGTAGGCTGTATTGCTGTCAAACGGCGCACCGAAGACCGAGAAATTGGTATCCCACTGCGCGCCTCCGAGGAAGAAGATGTGGTGCTTGTCGATCCCACGAATGGCAATTGCCAGCTTCTTATAGAGAGGTTCGAGTTTCGCATTCAACGGGCGTAACGATGGATAGTGCGGAATAGGCTCGTTGAGCAGGTCGTAGCCAAGCACTGTTGGGTTGTTCTGGTAATGGCGCGCGATCCGCTCCCATACAGTTACCAGATGAGCCTGCTCCATGGGGCTGTCGAATAACCAGGGATAGCCGTGGCTGTCATCAATATTGGTGCCGGTCTGCCCTCCGGGAGCTGCATGCATGTCGAGGATGACGTAAAGCCCTTCCTCGTGCGCCCAACTGACGACTCGATCCACGAGACGAAAGCCTTCAGCATCTTCTGTCTCAAAAAACTTGTAATGCATCGGAATTCGAATCGAGTTGAAGCCGGCCTGATGGAGCAGGTGAATGTCGGCGCGCGTTACATAGCTCTCGCGATACTCCTGCCAGAACTGTTGCGACTTTTCCGGTCCGAGAAGCTCCAGAACGAGGTCCTCGATCTCGCGGGCCGACTGTGGTCCTCCATCGAAAAGCCACATGTATCCCTCGGGAACCATCCAGTTGCCCAGACTCGTTCCTCGCAGCAGGAGAGGCTTTCCGCTGCCGTCGACGATCTGTTTTCCTTGAGTGTGTGCAAACTGCGCGCTCGCTGTCAGCGAAGCGAGCGAAAGCATGACGATAGCAAGAAGCTGGCGAACAAACATGGTTGCGATCCCTCGTAGCGAACGGTTCCACTAACGTTGCGGCGTAACTTCCAGGGTTGTGTGCTCAGTTGCGTTTGAGTCGGTTCCCACCCAGAGATCGAACACTCCAGGCTCAATCGACCGGCTGCGGGTCTGCGTGCTCCAAAATCCAAGATCATGCGTGTCGAGCTTAAGGGTAACCGTCTGGCGCTCGCTCGGCTTCAGGGTAATCCGGCGAAACCCCTTCAGCTCCCGGACCGGTCGCGAGGCAGAACCTGCACGCTGATGCGTATAAAGCTGCACCACCTCGTCGGCGATAACGCTTCCGGTGTTCCGTACATCGATCGAAACATCCACCGATTCTCCCGCCTGAACTGCCTTCGCGCTCGTCCTCAAATCCGACAGGGAGAAGGTCGTATAGCTGAGTCCATAACCGAAAGGATAGAGCGGGGCGCTGGAGCCGTCCCAGTAGCGGGTGTCAGGATCGTTGGGAATCTGCGTAAGATTTCGCGCATAGTAGATGGGCACCTGGCCCACACTGCGCGGCCAGGTGACAGGCAGCTTACCGCCCGGCACGGCATCGCCGAAGAGCAGGTCCGCAATAGCGTCCCCAGCTTCCGTTCCCGGATACCACACATCGAGAATCGCCGGCACGTGCTGAGAGGCCCAGGTGATGTTGAGCGGACGGCCGTTCACCAGGACCAGTACAAGCGGCTTGCCGGTCGCTACGGCGGCTTCCAGTAACTGCTCCTGCTTTCCAGGCAGCGTAAGCGTGGATCGTGAAGCACGCTCTCCACTCATCGTCTGGGCCTCGCCAAGGACCAGCACCGCGACATCCGCCTGCCTGACGAGATCGATAGCGTGGTTGAACTCTGCCTGCTTCTGCGCATCGGTCGTCAGAGTTGGCTTGGGGCTGGGAAACTGATCGTCGAAGATGGAAGGTTGACCGCGTTCGATCTCAACGCCTTTTGTCGCGAGCAGCTTTGTTCCAGTGGACGCAAGCGAACGCTTGAGTCCTTCCACGACTGTCACCGTGTCCTGCGGGTGAGCCCCCAGGCTCCAGGAGCCCATTACGTCGGGTTGCGATTCGATGAGCGGCCCGATCAGCGCAATCGTGCGCAGATCTTTCTTGAGCGGAAGAAGATGGTTCTCGTTCCGAAGCAGCACTGCTGTTTTCGCAGCGATAGCGCGGGAAACACTGCGCTGCTCCGGAGAGACAAGTTCCTTCTGCGAGCGCTCCAGGGAGACGTACGGGTTCTTGAACAACCCTAACTTGTATTTCGCGAGCAGAATCGATCGCACAGCATCGTCGATGGTACTTTCGGTGACCAGCTTCTTCTTCACAGCATCGGCCAGGTAGGTGCGAAAGGATGTCGAGGTCATCTCCATATCAACCCCCGCATTGACGGCGCGAACAGCCGCATCCTCAGGAGTTGCGGCGAAACCGTGCGTAACGAGGCTGGGAACAGAGTCCCAGTCGCTGACGACAAGGCCATGGAATCCCCAGTCTTTCCGCAAGACATCGTGCAGGAGCCATCGATTCCCTGTGGCCGGAACGCCGTTGAGGTCCATGTAGGCGCTCATAACGGAAGCCGCTCCCGCATGGACAGTCGCATGGAATGGCGGCAGATAGATATTCTGCATCTGCTCGTCAGAGATGTCGGAGGAGTCATAATCGCGACCGCCGACTGCCGCGCCGTAACCGGCAAAGTGCTTGACGCAGGCCATGATGCTGTCCGGGGCGCTGAGATCGTCTCCCTGAAAGCCGCGCACCTGAGCCTCGGCCATGCGGGAGCCGAGATAAGGATCTTCACCTGCCCCTTCCATCATTCGCCCCCACCGGGGATCGCGCGCAATATCGACCATGGGGGCAAAGGTCCAGCGGATTCCGACGGAGCTTGCCTCGCGCGCAGCCATCCTTTGGGCCTTCTCGACCGTGGCAGGATCCCACGAGGCCGCGAGAGCCAGCGGCACGGGATAGACGGTGCGATACCCATGCACCACGTCAAATCCGAAGAGGATGGGGATGTGAAGGCGGCTCTTCTCGACCGCAAGATGCTGCAGGCGATTGATCTCCTGGGGATCGCGAACAAAGAGCATGGAGCCAACCTCTCCGTGGAGGATCAGTTCATCTCGCTTGGGTCCCTCAGGAGAATTCAGAGCAATCTGCGACATCTGCCCGATCTTTTCCTGGAGAGTCATCCTGGCCAGCAGGGCATCGACGAAGTGGTCCGCATCGGTGGTTGAGCCCTGGCGAGTATGCGTAACTTTATCAGCAGCCGCTGTTACGTGGTCCGCAGCAAACAAAAGACAACACAAGACACCCGCGAATAAAAACCGGCGCGATTGGGAACCGAGAGAGAGCGAGGCCATCTTGAACAATACTCCAGGATTCGCGAGATTTCGTACCACAAGGCCAGCAGCGGTGACGGCCCCCGAAGGCGGCACGACAGCTATTTTGGAGAAGCACGGTCGGACAAGTTTAGACAAACGTTTGTCTATTTGTCTATTATCTGGAACCAAAATCCGCGCCTCTTCGTATTTCAGAAAGACAGGCTTCCGCAGACTGATGCCGGATCTGTCGGTGTCGCCAATTGATCTTTCGAACTTCGCTGCTATTGTTAAGCCATTGCCGTTGTTAACGTAGTACGTTTCGCCATGCAAAAGCCGCCACCGAACGCTAATGGGCCTCGCCACGCAAATCTGAAGATGCTGGCCGAATATCTTGGCCTGAGCCCGTCAACGGTATCCTTCGTCCTGAATAACACTCCCGGCCGTTCCATTCCCGAATCGACACGGGCGCGAGTGAAGGCGGCGGCGGAGAAGTTCAACTACAGGCCCAGCATGATCGCTCGGACCCTGCAGGGCAAGCGTATGCAGACGATCGGCATCCTGCTTCCCGAGCTGGGCGAAGGCTATCACTCACAGGTGCTGTCCGGCGTTGGCGATCTTTTGATGGGGAAGGATTATTTTTACTTCACCGTGCACCATCGCCACCGTAAGGAATTGGTCAATGCCTATCCCAGTCTGCTTCGCGCCAGGGGAGTGGATGGCATCGTCGCCATCGACACGCATCTCGATGAGCCGCCGCCGCTGCCTACGGTGACGGTTGCGGGGCACAACGTGCTTCCCGGGGTCTCAAACGTCTTCCTCGACGAGGATCATGCGGCGCGGCTTTCTTTGGCTCATCTGCGCGAGCTTGGCCACAGAAAGATCGCCTTTATGCATGGGCAGCCCTTCAGCTCAGATGCGGATACAAGATGGTTCGCCAGCCTTAACGCCGCACGCGAGCTAGGGATGGAGCTGCATGAAGAGCTGATGATCTATCTATCCAAGGACTCTCATTCGCCAGAGATCAGCTATCCCGGGATCCGCAAACTGATCAAGAGCGGGCGGCCCTTCACTGCAGTGCTCTGCTTCAATGACGTCGCGGCGATGGGGACCATCCGGGCGCTGCATGAGTCGGGCCTGCGGGTACCTGACGACGTCTCCGTCCTCGGTTTCGATGATATTCAGTCAGCTGCGTACCAGGTACCCAGCCTGACGACCATCCGGCAGCCCTTGCAGAAGATGGGCGCCACGGCGGCACAGCTGCTACTAAAGAAGCTGAGCGGCGAAGCGATTCCGGATTCCGTCCAGGTGGAGCCTGAGCTGATCGTGCGGGAGTCGACAGCTCCAGCGCGGGAGTCAGCAAAGAAGAAGGTCGCCCGCCACACCGTGATTCCTTAATGATTCGCTTCCTCGGTGAGTTTTTGCCCTTCCCGAATCTGATAGAAACGGTCACCCGCTACATTCTGAAAGACCTGTGAGCTTCCGTCAGGCCATCGGATCTCCAGCTTATCGACGCGGCTGGCAGATCCGAGTCCAAAGTGGAGCCGCGTGTCGCTCTGGGAAAGATAGCTGCCTCCGCTACGAACTTCATCCATCTGTCGCATGCCGCCAGCCGTAACAAAAACACGCGCGTTCAATGCCATCCGGTTTGATGGGGTGCCTTCGAGGGCGATGCTGATCCAGTGATTGGATGGATTCGGTCTGGCTTCCAGGATCAGGGGTCCCCCCGTTAAGTTTTCAATAACCAGGTCGAGCCTGCCGCGATTAAAGAGATCCCCAACCGCCATTCCCCGGCTTACCTGCGGGGTCGTAACCACTGCCCCTATCCGCGCACTCACATCTTTAAAGGTGCCATTGCGCTGGTTCTCGAAGACCAGCTTGGGCTCGCGGTAGGCAGTCCCCACGGCTGCATTGTCGACCTGCGGATAGACATGACCGTTCACCAGGACAAGATCGAGCCATCCGGAATTGTCCAGATCGACAAAGGCGTCTCCCCATCCGACGAAGCGTTCCGTCGGGCGCGCAATACCGGCTGCATGCGACACTTCGCTAAAGCTCAGGTTGCCATCGTTGCGGTACAGAACAGCATATTCGTCGCTGAAATGCGTAATCGCAGCGCTCATGCGACCGGTGTGCATGTAGTCACCGAGAGCAAGCCCCATGTTGGCCTGCTCGATTCCGTCGTCGCTAACGGCAACGCCGGCATCGTATCCGACCTCGCGAAAGTGGCCGCCTCCTTCATTGTGGTACAGGTAGTTTGGCTCTCCATCGTTGCCCACAAACAGATCGATCTTCCCGTCGTTATCGAAGTCGGACCATACAGCTCCAAGTCCGAAGAATCGTTTGGCATCGTCGACACCGGCTGACCTTGCCACCTCGGTAAAAGTACCGTCGCCGTTATTGTGGTAGAGCGTATCTGGATAGCCCTTGAGTCCGCGAGGACCGCATTGAACCGGAACCTCGTGGTACTGGCAGGTCTTACGGGATCCGAAGGTGGGAAGATCTTTCAGGTCAAAGTCGACATAGTGCGGCACAAACAGATCCACCTTGCCATCGCCGTCGTAGTCTCCGAACGTGACGCCGGTCGCCCAGCCAGTGTCCTTATCCAGGCCCGTCTGCTTTGTGACATCGGTAAACGTGCCGTCGCCGTTATTACGGTAGAGGATGACACCTCCAAAGCAACTCACCACCAGATCGGGATGCCCATCATTGTTGTAGTCGCCGGTCGCTGCTCCCATAGCCCAGCAGGGGTACTCTACGCCCGCCTTGGCCGAGACGTCGGAAAAAGTTCCATCGTGGTTGTTCCTGTAGAGAGCGCTCCTGGCCTTCTTTCCTTCGAGAGCCATCGCGACACTCGGGCCATTCGTAAAGTAGATATCGAGCCACCCGTCGCCGTCGTAGTCCAGCAGCGCAACGCCTCCACCCATCGATTCGACGATGTATCTCTGCTCGGGGCTGGCCAGGTGCTCGAAATGGATCTGCGTGGATGCAGTGATATCGACCAGTTCAGGAGCTCTCCCCGGAGGGCCCGCAGCCCCAGCAGGACTCGTTTGCGTTGCCGCAAATCGACAGCAAAACAGGCCAACAGCAATGCAGAACCAGAACTGCCCGTCGTACCGGATACCCATCAGCGCCCCTCGTTGTCCGGCGAGGCATCTGTGTCTTCGAGCCGCAGGTTCTTGTAGATCTTTCTTAGCTTCTCCTTCATCTCCTTGTACTTCTGGTACTGCTCCAGCTGGCGTTTGGCATCTTCAGGCCGTTTCAGCCTGCGATAAACGACGCTGAGCCTGTAGTGAGCCTGCACATTCGATACGTCTGCGTTCACGACGCGCTCCAGCAATGGAGCGGCGGCCTGAAGATCGTTTTTCTCGGTATAGACCCGCGCCAGTCCGATCAGCGCATCTGCATCGCCAGGCGCCAGCGCCAGAGCCTTCTTGTAGGAAACAGCAGCGCCATCGAGGTCACCCTTGTCGAAGGCCACATCTCCCAGGCGCGTAATGGCTTTTTCGTCGGATGGATTGGCGGCAACCGCCATCTTGTACTGCTCTTCGGCCTCGGCGCGCAGGGTTAGATCGTCGGAGGAATGAAGGGCCTCTCCCAACTCGTAATGGATTCCCGGCAGATCGGGATTTGCCGCGATCGCCTTACGAAAATCGGTGATGGCGCCATTCATGTCACGTTGCTGCACCAGTTCGTGCGCGATGGCCTGGTACATCTGGCCGGAGTCCGGAGCCGCCAGCGAAAGGCCCAGCAGCGCCTCACCGGCGAGGTCGGTATAGATTCGGTAGGCTGCGTACAGGACGCGAGGATCGGCAGGACTCTTCTGACGCAGCAGCTCCACAACGGAAGCGGCGCGCGGAAGATCGTGGCTGGCCGTGTCCATCTCAATCAGCTCAAGGCCAACTTCCGTGCGGATGCTGGGGTCGTCAAGCTGGCCAACGACCGCCTCCAGATCCTTCCTGGCATCGTCCATCTTTCCGAGACGCCGCTCACACATGCCCAGAAGCGCACGAATCTTCGTCAGGTCGGGCTTCTGTTCGACGGCACTCCGAAGATGCGGTTCGGCGCCCTCATAATCCTTCTTGAAGTAAAGCAAAACCCCAAGATTGGCCTGCGCATCCAGATTCTTCGGATCAGTCGCGAGAACTGCAGCGAACTCTTTCGCCGCCAGGTCTGTTTTTTTCTGATTCAAATATTGATGTGCCCGTTGCTGATGGGCGCTGGCCTCGCCGGCAGAAGCAGCCTGCTGGGCCATGCCGCAATTTGCAACAGAGAGACAGAAGAACAGAAAGACAGCCCGGACCTTCATCTCACGACCATACGCCCGCCGAGCGGCAGTGGAGGGAAAAAAGTGGGATGGCGATTACTCGCCATCCCAATCATCGTTAGAACGTGATGCGGCCGCTCAACTGCATCGTACGACCGCCGACCGTAGTCGATCGGATGGTCGAAGTTCCGGTGTTGACGGCTCCTGAAGTGAGCGTAAGGGCACCGTTGGGCAACCCGAAGCTCGGATGATTGAAGATGTTGCTGGCATCCGCCCGTACCTGGAACTTCACGTTCTCCCAGATAGAGAACGACTTGCCAAGCGAGAAGTTCACGTTGCTCAGTCCGGGCCCATTCAGCGAATTCCTGCCATTCGTGCCCAGGGTTCCTGGAGTCGGCTGCGCATAAGCCGCCTCGTTGAACCACTGGTTCGTTCCATGGAAAGCCCCACGATTCGACAACGTGGGTGTTCCAACCAGGTTGGGATACCACCTGCCATTGGAGGTAAGCGTGTACGACGATGCATTTTGGTCCATGTACACCGTGAAGGGCTGGCCGCTCAGAAGTGTGAGTGTGCCCGAAGCCTGCCATCCACCAATCACCTCATCCAGGAACATGTTGTTGTTCAGGAACTGGCGTCCTCTCCCGAAAGGAAGCTGATACACCACGTTGCCTTTAAAGGCGTTTCTCACGTCAAAGTTCGAGTTTGCATAGTTCGCCCTGGGGTTGTAGGCGTCCTGATAGTTCTGGGCGCCCGCCCGGCTTCCCCATCCAGACGAATCCATGTCGCTCATAAAGTGTGACCAGACATAGCTGAAGTTGAAGCTCAAACCATGCGACATGCGCTTCTGAATGATCGCCTGGAGCGAGTTGTAGTTTGATAGCGCATTGTTGGTGCTGCCCTGAATCCCGCGATACTGCGGGTACGGTCGAGCACCCGTGTCATTTGGCGTCAGGTTCTCTTTATGAACCTGGTTGATATCCACAGGAAACGGCAGATCGTGACCGTGGCTGGCGACATAGGCCAGTTCCATCACCAAATCCGATCCCACCTGTTTCTGCAGACTCAGGTTCCACTGATAGGAACCACCCACAGGAGAGTGATACTGGTTGTAGGACACCTGCTGTCCGTTGAATCCCTCCGGGGCAGTCGTCGCATTCAGGTACGGCAGATTTGCGCCGGACGATCCCAGCACAACGACCGGATTTACATTGGGCGCCTGGTCTTCAAGGTTGCCCTGCGTGCCAAACGCTCCTCCCATACCACCGCCGTAGGTATCCAGACTCCAGTTGTAGGCATACAGACCGAACCCGCCGCGAAGCGTCGTGTCAGGATGCATCAGCCACGCAAAACCTACACGGGGAAGAAACGTGTTGTAGACAGGAGCCTGCAACGTCGTACGCCCATTCGCCTTTGTCGAGCCATACCACATGGCTCCCATGGTGCCGGTCGCCGGATTCTGAACCTTCGGATCGAAGGCCCGCATATTACCCTTCACTTCACCCCAGCCCGACTGAATCTGATAACGAAGACCGAGGTTGAGGGTGAGGTTTGGCGTGACTTTGTAATCGTCCTGGACAAACACCTGGGGTAACCGCATACGCCCGCCATACTCCGGCGTCACCTGCGCACTCCACTTCTCTGTCTGACCTAGAAGGAAGTCGGCGTACGACAACCCGGTACCATTCGTTACATTCGTCGAAGCTGTGTATTGGCCGGTGTAGGTCATGATGCCCGGATTGATATTTCCCCAGGCAGTGGAATTGTCGCGGAAGAACAGGAATTCACCACCAAAGTGGAGAATGTGCTTGCCGCGGATAAGGGTGACAACATCCGAGGGGTCGTAGACGTGCTCTTTGTAGACTGCATTGATTGCAGGCTGAATCGTATAGAACTGGTTGATGTTGTACTGCGGTAAAACGTCAGCTTTCGCAAACTGCCATCCCAGCTTTGCCGGATAACCTTCGCCCAGCGAGGCGGGAACAAAGTAGTTCATCTGGTTGGTATAACCAACCCGTAGCTCATTGATGACATTCGGTGAAATCGTCCACACATCGGTAATCTGGGCGTTGTGTCTGCTGACGTCCTGCGACTGGCAGTTGATAGGACAGAAGCCCTCGCCATTGGAAAAGGCCGGATTATCGCTTGCTGTCTCCGTCATGGTCAGACGGTTATTGCTCGTGATGTCGAAGTCCGCCCGGCCAAAGAACTTCTGGAACGGCTGCGAGTTGGGAACGTTATAGAAAAAATTATTCTGCGGAAGACCATTGCTGGCGATGGTCGGAGGAGTATTGGGCCTGGGGAAGAGCGCCCCGGAAGCCTTGGCCACCGGGTCCAGCCGGCTCGCGGGAATCCTGTTTCCATTGCCATACTCCTGCGCGAAAGAGAGACGGTCGTAACAGGGGCACTTCTGAGTCTGGCCGGCAACTCCGGGCAGCGGCCGAGTCCCGGTTGCCTGAGTCAGAACCGTAGTGGCCGGGTCATAGATGGTAGGCAGACCAGTAAAGTCGCCATTCAGCATCGCATCCGTAGGAACGGTTCTGTACCCCTGCGCTGCAGCGCCATGATTGATGATCTTGTCGTAATCGAAGAAGAAGAAGAGTCTCTTTTTGAAGATCGGTCCGCCTACCGAGAAACCAAAATTGTTGTAACGAACCTTGGCAATCGCCTGCTGCCTGGTCTTGTGGGCGAATGCATAGCTGGCAGCGTTCAGGGCATCGTTCTGAAAGTACTCATAGGCCGATCCATGGAAGCTGTTCGTTCCGCCCTTGCTGATCTGGTTGAACATGATGCCGCCAACCCCATACTGGGCAGAAAATGCCGAAGCACTGACCTTTACTTCCTGGATGGTCTCGAAGATCATCACATCGGCGTTAGCGCTGGAAGGCAGCGTAATGGCAGCGCCGTCCGCAAGAACCGTGCTAAACGGGAGATTTCCGTTGACCGCCACTTCCTGTCCCGGGCTCTTAGCTCCCTGAGATCCGCCGGGCGCACCCGTTGCGCCTGGCACCAGAATGGTAAAGTTCTCCCAGTTCGGCGTTCCTGTTTGAGGAAGCTCCGCCATAGTCTTGGCTTCCAGCGTCGTGGTCTGCTCGGCGTTCTCGGTAGAGAGCAGGGGCAAATCGGTATTCACGACGACCTGTTCCGTTACGGCACCCACACTGAGCTGCGCATTGACGGTGACATTACCTACCTGAATGGTGATTCCGGACCGGACAAACTTCTGAAATCCATCTTTGCTGAAGGTCAGCTCGTAGGTGCCCGGAACAATAGAGGAGGTATCGTACAGACCGTCCTGGTTGGTGTTGAAATTTTTCGACACTCCCGTGTTCTTGTTGAGAACCGTGACAGTAACATCGGGGATCGCGGCGCCGCTGGGGTCCGTCACAATGCCTCGAATATCGCCGGCGTTCATACTCTGGGCATGCGCAGTATCCTGCGTTCCTGCCAGACATAGCACCGCCCAGACCGTCAGGAGCCATATGGAATAGCGTTTCATGATGTTGCCTCCGTAAAAATTGCCTCAATCCGGCTGCCGTTCCCGCACCTCTGATGGGAGCTGTATTTCAAAATAGACAAACGTTTGTCTAAACCGGACATAAAATTGCGCTTGCAATTAAGCAGGACGCGAAGAGGCTTCGTCAAGCATGAATTTAAAAAAATCTGCAAGACGCCTCCCAGGAAGAAATTTCCATACAGAAATGTCCTGATATGTCTCCTCGAAAGCGAATGCGGGGCGGCCAGATTCGCGGCTCTCGGCAATGGGTGTCCTCTGGATACGGACAACAGCCCTTTTGTGGAATACAGGAGACGGTTTAGCTGAATCCGCATCTTAAGTTGAAGAAATAGAACGTGGAGATGAATTCGGACGATGCCTGCCTGCCAAAAGAAGCGCTTCTATGATCGACTTGCCATACGGTTGAGCCTGTTTACCCTGGGAGCGTTTGCATTGACAAGCTTGCCTGCCATCGGTGCGCAGATCACAGATCCCGGAACGACAGCTATCCGGATCGATGCCCATGCCAAAACGACTCCCTTTCCACACTTCTGGGAACAGATGTTTGGATCAGGACGAGCGATCCTGTCGCTGCGCGACGGATATCGCCGCGATCTCCAGACCGTTAAGCGCGTTACGGAGCTTCGCAGCGTGCGGTTTCATGGCATCTTCGACGATGAAGTGGGACTCTACGACCCGGACCGTAAGCCCGTCCAGTTTGCCCAGATGCGCGGCGCGCAAGACCAGGCTTCGAACGACAACGCCGGAATCTATAACTTCTCCTATATCGATCAGATCTACGATGGTCTGCTCGAGCAGGGGGTGCGTCCGTTCGTCGAACTCAGCTTCATGCCCCGCAAACTTTCCTCGCAGCCGGAGGCGTCACACCCGTTCTGGTATCGTCCCAACGTTAACCCTCCGCGTGATTACACCCAGTGGGACGCGATGATCACCGCGTTTGTCCATCACCTGGTCGACCGTTACGGCCTCGATGAGGTCTCTCACTGGGACTTCGAGGTGTGGAACGAGCCGAACATCGATTTCTGGAAGGGCACTCCGGCACAGGAGAGCTACTTTGAGCTTTACGATCACACGGCACTCGCGATCAAGAAGGTCAACTCGCGGCTGCGAGTCGGCGGCCCTTCCACAGCACAGGCAGCGTGGACCAGCGACTTCCTTCGCCACTGCAAGGAGAAGAACATCCCGGTCGACTTCGTTACCAGCCACGTCTACGCCAACGACACAGCGAAGGATGTCTTCCACACCGATGAGGCGATTCCACGCGACCGCATGGTATGCAGAGCGGTCCGCAAGGTGCATGACGAGATCGCAGCTTCGCCGTTTCCTTCGCTGCCGCTTATCTTCAGCGAATACAACGCCAGCTATGCCAACGAGCCAAACGTCACCGACACCACCTACATGGGGCCATGGCTCGCCACGACCATCAGCCAGTGCGATGGTCTGACCGAAGCCATGAGCTACTGGACCTTCTCCGATGTCTTCGAAGAGCAGGGTGTCGTCCGAACGCCCTTCTACGGAGGATTCGGCATTCTGGCGGAGCACGGTATTCCCAAACCCGCCTTCAACGCCTTTGCCATGTTGCACCAGCTGGGGGATCAGCGCATTCCGCTCCAGTCCGATTCTGCCCTGGCGACGCGGCGCAGTGACGGCTCTATCGCAGTGGCGCTCTGGAACTACGCTGCTCCCGACGGAACGGGAGCAGCGTACACCGCGCCGCCCGTTACCCGTGGTCCAGACCGTGCATTTACACTGCAGATAGCCGGAGTATCGTCGTCCGCTATGGCTACCGTTCTGCGACTCGACGAGAATCACGGCAATGTGATCAAGAAGTATGACGAGATGGGCCGGCCTGCATTTCCCTCGCGAGAACAGATCGTTCAATTACGCGAGGCGGGTCGGCCGGCTGCTCCAGAGACCACGAAGCTCCAGGACGGGCGTTTGCAGCTCCAGGTTCCCCCTCAGGGGTTGGTCGTAATCATCATCAACAACGGAAAGGCGACGCGCTAATCTCAGGGTGCTCGGCGGGCTCACAATTCATCATGAAGACGCCAGGACGACGATGATTCCTTCGCGCGCGCTCACGCGCCGAAGAGCGTTGCAATGGATTGGTGGCTCTCTTCTCGGCGGCCTGGCGTTTCCGTCTCTCGAGAACACCGCCCTGGCGGCCCCGCGACCGGCGCGGCTCGATCCCGACGCTACCGCCTTTCTCGATGAGATGGAGCGGCAGGCCTGCCTCTACTTTTATGAACAGGCAGATCCCGCGACCGGACAGATACTGGACCGCGCCAACAATCATCTGCCCGCAGGACAAATGGACCCCCGCTTTGCGTCCAGTATCGCGGCTACGGGATTCGGTCTTACCGCTCTCTGCATTGCAGACAGCCGGAAGTATCTCCCATCCGATCGAATCCGGCGACGTGTCATCGCCACCCTTCAGTTCCACTTGAAGCCGATGCCAACCGAGCATGGCTTCTACTACCACTTCAACGATGTCAAAACAGGACTTCCGCTGCTCAATGTCGAGGTCTCGCCGATCGATACAGCGATCTTTCTGTGCGGAATCCTTACCTGCCGCGCATACTTCAAAGACCCTAAGATCACCGATCTCGCCACCCAGATTTACAACCGCGTCGACTGGCCCTGGATGCTCAACAACGGGCAGACCTTCGCGCTGGGTTGGCTTCCGGCGACTGGATTCCTGACGCCGCGATGGGATCACTATGCAGAGATGATGATGATGTATCTGCTGGCGATCGGATCCCCGACGCATCCCATCGATCCTTCCTTCTGGAAGAACTTCTCGCGACCGCGTGTCAGGTTCGAGAAGTTTCATTTCATCAGCGGCCACGATCCGCTCTTTATCCACCTGTATTCCCACGCCTGGTTCGACTTCTACCGGAAGCGGGACTCCTACGCAGACTACTTTGCAAACTCCGTCACCGCCGTCCGAGCGCACAAGGCATTCTGCCTCAGCCTGAACCGCGGCTACACCGACGACTATTGGGGGCTGACCGCCTCCGACTGGATGCATGGTTACACCGCATGGGGAGGGCCACCGTTGATGGGACCGATCGACGGAAGCGTAGTTCCGTGCGCCACGGCGGGATCGATGCCCTTCCTGCCGGAAGACTGCCTGCGCGTGCTTCGCTCCCTTAAGGAAAAGTTCGGCCAGTATGCCTGGGGGAGGTATGGCCCGTGCGATGCATTCCATCCTGACCTGGCATGGTATGACGCGGACGTCCTCGGCATCGACCTCGGCATCAGTGTCTTGATGATCGAGAACTACCGTTCCGGCTTCGTCTGGAAGCACTTTATGGCAAACCCTGAACCCCCCAACGCCTTGAAGCTTGCCGGCTTCAGAAATTATTAAACGGCTCTAGCAAAGGTGGGCAGGCCGTCATCGCAAAAGTGAGGAGGCCGTCATTCTGAGCCGCAGGCGAAGGATCCCTGTCTTTTGCCTGGAGCGCCTACGCTGCTTCGGGCAGAAGACATCCGTCAGGCCACCCTGGATTGTCCCTCAGCAGGAGGCGCTTTCTCCACGGTAGCCTCATCCAGTTCTCCTTTAGCCTCCTTACTCAAGGGCTTCTCGTGCAACAACAGCTCCGTCGCCCGGACGATGGGCGTACTGTGGAACCATCGCTGGAAGGCCCCTTCGCGAAGCAGATTCGTCAGAGCAAGCAGACTCATCCCCTGATGATGAGCCATCCAGGACCGCACCATCTGCGGCTCCCGTCCTTCTGTATAGTCAGCAGCTTCGTAAAAGCCGTAGTCGCCGACCCATCCCATAGTCGCCATGCGACGCAGGTTCGCCACCGCATCGTCCCGTAGAAGCCCCAGCGCAAGAAACGTGGAATAGGGTGAGATCACAGGGCCATCCTCCGCGCCGTACTTCAACGCGATCTGCGGAATGCCCCACGCCTGGTATCCGTATCGCCCGGCCGGGTCGGTCCTGGCGAATCCCGATTCCGAGATACCCCACGGCATGTTTCTTACATGATCGCGCTGAATCCGCAGGGCCGACTCCAGCGAGCGGGTAATCAAAGTATTCGCGTAAGGACGCATCCAGAGTGACGGCATCATGTACTCGAACATCGTGCCCGTCCACGAGAGCAGGCAGGCGCGTCCCTTCACCAGAAGATGGGACCGATCGAGGCGGAACCACGACTCCTGCGGGATATCTCCCTTTGCAACGGCAAGGAAGAATGCCATCCTGGCCTCGGACGCCAGCAGGTCGTAGCAGGCTCCGTAGAGCTCACCCGTCACGCCGTCATAACCGATCGAGAGCAGATTCCGCGATTTGACCAGCAGGAAACCATACTGCATCTGGTCCGCATAACGATTCGCTCGCGCTGCGATCGACTGGAGATCCTCGCACAACCTGGTGATGCGGGCCTTTGCAGCCGGCAACAGCTCGCGCAGCTCGCCCGCAAGCCGCTGCAGTTCTGCACTGCCCGCGACGGTTGCAAGTTTCGCGTCAAGATCGTTGATGTAGCCGAGCGCCTTCGACAGCGTCAACGACTCCGGCTGCGCGACAAGCGTAGCACCCTGGAAGAGAGAAGCAAAGCGGGCAGAACGCCAGGGAGCATAATTCTCCGCAAAACCCCTCCAGTTCTCGCGAGCGCGACGCCTCTCGGCTTCCGCCCAATCCCCACCGTCGCTTTCGTCCCTTGTCGCCAGCCATTCCTCCTGCAGGAATGGCCGTTTCAGCATCTCCAGAACTCCCGAATGCATGGAGTAAAACGAAGCGGCGAGGTTCCCGCTATCCACTGCCGAGACGATTCTAGGAGAGATCGGCTGCAGCGTCTCGATGTCATACCAGTTGTAGATATGCCCGCGCTGTTTCTCGAGCTTGTCGTAGGTATCGAACGTTCCCAGCGTCGCCGAGGCAAACCACTCCGGCGTCACAAAGCCAAACTCACAGGCCGCCTGGCGTGCATTAATCAGCATTCCCAGGTTAGTTGGAGAAAGCTTCCTGACCTGGTAGGTCTCCCTCTCCTCTACATTGTCGGGAATCAGCCAATGATTTTCGGGGCCACCGAACTCCAGGAAGTATCTCCAGATCAGAAGCGCCTGCCGCTCTAGGAACTCACGATCCGCCTTCTTCAGTGGCCCTTCTTCCGCTCGCGGAGGGGAGTTGACCCAGGTGGCTACTGCAGGAGCGAGAGCCCACAGTACCAGCACGGGAGCTGCCGCAAAGAGCGATGCAGGACGGGCTAGCGCAAGCCCTAGAGCAATGGTTAGGGAGATAAGCGGAGACAGCTTGAGATATGTATCGAGCGATCCACGTCCCGCGCTGCTCTCCGACTGCGCCGCCGTCTCCCAATCCAGAAGATTGTTTCCTGAAAGGAAGATGCGCACGAGCGAACGGATGATCGCATCGAGTGACAGCAGCATGTGATGCGGAAGGAAGATCAGGTTCAGCAGCGTTATGGCAAGGGAAGAGAGAAACGTCCTTGCCCCATCGCGCAATGCCGCGAAGCTGTGCCGGAAGAGCGCCCGGCCTAGGTAGAATCCCAGTTGTACCAGTCCGGGGAGCAATATCAGTACCAGCACAGCGACGGTCCAGTACAGCCCTCCGCCCGGCAGGAAGAACCATCCAAAAACGAACAGCAGAAACGCAATCGGCTCAATCAGGCTGCGGCGCAGATTATCCAGAATCTTCCAGCGCGAGATCGTACTGATGGGATTCACGACCAGCCGGCCATACTCGTCCGGCACAACATTAAAAAGCCAGCGGAGAATCTGCCAGTCGCCACGCACCCAGCGATGCTTGCGCTTCATGTGCGCGAGATAGTGCGATGGATAATCGTCGATGACCTCGATATCGGAGACCAGACCGGCGCGCGCATACGCTCCTTCAATCAGGTCGTGCGAGAGCAGAGCGTTGCGTGGAAAACGATGATTCAGAACCGCGTGGAACGCGCTGACATCGTAGATGCCCTTGCCGGTAAAGATTCCCTCACCGAATAGATCCTGGTAGGCATCCGAGACAGCCCGCGCATAGACATCGAAGCCCGTTTCCCCGGAGTACAGCGCCGCCAGACGCGAGCGCGATGCCGACGATACGCTCACACCCACTCGCGGCTGCAGAATGCCATATCCCGCCGTTACCGTCCGCAGCTTCGGATGGATGATCGCCTGGTTGAGAGGATGGATCATCGTGCCGATCATGCGTGCCGCCGTGCCCTTCGGAAGCTGTGTATCGGAGTCCAGCGTAATGACATACCGGATGCGTTCCAGCACTCCCAATGGACCAGCCTTGCGGGGGAAGCTGTCATGCTCTTCCTCCAGCAGCCGATTCAGGTCGAGCAGCTTGCCGCGCTTGCGCTCCCAGCCCATCCATACACCCTGCCGAGCATTGAAAGCACGATGCCGGTGGAGCAGCAGAAACGAACCTGCCTGGCGATCGGCATACTTCCGGTTCAGATGGTCAATCAACCTCGCCGCATGATCCACCAACGGTCCTTCGTCCACCTGCGGCGGACGCGCCGCCGTATCCGGAAGGTCCGTCAGCAAGGCGAAGTGCAGGTTGGGATCCTGGTTGGAAAGGTACCGGGCTTCAAGCTCATCCACCAGCTCTTCAACCTGCTTCTCATTCATCAGCAGCGTCGGCACCACGACCAGCGTCGCAGCTTCGCGTGGAATGCCCTTCGAGAAATCGAGCTTCGGAAGAGCCTCGGTCTTCATCAGCATGACGACGATGCCGTTAACAAGATCGACTGCTCCCTGCGTCGCCGGCAGCAGCGCCAGCAGCAGCGCCGCCATCACCGGCCAGAAGTCATGATGAGGCACCAGCGGCAGTATGATCGCCGTAATCAATAAGAGCGCGAGGATGAAAGTTCCCAGAATGTAGAACTCTTCGTTATAGGCGCTTACCCACTCCTGCAGCCTCTCCATGGGCGACGGACGGAAGCCGATGCGGAGCTTCAGCTCCCGAATGCCGTCGGCAAAGAGGTAATAACCGATATGCGACTTCCTCTTCGCCATCCGAGGATCGGAATACTCCGTGTGAGCTGCCGTCTGCGCAAGCTCAAGCGCGACCTGGGCAGTCTGGACCTCGTTGGTATCCGCATGCCTGGCAAGCTCGGCGATGCGCAGGCGATACGCCGCGCGCGTCTCTTCCTCCATCAGAGCGAAGACACCGACGGGATCGAGACGCAGCACAGGATCGAAGGCCACAAGCGGCTCGAGAATATCTCTCCATTCGATCTGGTTCATGCGCCGCAGGCTGTGAATCGGCGCCGAGAACGGCGACTGCTCGATGGGGGGCAGCTCACCCTGCGCAAAGGCGGCGTCTGCGCGGTTCAGGATGAACTCCAGCTGCGAGATCCTCAGTGCATCCGGCAGCAGCTCAATCTCCCGCAACCGCAGGGGGTGGTGGAGCTGCACCTGTTCCACATAGAGAGACAGCGTTCGCGGAGACCATATCCCATCCACCGCCGTCAGATAGCTTCCGGCAAGATGAATGACCTGCGGCAGCATGCCCACGGGCGGAAGCTCCGCCACCGGAACATCCTTGAACATCGTGGCAGCCCCTTCTCCCCGGGGGATCACCGACTCAAACATCCTCGCGCTCTCCACCAGCTCCAGCTTGGGAGTAAGTTCGCTGGTGGACGTCCCCTGCTTCCAGATGGGCACGCGAGCGGCAAGCCACTTGCGCAGATGATCAAGATAACGAATCAGATCTTCCTGGCTCTTGCCCGGCCTTTGCGCGCGAAGCCGCTGCGCCAGCTCATTAGCATGCCGCTTGAGCTCCGCTTCTCCAATCGTGGGCTCCTCAGGCAGCCCTGTGGCCGCAGTCTCCTGGATCGGTGCCGTTAATGGGGCGGCGTGTGCCGACGTTAAATCTTCAGACAATGCCATCGAACCTCTGACTCAACTTCCTGTGATCTTCAGATGCATCTCGGATGCCCGTCATGCTCTTGCGAGGTAGCGTTAACGATAGCTGGCCGCCTGCATCTCAAACATCCCTGCATATACACCGTTCGCTGCCATTAACTCTTCGTGATTGCCCTCTTCAATCAGCTGACCGCCAGAAAGAACGACAATACGATCTGCCATACGAACCGTCGAGAAGCGATGCGAGATCAGAAGGGCCATCTTCCCCTCCGTAAGCTCTGCAAAGCGCTCAAACACTTCCAGCTCGCTGCGGGCATCCAGTGCTGCCGTCGGCTCGTCCAGAATGAGAAGCTGCGCATCGCGCAGATACGCCCTTGCCAGCGCAATCTTCTGCCACTCTCCTCCGGAGAGCTCGACGCCGCCTTCAAATCTACGACCCAGCATCTGATCGTAACCTCCGGCAAGTTTAGCAACTACGTCATCGGCCAGGCTCTTATGTGCAGCCATCTCAATCTCCGGCTGGCTATTGATGTGATCGATACGACCGATCGCAATATTCTCTCGCGCCGACATCTCGAATCGAACGAAGTCCTGGAAGATTACTCCGATATTGCGATGAAGGTCCTCCAGCGAATACTCGCGCAGATCTACGCCATCCAACAGAATCTGCCCTTCGGTCGGATCGTAGAGACGCGTGATCAACTTCACAATTGTCGTCTTGCCCTGGCCATTCTCGCCGATCAGCGCAATTCGTTCCCCGCGCCGCAGCTTCATGTTGAAGTTCTTCAACACCCGCCGAGTCGTGCCCGGATACGCAAAGGAGACGTTGCGAAACTCGAACCCCTCCTGAAGATGCTCAGGGAATTTGCGGCCCTGCGGGTTTGCATCCACAATCGACTTCATTTCGAAGAACGCCAGCAGATCCGTCAGGAACAACGCCTGGTCCGCAATACCCGAGGCTGTTGAGAATACCTGCTGCAGATTTGAACTGGCCTGCTGAATGGACGCTGTGAGAAATGAAAACTGGGCAATGTCGTAATGCCCCCCAAGAGTACGCCAAACGACATAGACATAAGCACCGTAGTAGCCCAGGGTCCCAATGATCCCCAGCAGGCCACCGATAAAGAGCTTCGATCTCGCTAAAGCGACATCCTCGCGATAGATCTGGTTAGCGAGCACCTGGAAACGTTCTGTGAAGAAACGGTGGAGTCCAAAGAGCTTGACCTCTTTGGCTCCCTCACGGCTGCCCGCTACTTGACGCAGATATTCCATCTGCCGCTTGGCGGGAGTCTGGCGAAAGTTTTTTGCATATCCCAGAAAGGCAAAGTGAGTCTCCCCCAGAAAAGAGGGCAGAACTCCCAGTCCCAGCAGAAGCACGAGCCATGGAGAAGCGAATGCGAGTGCCGCAGAGAAAACGAGCGTCGTAATCACTTGCTGGACCAATCGACCCAGCTGCTGAATCAATATAAGGCGATCCGTCGCTTGAACGCGAGCACGCTCCAGCCTGTCGTAGAAGACTGGATTTTCATATGTCGTCAAATCTAGGCGGGCTGCCTGATCCATTACGCGCACACTGACATGTTGCGTATATCGATTTGCAAGCAGCGCATCAGAGTAGTCGATGGCGCGCGTCAACAAACCGAAAACGACATTGAGTCCGACTTCGGTCGCTACCAGAATCCAGAAGTTCTCAGGCAATGTCTGCCCATGAAGAACATTCGCAATGTCACCGAGAATGATTGCCGCGACCTTTGCGATACCAAAGGGCAGCACAGCCACTATGACACGAAGGATAAGGCCCCAGGTGACGACCCACGGTCCGGACTCCCACAGGATGTGCAGCACAGGGGGAACATTGCGAAGCGCCCGCAGCCGCTCCAGCCAGGGGCTCTGAGCCTTTGCAGGACTTTGGAGTTCGTTCATATCCAGGTCTTTATCGACAGTTTCTCCCCACGGACTTTACCTGATGGATGCGCAAATGCATGATGGCGTTGGTTTCCAACACCCATCGCATCTCGGCACTTCATTGCAACCGGCTTTCCAAATACCCTAACCTACTGAGCAGGCTGAGTCACTCCGGAGGCAATCCATCTCAGGCGTCATACTCCGCCGAAGGCCTCTTTACGGTGGCAATAATCTTTTCTGTGAGTTGTTGCGGGACAAGATCGTAATGGTCTGTATCCATCCTGAAGGTGCCGCGTCCCTGCGTCATCGCAGTCAGCGACGAACCGTAGCTGAGCATCTCGGCCATGGGAACCTCAGCGCGAATCAAGGTACCCGCACCGGAGGCCTCCATGCCCTGAACGCGACCACGACGACTGTTCAGGTCCGCCATTAACACTCCCGCAAACTCCTCCGGAGCTTCTACCTCCACCCGCATCACCGGCTCCAGCAATGCTGGCTTGGCCTGTTCCATGCATTTGCGAAAGGCAAGATGCGCTGCCAGCTTGAACGACATCTCGCTGGAGTCCACGTCGTGATAACTGCCATCCAGCAGCGTCACTTTGAAGTCTCCCACCGGACATCCTGCAAGAAAACCACGAGCGGCCGATTCGTAGATTCCTTTCTCCACCGCAGGAATAAACTGCTTCGGAATTGCGCCGCCAAAGATGCTGTTGACGAAGACGATCCCGCTTCCGCGCGGCAGAGGTTCCATCCGAATCTTGCAATCGCCAAACTGGCCATGACCTCCGGTCTGCTTCTTGTGTCTTCCCTGGGCCTCCGCCTGACCGCGTATCGTCTCGCGATACGGTACCTTCGGGGCCTTCAACGTCACCTCGGTGTGGTATCGCTTCTTTAGTTTGGAGACGATCGCCTCGATATGCGTCTGTCCCGCACCTGCCACAAGAAACTCTCCTGTCGCAGGGTCGCGGAAGAAGCGCACCATCAGATCCTCTTCCATCAGTTTGTGCAAGGCCGGGGCAAGCTTGTCTTCGTCCGCACGCGACTTCGGCTCGATCGCATAAGTCATCACCGGCTCGGGCATCGCCACCGGCTCAAGAAAGATCTCGTGCGCCTTGTCTCCCAGCGTGTCGCCGCTCAACGTCGAGCGCAGCTTTGGCACAGCCCCAAGATCGCCGGCGTGCAGTTCAGGAATCTCCGTCGGCTTGCGGCCCTGCATCACCGAGAGATGCAGAAGACGCTCCATCTCGTGACGCGTAAAGTTCTCGACCGCCGTATCGTTCTTCGCAACCCCGCTGACAACCTTGAAGAACGAGATTCGGCCTGCGAACGGATCGGTCATCGTCTTGTAGACGTAAAGAGCCAGCGGCTCCTCGTCTGTAATGGGCCGCATCACCATCTCTTCCTGTGTCAGCTCATCGCCTGGTTTTGCTTCGCCGTTGCTGTGTCCGGCAGGCATCAGGCTCGCCGCGCGGGCGGCTATCGGCTCACGCTCCACCGGGGCAGGAGCATAGATCTTAAGAAAGTCCAGCAGATGGTCGGTGCCTATATTTTTCAGGCCGCTGGTGTACAGCACCGGAAAGACCCTGTCTTCGCGAATCGCCTCGTGCAAAGCCTGGATCAGATGTTCTTCCGGAATCGTCCCTTCGCGGAAAAACTCCTCCATCAGCTCGTCTTTGCCCTCGGCCACCAGCTCCACCAGCTCCTCGTGCGCCTCGCGGCTCTCGCCCTCCAGTGCAGCAGGAATCCCGCCGGGCTCCCCGCGTCCGCTCCCGTCTGCCTGGTAGAGATACGACTTCATCGTGACCAGATCCACCACGCCATGAAAGCCCTGCTCATCGATAATGGGCAACTCCAGCGGAACTACCTGCCGGCCCCATCGCGCGCGCATGGCGTCGATCATCCGTCTTCGGCCTTCCTGCCCACCCATCTTGGGATGATCCACCTGGTTCACCACAATGGCGCGCGGAAGAGCTACTTCCATCGCGTACTTCCATACGCGATCCGTCATCGTCTCAATGCCGGCGCAGGCATTGACAACGATTAGCGCAGACTCGGCCGGCATCATGGCCGCGCGTGCCTCGTGGACGAACATATGAAAGCCCGGAGTATCGATCAAGTTCACCTTTACTCCATTCCACTCCGCGAAGGCGACCGCATTCGACATCGTCGTCTGCCGGGCGATCTCCTCATCATCGTATGCAGTCACGGCAGACCCATCCTCGACCCGGCCCAACTGGGGAGTCATCCTGGCGGCATGCAGCATGGCTGCTATGAGCGATGTCTTTCCACTATGCGCATGCCCCACAACCGCAACATTGCGGATCTCGTTTCCCGCATAGACCCTCATACTCTACCCTCCATATCTCCCTCTGGATTTGGGTTGTAAGTGGCGTTCCGTGCCGCTGATCGGAATGCAGAAATATCTTCTGTCGAGAAAAGGAAAATGGCAGAACCACACTGGGGGCGCATGCACCCTGGAGTCTTCGCTGGCAATGCCGGTCTAACGTCCATTTGCTTCACGGCGACACCCCACTTTCGCTCGTGCAGTCCCAATGTCGTACGCTCGCTCGATCCTCCCAGGGGTGGCACGGTCACAGCGGCCCCCTCCGGCGAAAGCCGGATGCTATCACATCCTGTGATTCTTTCGTCAAACTCTGGAATTTAGAACGTGGGAAACAGTCCTGCTATTCGCCGTCCGGACGAAAGAGCTCGTCCTTTGAAGTCCTGCGTGGCGCAGAGGAGGCACGTGGCGGCCGAATACTGTGAACGGCGCTTCGCGCAGGCGGACGGGAGAGATGCGCCACCAGCTCCCGCATCTCTTTCTGCAGCTTGCGAAGCTGCCGGGAGGAATCCGCTGGCCGTGCCATGTCCATGTCCAGGGCAAGTTGCGGCGCCTTCTGCTTCTGTTCGATCCTGATCGCCTGCCGCGCGCCGGAGATGGTATATCCCTCGTCGTAAAGCAGCGATTTGATGTGCAGGACGGCCTCAACATCGCGGCGGCGATACAGCCTCTGGCCGGTGCCCCCTTTATGGGGCTTCAGCTGGGGAAACTCACTCTCCCAGAAGCGAAGAACATAGGCCGGAACATCGCAAAGCCGCGCCACCTCTCCAATGCGGAAGTACAACTTATCCGGAATCTCTGCTCCGGAAGGCGCCGTTTTGCTTCGAATTGTCTGGTGCTGCGACATGCTGCGCTCCAGAAATGCCTTTGCCCTTCCCTAAGTATAGGACAGTACAGGGACAATCCAATACGTCATTTCTTTTGCGGAACACTTTTGGGTCCTTCCTGTATCCTCCTCTTGCCCGTCCAGTGGCATCTTTCGCAACGGTGTGGGCAGGCTTCACTTCCTTGCATCCGCAGACTGCTGCAACTCCACAGGTCTCAAAGTCCCGTGCGGACCAGGAACTTCGTACAGCTCAAAGACGTATGACTTTGAAGGAAAGGCTGACCGGAATGAGTCCAAAGACAATAGCTCTTGCAGTGACACTTCTCTCCGTGGCTCCTCTCAGCGGTTGCCGCGTCGCCGCCGATGACCACGGCGACAGCAAGAATGTAAAGGTGGCAACTCCCTTCGGTGGCGTCGAGGTCAAGACCAGCGACAAGCGGGAAGCCACCGGCTTCGGGCTTCCCGTCTATCCCGGCGCAGAGATCGTCAAGAAGGACAAGAACAACGGTTCGGCAGACGTCAACCTGAGCTTCGGCAAATTTCAACTGCGCGTCAAGGCCGTCAGCTATCGCACCCCCGACACTCCGGAAAAGGTCACCGATTTCTACCGTGATGCCATGAAGCGCTACGGCACGGTTATCCAATGCGACCACGACAAGCCCGTCGGAAACCCCATCGAGACCGACCAGGGGCTTACCTGCTCAGACGGCGACAAGAAGCATGTTGCGGCCCGCGCCGACCAGGACGGAAAGATCGAACTCAAGGTCGGCTCCAAACAGCACCAGCGCATCGTCGCCATCGACCCGGAGGACTCGGGAACGAAGTTCGGCATGGTCGTCCTCGATCTTCCCGGAAACCTCTCTGTCGGCGGAGATAATCCCGATCAGCGCCAATAGCGATTCGGCCCCGGCTTGCCGCCCGGTTTTCGCATGGGATAGTTTTGAACCTATGCAAGCGTATTGCCACCGGTGCGAGGAACCGCTGCTCTCGGGCGACGAGTCCCCTGCGTTCTGCCCTCACTGCGGCGCTCCCCAGATCTATCTCTCCGACGCTCTGGAGACCGCCTCCGCGGCAGGAGAAGCCTCAACCGGCGTCCTTCCGCCGCCGCATCCACAACAGATCGACTGGAAAGCGGCCATCCTTTGCGCCATGATGGTCGCCCTCGTGGCAGCAGTCCTCAGCGTCGCCTCGACTCGCCTTCCGGCCTTCTCTTTCATCAACTGGCTGTGGACCATCAGCGCCTCGGTCGTGGCTCTTACGCTCTACCAACGCCGTCGGCCCCAGGCCCTGATGGATGCCATGGTCGGCGCGAAGATCGGCGTTCTGGTGGGACTTACCCTCATCGCCTCCATTGGTGTCGCTATGGCGATCGCCGGGCTGGTGGCCCGCTTCGGCCTGCATAATATGGCTACCTTCGACGGGGAGCTCCGGGCCCAGATCGAAAAGGCAGCCGCGGCCAACCCTCAGCCCGCTAATCTGATGCGCTTCATCTATTCTCCGGAGTTCAAGGCGGGGATCATGCTGGCAGGCTTCTCCATGCTGGCCGGACTGGTCGTCCTCATGTCCACCGTGGGCGGAGCGGTCAGCGGTCTGCTTCGCACTCGACGCCAGTAGCTCACCGAACATCGAACACCCGCCTCCCTGCTGGTATCATCAGCGGGAAGCCTATGAGCGCAGATCTGGAACTCAGCACACCGAAGATTCGCGAGAAGGGCCGCCTGATGTCGGCCTCGGAGATTGAGCGCACCCTTGTGCGTCTGGCCCACGAGATCGTCGAGAAAAATAACGGCGGTGAAAACCTCGGACTTGTGGGAATCAAGCGCCGCGGCATTCCTCTTGCCCAGCGGCTGGCGGGGATGATCGAAAAGATCGAAAAGCACCCCATCGACACCGGCAGCCTGGACATCAGCTTCTACCGCGACGACCTCTCCACCAGCGGTCCCCGTCCCACCGTCGCCCCCGGAACCATCGGCTTCGACGTCACCGGACGCGACATCGTTCTCGTGGACGACGTACTCTACACAGGCCGCACCATTCGCGCCGCCCTGGACGCCCTCTTCGATCAGGGCCGGCCAAGAAGCGTGCAGCTGCTGGCGCTCATCGACCGCGGGCATCGAGAGCTTCCCATCGAGGCCACCTACACCGGGCGTTCCATCCCCACCTCCAACCGAGAGATCATCGAGGTCAAACTCAACGAGGTCGACGGCGAGGAGCAGGTCCTGCTGGTGGAACGGGTGGATTGATCGAAACAATGCAAAAGGCAAGTGCATCCGCGTCTCATCGGCCCATCTACGCCCCGGGCTCTCTACTTAGCATCAGCCATCTCTCCGTTGCAGATATCTCCGCGATTCTCTCCGAAACAGCGGGAATCGCATCCCTGGGCCATGCAGAGCGCACCGCCATCCTCCGCGGCCGCACCATCGCGTTGCTCTTCTACGAATCGAGCACGCGCACCCGCACCTCCTTCGAGCTGGCGGCCAAATCTCTCGGCGCCACCACCACCCTCGTCAGCGACAAATCCTCTTCCATCGAAAAAGGCGAGAGCCTCAAGGACACCGGCCTGACGCTGCGCGCGCTGGGAGCCGAATGCATCATCCTGCGCCACTCCGCCTCAGGAGCCCCCTTTGTCCTCGCCCGTGAGACTGACCTGCCTGTCCTCAACGCAGGCGATGGCATGCACGAGCATCCCTCGCAGGCGCTGCTCGACCTGCGCACCATCCTGACGCGCCTGCATGGCGCTTCCAAAGCCGTATCGGTCGACGAGCGTTCGCTCGAAGGCGTCACCGTGACCATCACCGGCGATATCTTCCACAGTCGCGTCGCCCGCTCCAACGCCATGCTGCTCCCCCGCCTCGGAGCCCGTGTCCTGCTCTGCGGCCCGCCCCGGCTGCTCCCGGAAGAGGCCCTCAGCCTCGGCCCCGGAATCGAGATCGAGCGCGACTTCGATCGCGCCCTGGCCCGGTCGCAGGTCGTCATGATGCTCCGTATCCAGAAGGAGCGCCTTGCCGGCATGGAGCTCAACCTTGGCGATTACATCAGCCACTATCAGCTCAACAGTGAGCGGCTGCGAACCCACGCTCCTTCGGCACTCGTCCTGCATCCCGGTCCCATGATCCGCGGCCTCGAGATCTCCGACGACGTCGCCGACGGTCCGCAATCGGCCATCGAAGAGCAGGTGGCCCACGGACTTGCCATCCGGTCCGCCCTGCTGGCACGGGCATTGGCATCCGGCAACTTCAAAGGTTTGAACGTATGAGCGACATCCTGATTCTCAACGGCAGGCTGATCGATCCTGCCAACCAGGTCGATGCGCCGCGCGATCTTCTTCTCCGCGACGGGCGCGTAGCCGCCGTCGAAGCTCCTGGCCGGATGGCCAGCGTGGAGGCCGCGCAGACCATCGACGCTACCGGCCTCATCGTCGCTCCGGGGCTGATCGATGTCCACGTCCACCTGCGCGAGCCCGGCCAGACCTACAAGGAGACCATCGCCACTGGAACCGCCGCAGCCGCCGCAGGCGGATACACCTCCGTCGTAGCCATGCCGAACACGGTTCCGGTCAACGACACCGTCGAAAAACTCCAGTGGATGCTCGACGGCGAGCGCGGTTCGGCCGTAAAGCTCTTTGCCATGCCTGCAGCTACGATAGGCAGCATGGGCGAGCGTCTCACTGACTTTGAAGCCTTGCGCCGCGCCGGCGCCGTAGGCTTTACCGATGACGGCAAGCCGGTGCTGGAAGATCAAGTCATGCGCGACGCGCTGATCGCCGCCGCCCGCGTCGAGGCACCCGTCTCGCAGCACGCCGAGGACACGCGCCTTACTGGCGGCTGCAGCATGAACGCCGGTTCCATGGCCTTTCGCCTTGGACTACGAGGAATGCCCGTAGAGGCCGAGGTGCGCATCGTCGAACGCGATATTCAACTGCTCCGCGACATTGAGCGCGCTGAAGGACTCCGCCCGCATCTCCACGTGCAACACGTATCTACATCACGCGCGATTCAGGCCATTCAGCAGGCAAAGCAGGAAGGCCTGCACGTCACCTGCGAGATCGCGCCCCACCACTTTGCTCTCAATGAAGAGGCAGTTGGCGACTACGACACCCACGCCAAGATGAATCCCCCTCTGCGCGTCGAGCAGGACCGCCTGCAGATGATTCAGGCCCTGGTCGACGGCATCGCCGACTGCATCGCCACAGACCACGCCCCCCATGCGGCCTTTGAAAAGAAGCAGGAGTTCGAGCGCGCCCCCAACGGCATCACCGGACTTGAGACCGCACTTGGCCTCGCCCTTCGCGTCCTCCACCGCGATCGCGGCCTTCCGCTCTCCCGCATCGTAGAACTGATGAGCACAACGCCCGCCTCCATCATCTCCCTCGCCGGACGAGGATCTCTGGGAGTCGGCCGCTATGCCGACGTCGTGATCTTCGACGCAGCAGACAAGTGGACCTTCAGGGCTGAAGACTCGCGGTCGAAATCCCGCAACACCCCCTTCGATGGCGCTTCCATGCTCGGTAAAGTCCGCTATACCCTCTGCGAAGGCCGTATCGTCTACCAGGCATAAATCTCCCACCAGCTAGCTATCGATCTATTTGTCTTCCAGGCAGAGGTGAAAGTGTCATCCCGACCGGAGGCGCAAAGCGCCGCAGTGGAGGGATCTGCGGTCTTCCCGGTGCCGAAGACTTTAGTAGAAAAGCAGAATCCTTCACTGCGCCTCCCACGGTAAAAACCGAGGAGGGGCTTCGGTCCAAATGACACTTTTGAAAATCTTCTTCACATCAAACGCAAGCAGAGGGTGAGTTTGAGGACGCCACCTAAACCCGGGTAATCATCACCTCGGTCGACTTCATCAGCGCCGCCGCTCGCTCCCCTTTGCGCAGCTTCATCTCACGCACAGCATCCGCCGTAATAATCGAAGTAATCCGCTGATCGCCAATCGAAAGCACCACCTTTGCCAGAAGTCCCTCGATCCTGATCTCCACAATCGTCCCGATCAACTGGTTGCGGCCGCTCACCTTCTGGAAACGCTCCCGCTTGTCCTCGGTTTCAGGCCGACCCTTCAGAAACGGCGCCAGGGCACTGCGCGGAATCAGGTGATGGCCGCCCGGCGTCTTCACGGTCTCCAGCTTTCCGGCAAGGATCCACTGTTTGATCGTTGGATAGCTCAGACCTAGTTCCGCCGCCGCCTCTCTCGGCTTCAAAAGTGTGTTCGCAGTCGTAATAGGGCACCTCGTAAATCGTCAACAGGCAAAACGCCAACTAAGAGTGTAGACGGGAACCTGCCGACGGAGGTTCTCATTCCCTCACCCTCGTAAATATCGGATATTTTCACCTACAAAGAATCGTGTATTTTCGATATATATGCGATCGCCCCTGAAGATGCTGCGACTCCTGCCACTTTTTGCGCTTGCAGCAGCAATTACCTCCCTGGCGCAAAGCGGAAGCGGCGACCTGGCCGGCACCATCACCGACGCCAGCGGGGCTGCCATCTCCACTGCCAGCATCACGCTGTCCTCGAACTCCGCTGTCGGCGTAGCGATTCATACGGAAAGCACAGCATCGGGCGACTTCGCCATCGCATCCCTTCGACCCGGCCTCTACACCGTCCGCGTGACGGCTCCCGGCTTCGTCACGCTTGTGCGATCCGGGGTCAACATTCGTACAGGCCAGCGGGAGCGCGTCAATCTCGCCCTGCAGCCCGGCGCAGCCGACCAGGTGGTCAACGTCACCGCAGATGCTTCACTGCTCGCGACGGAATCCGGCGCTCTTGCTACCGTTATCAGCCGCGACAGCATCACGGCGCTTCCGCTCAACGGACGCAACATCATCCCGCTGACTACGCTGGCGCCGGGAGTAGCGCTGCCACCTGGTACCCTCCTACCCCGCATCAATGGCGGACGGCCACGCACCAACGAGTATCTCTATGACGGTGTGGCTTCTCTGCAGCCGGAACCTGGCCAGGTCGCCTTCTTCCCCATCATCGACGACATTGAGGAGTTCGCGATTATGTCCAGCGGGGTCTCGGCGGAGTTCGGCCGTTTCAACGGCGGTGTGATCAATCTCACCACCAGGTCGGGAACCAGCAGCTTTCATGGCGAGCTCTACGAATTCCTCCGCAATGAGGCCCTGAACGCGCGCAACTACTTTACCCCCACCACTTCGCGCAAGCCGCTCTTTCGCCGTAACCAGTACGGCGCTGCGCTCAGCGGCCCTGTCCTTCCGGGACGCCTCTTCTTCTTCACCGATTACCAGGGAACCAACCAGGCTGTAGGCGTCGTACGAACCAGCACCATCCCTACCCTCGCCCAGCGTGGCTATCCGGACGCAAACGGAAATCCTGCAACGGGCTTCAACTTCAGCCCCACGAAGATCTACGATCCTGCGACTACTGTTCCCAATGGCTCCAGCTACTCCCGTACCGAGTTCCCCAACGACACCATCCCGGTCAATCGCATCGACCCCGTAGCGCTTGCCTTGCTGAAACGCTACCCCCTCCCCACCAGCTCCGCCGCAACCAATAACTATGTTCGCGTCGCCAACGACATCGACCATCAGAATCAGTTCGACATCCGGCTGGACGCTCAGCTCAGCGCGAATGATCATGGCTTTGCCCGCTACACCTACTTCCACGACGTGGAGCAGCTTGTCACCCCGCTTCCCGACGGCAGCGGAGTCATCAGCGGGACCATCCTCTCGACCGGAAACGTCACCGGCCTCTCCCGCACGCTGGGCCAGCAATACGTCGCCAATGAGATCCACAGCTTCAATCCCCGCACCGTCAACGAAGCCCGCTTCGGCTACACGCGACGCGCCCTGAGCCGCTGGGGAGCCTCGATCGAAGGCACATCCTCGGGCTCGCTTGGAATCCCCGGAATCCCGTCCAACGCCGCCTTCAATAACGCTCTTCCGGTCTTCGCAATATCCGGAATCACACAGCTGGGCTCCTCCACGAGCACCTTCTCGAACTTCTCGACGAGCGTCACCCAGGTCTTCGACATGGTCTCGCTCGTTCGCGGCCAACACGCCATCAAAGTGGGCGCCGACCTCCGCTGGGAGCATCTCGACGCCGTGCAGCCGCCGAACCCCACCGGAAACTTTGGCTTCTCGACCCTCTACACCAATCAGGCTGGTGTAACCAACACTGGAAACTCACTTGCCAGCTTCCTTCTCGGTCAGGTCAACAACTTCTCCATCGACCTGCAGAACAGTACCATCCGGCCCCGCGCTCATATCGCAGAGTTCTTCGCCCAGGATGACTGGAAAGCCACTCCCCGTCTGACTGTAAACGCCGGTCTGCGATGGACCCTTAACTTCCCCTCCACCGAGGAGCACAACCAGGGAGCTGTCTTTAACCTGGCCACGCAAAAATACCAGTACCTCGGAAAGGATGGCTTCTCCCGCTCCGCACGCGAGCTGCACTATGGCAACTTCGGCCCCCGGCTCGGCTTCAGCTACATGGCCACGCCCACGACCGTCGTCCGGTCCAGCTACGGAATCATCTTCATCGAGCAGACAGGCATCACGACTCCCTTCACGACTCCGCAGTTCCCCTTCCTCCAGACCGTCCAGCAGACCTCGCTGGACAGCATTCACCCGGCCTTCGCTCTCTCTCAGGGACCCTCCATCGCTCCCATCGCGCTCGATGAGAACGCCGGACTCGGGCAGGGCGTCTTCACCGTCAACCGCAAGCTCGGCTCCGGCTACGTGCAGCAATGGAACCTCGCTGTCCAGCATGAGCTGACCCGCGATCTCTCCATCGAAGTGGCGTACACAGGCTCCGTCATTACTCGCGTCGGCATCCCCGACACCAATCTCAACCAGCTCACAGCCGAGCAGCTCGCGTCGGGCTCTGCGCTCACGGAAACGACCGACAACCCCTTCTACGGACAGATTCCAGCCTCATCTTCCATCGGAGGCCGGACCGTCTCAGTCGCACAACTCATGAAGCCCTACCCTCGCTTCCTCACCGTCTCAGCCTTCCGCAACAACACCGGCAGAACCAACTACAACGCCGCCGAGCTGAAGCTTGAGAAACGCACCAGCTATGGCCTTACCGCGACCCTGAGCTACACCCACTCCAAACTGATGGACGACGCCTCTTCCGTCTTCGACTCCTCCATTCTCACCGGGCCGGTTGCCAACTACCCGGTCGCGGACAGCTTCAATCCCTCACTCGAGCGCGATGTATCGCTCGGCGACATGCCCAACGTCACCGTCGGATCGGCGATCTATGCCATTCCGCTCGGCCGCAATCACCAGTACGCTTCTACAGGAATCGCCTCCTGGCTTCTCGGAGGCTGGAACGTCGATGGGCTGATCACTCTGCAAAGTGGCATGCCCTTCGCGGTCACGCAGGTCACAAACTTCAACGCCTTCGCCGGCTTCGGAACCCAGCGGCCCACCATCCATGGACCCGCCAATCTCCCCGCAGACAAGCGCACCGTCACACACTTCATCAACACTGAAGCCTTCTCCATTACGCCGCAGTTCAAGCTGGGGAACGCCTCTCGCGATCCCGCCCGAGGCCCCGCCTATCGCGATCTCGATCTGGGCCTCGTGAAGAACACCCCGTTCGGCGACCGCGCAAGCCTCGAACTGCGCGGAGAGGTCTTCAACGTCACCAACACGCCCGCCTTCGCGCAGCCCGCATCCAGCGTGGGAACACCAAACTTCGGTTCCATCACCGCAACGACATCGGATCCTCGCGTCGTGCAGGTGGCTGCGAAGCTTCACTTCTAGAAGTTAAGAAACCAGGCCGACCGCCATCCTCTTCGCTACGGTCGTCAGAATCTCCAGCGACTGGTCGATCTGTTCGCGCGTATGTTCGCTCGTCATGATGGTCCGGATACGCGCCTTGCCCTCCGGCACGGTCGGGAAGGCGATCCCCGTCGCCATCAAACCAGCATCGAAGAGAGCGCGGGAGAACTCCATTGTCTTCCTGCCATCACCAATAATGATGGGAGTAATCGGAGTCTCGCTCGCAGGCGTCGTCCTCCCGCCCACATCGAATCCCGCCTTCGTCAACTGCTCTTTGAAGTACCGCGTATTCGACCACAGCCGTTCAATACGCTCCGGCTCATTCTCCAGCAGGTCGAACGCCGCGATGCACGTCGCCGCAACCGACGGCGGATGCGACGTGGAAAAAAGGAAAGGCCTCGCCCGGTGATAGAGATACTCAATCAGATCCTTGGACCCGCAGACATAGCCCCCCAGCGCACCAATAGCCTTCGACAGCGTTCCTACCTGTACATCCACGCGGTCTGTGCAGTGAAAGTGATCGACGGATCCTCGTCCATTCCTTCCCAGCACACCGGAAGCATGCGCATCGTCGACCATCATCAGAGCGCCATACTTCTCGGCCAGACCGCAAAGCTGGTCCACCGGCCCAATATCGCCGTCCATCGAGAAAACGCCGTCGGTAATGATCAGCTTGCGACCCGGTTCGTTCTGAACCTCCTTTAGCAACTCCTCGCAGTGCGCCACATCCTTGTGCCGAAAGACCTTGATCTTCGCCCTCGACAGCCGCGCCCCGTCGATGATGCTCGCATGGTTCAGCTCATCGGAGAGGATAAAGTCATCCTTCCCCAGGATGCTCGAAACTGTCCCTGCATTTGCCGTGAAGCCCGACTGAAAGACCACGCAGGCCTCCACTCCTTTGAAGGCTGCGATCTTCTCCTCCAGTTCCATATGGATACGCATCGTCCCCGCAATCGTGCGCACCGCTCCTGAGCCTACGCCGTACTTCCGGATCGCCTCAATCGCAGCTTCGCGCAGTTTGGGATGCTCACACAGCCCCAGGTAGTTATTGGAGGCGAGGTTGATGACACGTCTTCCGTCATAGGTGCACACTGGGCCCTGCTCGTCTTCCAGCACGCGCAGCTTGAAGTATGTCCCACGCTGCTTCAGCTCATTCAGTTGCTCCGTCAGGTATGCCATTTGAGGCCGTGCATGCGATCCAGTGCTCATAGTGTCCATCCTAACTCCTGCTATCTTTTGCATTTCGATGCGCCGAGCCATCACCGAACCTGCAAAATGCATCTAACTTTTTCGTCGTCCGGCGGTATCGTGAGCCGCTCCGCCAGGAACACAGTTGTACTCGCCATAAGAATAGCGACTCCGAACGAAATGAGGCCCCCAAGTACGATGAAAGTCCATCCAGGTAAGCAAAGTCCCTCCCCAGTCCTTAAGTGCGTTATCGCCACACTTCTCTCGGCAGCCCTCGTCACCGGCTGCGGCAAATCGAAGCAGGAACAGGCAATCGAACAGGCAAAGAAGCAGGCCGTCGCCACCGGACAGCCACAGCAGGTCATCTCCGTCGACAAGAACGGCGATACCGTTACCACCACCGTGCAGCCTCCGGCTCCCGGCCAGACCGGACAGCAGATCACAACGACGGTCACCCCAGCCTCGTCCATGCCCGCCAATGCGCCGGCAGTCGCAGGAGGACAACCCGCTTCAGCACCCCCCCTGCAGAACGAGGCAGCCCTAGCCGGCCAGACTCCTTCCCAGGTCCCCTCCCCGGGAAATCCTGTCGTGGTTCCTGCTGACGTTCAGATTCCCGCCGGAACCACACTCGCCATCCGCATCAACCAACACATCAGCGTAAAGACCAGCCGCGCAGGCGACCACTTCGACGGCGAGATCGCCGAGCCGGTCACCAACGATAGCGGCCGCGTCATCGTTCCACGTGGAACCCAGGTCGGAGGCGTCGTTGCTGCGGCGCATAAACGCGGCCGCTTCAAAGGCGCCTCTATCCTGCAGCTGCGGCTTACCTCCATGACGCTGGATGGAACCCGTTATCCGCTTCAGACCAGCAGCCTCACCCGGACCAAGAAAGGAAAAGGCAAGCGCTCTGCAGCCTTCATCGGCGGAGGAAGCGGACTGGGAATGCTGATCGGCGGAGTCGCCACCGGAGGAACCGGACTCTTGATCGGAGGCCTCGCCGGTGCAGGTGCGGGAACCGCCGCCGCCGGTCTGACTGGCAACCGCGACATCGATCTTCCCGCCGAATCGCTCATTCGCTTCAAACTGACAGACGCCGTATCCCTGCAGCCCTAAGGATAAACAGGCAGCAGTCGCATGGATACGCCAATCGAGTCCAACATGGTCTCTTTGCACTTTTCATGACGTCCCTTGCCATGAAAAGTGTCATCCTGAGCGAAGCATCTCGCGGCTTTCTCGCGAGATGCGGAGTCGAAGGATCTGCGGTCTGCTGGCCTCGGCAAGATCCCGAACCGCAGATCCTTCGACTCCGCGCTAACGCGCTTCGCTCAGGATGACACACCTCCGAACAGCAACACCGCTCCTATGGCGTGCCACGTTTTCCCAGTTCAACTCCCGGTCAACTGAGATCAACCACACCGATGCCATGGAAGAAGAGGAAAGACACCGCCAGCAATCACCACCCATAAAAAAGGAAAGCCCCGCATTCAGCGGGGCTTCCTTACAAATTCAAGCAGCAAACAACCTACTTCGCGTCCTCGTACTCCTCGTGCCAGGCCGTCTGGATCGCCTCCAGAATCCCCTCATTCGACTTCTGCGGATCACCGACGAAGCCCGGCAACTCCGTCACATACTTGTGCAGGTCCGTAAATCGGACCGTATAAGGATCAACATCAGGATACTTCTCCTGCAGCTGAATCCCAATCTCTTCGGCATCAGTCCACTCAATCTCGCGTGGCATATCTCTATCCTCCGTCAGTCCTTCTTTACCACCGCCGCAGGCTTGCCTTCCTGCACATAGTTACGGTTCCACTCCGGAATCTCGACGACGTAGGTCCCGGGCTTCTCGATCACCGCCTGGCACCCCAGGCGCGAGTTCAGTTGCACGTCTGCCGCCGTCTCCATCCGGTCCAGCTCCTTGTCTTCCGCCTCGCTGATTCCGCCCTCACCCTCTTTCACCCACAGATGACAGGTGGTGCAGGCGCAGACCCCTCCGCAGGCGTGGTCCAGAAAGATACCGAAGTTTTCCGCCACGTCCAGAAACGACATCGGCTCGCCATGACCGTCATAAGGCAACGAATCAAAGGGAAACTCGACGGTTCGTCCTTCCGGCAAAAACGTGACACGGACCATTCCCTCGCCCGCAGGCTTTGAAAGGTCCACCACCTGGTCTTTATTGATCTCACTCATCTCTATTAGTCTTCCGTCGACTCTCCGGCCGTAGCCTCTTCATTCACCGAAGCCTCGATCGCTTCGGCTTCCTGTTTCGCATCAATGACCTGCGCCTTCGCAAACGGATGCGGTGCCGTGGGTCCCTCTCCTATGCTCTCACCGGCGGCTTCCATCGTCTTGCCGCCCAGCGCACCGCTCACGGCGGAATCCATCATCAGCTCTGCAAACCGCCGCGTCGCCTGGTCCAGCCGCTCAATAGCCTGCCGGATCACCCTGTAATCGCCACCCGCCACCGACGCCTTCAGTTCGCTCTCGTTCTGTTCGATCGACGCAATCTCATCGGAGGTCAGCTGCTGCCAGGCTTCGTGCTTTCTGCCCTTCTCCACGGCAGAGAGAATGGTCTGCGCCTCGTTCTGTGCTTCGATCACCTGGCGGGCACGGATATCCTCTTCCGCATTATCGAACGAAGAGAGGATCATCTCTTCCACCTGCTCATCGGTGAGGCCATAGGTCGGTTTCACCTCGATCTCTGCCTCTTTGCCGCTTCTCTGTTCGCGCGCGCTCACGTGCAGAATCCCGTTCGCGTCGATCAGGAACTTCACCTCGATGCGCGGCAGCCCGGCAGTCATCGGCGGAATCCCCTTCAGGTCGAACCGCGCCAGCGAGCGGCAGTCCTTCGCCAGCTCACGCTCCCCCTGAACCACATGGATGGCGACATTCGCCTGTCCGTCCACCCCGGTCGTAAAGTGCTCGGTCGCGCTCGCCGGTATGGTCGAGTTGCGCTGAATGATCTTTGCAACCACGCCACCCAGCGCTTCAATCCCCAACGACAGAGGAGTAACGTCCAGCAGAAGCAAATCCTCGGTTGCCTTCGATCCGCTTCCGCTCAGGATGTCTGCCTGAACCGCCGCGCCCAGCGCCACAACCTCATCCGGGTTCAGCTCCGTGTGTGGCTTTTTGCCACGCGAATCAAGCTGGAAGATCTCAGAGACCAGCCGTCGTACAGCCGGAATGCGAGTTGAGCCTCCGACCAGAACCACCTCGTTGATCGCCTCGGGTGCAACACCGGCATCCTTCAGGGCCTGCCTGCACGGCCCGGCGGTCCTGGCGATCACAGAGGCGATCAGCCCCTCAAACTGCTCCCGCGTAATCTCCCGCAGATACTGCTTGCCGCCCGGCAGGGTCACATCCAACTTTGCGGTCTGCTCAGCAGACAACCGGATCTTTGCTTCGATTACTGCTTTGCGGATCGCCTGCACGGCTCCGCCGTCGTTCCGAACATCCTGCCCCAGGTCGCCCGCAATGTCGTCGAGCGCGATCGCAATCAGCAGATTGTCGATGTCGTCCCCGCCAAGATGGGTATCGCCGCCGGTAGCGACCACCTCGAAGATGCCCTCGTGCAGCTTCAGGATCGAGATATCGAATGTCCCGCCGCCGAAGTCATAGACGGCAATCATGCCGTCCTTGTTCTTCTGCAGACCATAGGCAAGCGCCGCCGCTGTCGGCTCATTCACCAGCCGCAGCACCTCCAGCCCGGCGATCCTTCCCGCATCCTTGGTGGCCTGGCGCTGCGCATCATTGAAGTAAGCCGGGACCGTAATCACGGCCTTCGTCACGGGAGCCTGAAAGAATCGCTCCGCATTCCTCTTCAACTGGGTCAGGACATACGCCGAGATCTCCGGCGGAGTCAGAACCTTGTTCCCGACCTTCAGCTTCAAAACCTCACCCGCCTTCAGGTTCTCCGTCAGCCGGAAGGGAAACAGCTTCAACTCTTCCTGAATGTCTTCGATCCCGCGGCCCATCAGGCGCTTGGCGGAGTAGACCACATTACCGGGATCGGTCAGCAGAGTCCCTCCCGCGGGATTTCCGACCACTACTCCCTGCGGCGTTATAGCCACCACGGAAGGCACCAGCCGCTCCCCGTCCTCACCGGGAATGACCGCGGGAGCCTCCCCTTGCATATAGGCCACCAGCGAGTTGGTCGTTCCAAGGTCAATCCCTACTACGCGCTCTTCAGCCATCAAAAAATCCTTTTCCTGCAAAAACTTCAAGATCTCCGTCAGAAGCTTCCTCCTTCTTCGCAAAGAAGGCTCATTCCCGAACCGGAGTCGCTGCGCTTGTGGCAGCGGAAGTGGAAGGAACAGGGCCTCGTTTCATGACGCAGTCGCCCCGCACCCCTCTAACTCTTCTATTGTCCTACACTCATGCGATCTGGTACCGCGCCACCGCCTGCAGAATTGCAGGCCCCGGCCCAGATGGCCGATGCCATCCATTCCTTTCCCACCTGCCGATCCTTCAGAGGGAAAGGTATGGTCATAAAGCATCGTCAATGTCATACAGCGCCGTCATTCTGAGCCGCAGGCGAAGAATCCCTGTATTTCGCCCGCGCCGCCCACTCCGCTTCAGGAAAATCCAGAAACTCCCCCCTCAGGATGATGGAGAAATCACGACACAGGGAGTAAGCAAAAAGGTGTCCTTCCGACCGAAGCGAAGTGGAGGAATCTGCGGTGTGCCCGACAAATGGCAAACCGCCCAGCGTCACCCCAGCAACTCTCTCCGCAAAGCCTCCGCCAGCCACGCCTCATACGCAGCCGGGGTCCACCCACGCTCCCGAACCAACATCCGAAATATCTCCCGGCTCGTCAGGCTCCACAAAACCGCCCGCGCCGCATCCCGATCGAGACCCGGCCTGAGCAGCTTTCCCTGCTCCAGGGCCTCAATCACCATCAGCTGCGAATCGTACCTCTGACAGTTGCGCTCGTCTTCGACCGCAGCCAGCTCAGGAGCCACCATCCCTGCGCCTCGGAGCAGGTCCTCCACCGGAATCTCAGCCTCATAGATCTGACGCGCAAACCGGGGAGGAAAGTCCAGCATCGCGATTGGATCGGTAACCTTGCGAACTTCTCCGATCAGCGCCTGATAGCCATCGCCGAACCGCGCCTCGTCCAGCAGCTCGGCCACAATTCCCTTCTTCGATCCAAAGATGGCATACACCGTAGGAACAGCCACACCTGCAGCCCTGGCGACCGCCGGTATCGTCATCCCGGCATACCCCGCATCGACCAGCAGCTGCCGGGCAGCGGACGCAATCTTTCTTCGAGTCTCGTCCGCCTGCCGCTGCCGCGTAGGAGATTCATAGGCGCGCCGTTCCGCGCCACCCTCCCTGCCTGATCTCTTTTTCTTCATGCCCACTGATCCAGCCACTTTGACAGTATAGATTTATGTTTGATATATGTTCATTTATTGAATATATATATATTTATTCAACCTATTCTTTCGAAGGAGTCTTAAATGACCTCTACCAGCAACCAGGCAGCGACCGTCCATCGCTTTTACGAGCAGTGCCTCAACCAGCACCAGTCCGGAATCCTTCCGGAGATCTACACCGAAGACGCCATCCTCCACACCCCGAATGGCGAGAGGACCGGGTTGGCGGCCATCCAGGAGACCGTGGACGGGGTGCATGCGATGTTCCCTGATCACCACTTCAAGGTCGAGGACATCATCGTCAGCGGAGACAAGGCGGCGGCCCGCTGGTCCATGACCGCTACGCACACAGCGCCTATCCGCGGCATCGCCCCGACAGGCAGACCCATCACCCAGAACGCCATCGTCCTTTACCGCTTTGAAGGCGACAGGATCGCTGAGCAGTGGCTGCAGCTCGACTTGGCAGGAGTGCTCCGCCAGATTGGAGTCTCCATCCCCGGTGCGCCAGCGAACCGATAACCATCAAAACCCAGTTTGCAGGTTACGGAGAAAACAGACATGCGACTCACGATTCTTGGAGCAACCGGCGGCATCGGCCGCCGCCTCCTCCCCCTCGCCCTGGACCAGGGCCATGAAGTGACTGCGTTTGCACGTGCCCCTGAGAAGATCTCCAGCCGCGACGCACGGCTTCGTGTTATCGGCGGCAATCTATTCCATCTCAATGAGATGGCATCGGCCATCGAGGGCAGCGACGCTGTCCTCTCCGCCTTCGGCCCAACCACTCTGCGCCGTACAAATCTCCGTCGCGACTTCGGCCGGGTGCTGGTTCAGGCCATGCGTGCGGCCGGCGTGCACCGGGTCATCCATGTCACCACTGCATTTCTGTTCGATGAGGGCGGCCCGATCTTCTCCGTGATGTCGAACACGCTCTTTCGGAACGTAACCCAGGATCATCGCGAGAGTGAGCATGAGATCACGCAACCCGATCTCGCGTGGACGATCCTCCGTCCTCCGCGCCTTCTCGATGCCAAACCCACTGGGCACCCACGGGTTAGCGCCGGTCATCTTCCGAAAGGCGGCTTCACCATTTCGCGAGCGGATGTCGCCGCTTTTATGCTGCAGGAAGGAATGACGCCGAGGTACGTTCAGCAGGTCGTCGGATTGAGCAATTGAGCAGATTTTTGCAAGCTGGTCTGCACTTCCAGAGGCGTGCGAGATAGGCGACGACGATGTGTTTTCGATCCCTGTCTCCGCGTATCCCGCACGCCTTTTCAAACGAACAAAAGCTTGTCGTCAGAAGCCGACTTGAATTGAGCACTTGTCTGAGGACAGAGCTGCCGGGTCGTGATACCGTCAGGCCATGGAGCTTAACCCGTACGCCAGATTTCTGGGAGATCAGGAACCGATACCGGTCATTACCGCTACGGTCGAGCGGCTCCATGCTCTCATCGATCCATTGTCACCGGCTCAGGCAGATCGCAACCTTGCGCCCGGCAGATGGAGTGTCCGGGAGATTCTTGCGCACCTGGCGGACTGCGAGATTGTCTTCGCGGTTCGTCTGCGCCAGACACTGGCGAAAGAGCACCATCTCATCCAGCCCTTCGACCAGAACCAATGGGCGGAACGCTACGCTGCTTACGACCTGAAATCGGCTTTTGACATGTTTGCGGTGGCTCGGAACTGGAACCTCAAATTTCTGACCACGGTGACCGCCGACGACCGTCATCATCCAACGACCCATCCCGAGCGGGGGACCATGACATTGTGGACCCTTGTGGAGACCATCGCGGGCCACGACATCAATCACCTGCAGCAGATCGAGCATCTGGCGTCGCAGGTCTAGAGCGTATTGAGTACGGTCGCAGCAGGATGCATGACAACGGCGACTATGCGGCCATGGTCGGAATGTCCTCCTGAGTGAAGCCGGGAAGTCAAACGATCTGTGTTTTTGCCTCAGCCACCATCCCACACCGCAGATCCTTCGACTCGCTACGCTCGCTCAGGATGACACTTTGGCCAAAAATATTTGCCAAATATCGGAGGAAATAAACCTGCGGTTGCCCGATGCAAAGGCTATATGCAGCCGGGAGCAGGTGGATACAGCCTGGAGCAGCCGATCAATGGTCTTTGGTAAATGCATCCCCGACACGCTATGAGCCAGCAATGAGAAGAGGACTCCCGCGGGAGTCCTCTTCTCATTTTCGCTATGACGATCGCTTCTTAGAACGCCATCCGATTCTTGCGAGCCGCGACGTCCATCGCGTTGATCATCGGAACCTTTTCGACATCTTCGATGGTTTTGAAGTTTCCGTTCTTGGTGCGATAGGCAACGATTGCATCGGCATCCTTGGCGGAGAAGCCAAGCTGCTTCTCAATATCTTCCTTGGTCGCCTGGTTCATGTTGACCTTGGACGTGACCTGCGGGAAGTTCTTGACCAGGTAGTCGAGAATGGCTGTGTACTCTTCATCGGACGCCGAGGCACCCAGACCAGCCATCTTGGTGATGGTGTCTTCCCACCCTTGTTGATTCTGTCCGTTGGCGATGACATTGGTCGGCGAATGACACTTTCCACAGACTTTGATGACCGTCTGCTTGCCGGCCCCTTCAGGCAGTTGAGGATAAGGATCTGCCTTGGCCTGAGACTGTGCCGCCGGAGCAGACTGTGCCGCCGGAGCAGACTGCGCCGGAGCTGCAAAGAGGGCAGGGGCGGCAAGGGCCGCCGTGGAGGTAATCATCAGACCTCCCCCGACCGTGAGAACTCCCATCCAGACCGCACGTGAAGAGTGCCAAGCCGACTTGTTCTGTTTGACCATACCTTTATTCAAACCGCACCTGCTTATAAAGTTGTTCGTGCATCTGCGTTTCACCTGCGCTACGGCCTGGCGTATCTGACGGCGGTATTCGACGAAGATTCTTCCCGTCCAGGCAGCATGCCGGCAAGCTCTTCCATTTTACCGGAGCACAAATCGAATCCGGATTCGCGGGAATGGAACCGGGCCTGATCAACCGATCCAGCGAAGAAGAGGCTCCCCTGATCCTGAAACTTTAAGCCAGAATGAGACGTCTCATTTCGAGAGATGATGATGCTACGCAAGGGCCTGGAGGGCTGTCAAGCATCCCTCTCCCGGTGAGTCCAACCGAGGAGCAATCGCGGCAGCGGCTGCTCGCGAGAGGAAACGAGGACCGCAACATTAACCGTAATGTAGGATTTTGTCATTATGCCCCCCACACAAAAGGAGCTGGCAAAACTAGCGGGTGTATCGGCCGGCACTGTCTCGAATGTAATCAGCGGCTCGACCAAGGTCAGTGAACGGGCCCGACAGAAGGTTCTGGAAGCGATCCGGCTTCTGAACTATCAGCCGAATCTGATTGCGCGAAGCCTGAAGACAAATCGTACCCGTACACTCGGAATCGTAGTCCCTGACATCACAATCCCCTTCTTTCCGAAGATTATCCGCGGCGCGGAGTGTGCTGCACGCGAGCATGGCTACTTTCTGATCGTGCTGGATTCGGAGGGAAGCCCGGACCGCGAATCGGAGATGATTGCGCTGCTGCGGGCGCAGAGAATTGAAGGCATGCTGCTGGTCACGGCGAGCGGCGAAGAGATGAGCCCAGAGAGGTGGGAGTCGATCAGCTCCGCATTTCCCGTCGTGTGCCTCGACCGCATTCCCGTCAACCTGGATCTGGATTCAGTGTGCGTTGACGACTGCGGGGCAGCCGAAATGGCCATTACGCACCTGATGACGCGCGGCCACACGGACATTGCCGTCATCACGGGACCGCTGAGCCTGCGCAATGAGCAGGAGCGGGTGCGAGGATACCGACAGGCGCTCCAGAAGAGCGGCATTCCTGTGCAGCGCTCGCTGGTCTGGAATGGCAGCTTCGAGCAGGATGAGGTGGCCCGCCTGTGCCAGAACGGAATGCTGCGGCCGGAGGGCAGGCCGACGGCGCTGTTTGCGACCAATGGGGTGACAGGGCTGGCCGCTCTGCGAAGCCTTTACAGCATAGGACTGAGCACGCCGAGGGACTTCGCCTTTGTGACCTTCGATGAGATCACGGCGGAAGACTTCTTTCAGCCCGGCATTACATCGGTGGTGCAACCGACCTTCGACATGGGATACCGCGCAGTCGAGGTTCTGCTGGAGCGAATCGAGGAAGGGGATACGGAAGGCGGACGCAAGCGCGTTCATCTTCCCGCCACCCTGACGGTGCGCGAATCGTCAGGCTCGCCCATCGATCTGGCAGCATCGCATCATCCGCCTCTTCTCCCAAAGAAGCCTCGAAGACGCGCAGTTGCAGCAGCGCGTTGACAGCTGAAATCGTCAAACGATACCGTGAGACGTCTCAGCAAATCGTGCGTCTTTCCACCGGATCTCGTCTTGCTCCATGCCCATGAATCCTATTCTCAGCGCGACCGGCATTACGAAGAGCTTCGCAGGCATTCAGGCTCTGAAGGGCGTCTCGTTTGAGCTGCGCGAAGGCGAGGTCCATGCGCTGATCGGCGAGAACGGCGCCGGGAAATCCACCTTCACAAAAATTGTGACCGGGGCACTACAGCCGGATTCCGGTGAGCTTGTGGTTCACGGACAAAGGGTCGCAAACTTCAGTCCGCAGGCGGCACGATCGCTTGGGATTGCCGCGATCCATCAGCAGCCCCTCCTCTTCCCTCACCTGACGGTTGCTGAAAACATCGCGCTCGCACTTGAGAATGGCGCTTCCGGATGGCGCGTGGACTGGAAGCGCCGCCACGGACAGGCCCGTGAGCTTCTTCACCGGGTTGGAGTGGATCTGGATCCGAAGCGCATCGCGGGATCGTTGAGCATGGCAGAGCAGCAGATTGTTGAGATCGCCAAGGCCATCGGCGCCGACGCGAAGATTCTACTGATGGATGAGCCCACGGCCCTGCTGACCGATCGTGAGGTGGATCATCTCTTTTCGCTGATCCGGCAGTTCCGGCAGTCGGGCGTGGGGATCGTCTATATCTCGCACCGATTGGAGGAGATACAGGCCATTGCGGACCGCATTACGGTTCTGCGCGACGGCAACACCATCGCGTGCAGGGAGGCAGCCGGCATCGACCGTGGAGGCATGATCCAGCTGATGGTGGGCCGGTCGCTGGCTTCCATCTTTCCCAAGCACACTGTGGCGATGGGTGCGACAGCGCTCGAGGTCTGCAATCTCTCGAACTCCTCCCTCGGGCTGCATGACATCTCGTTCTCCGTCAAAAAAGGAGAGATCCTGGGGATGGCCGGCCTCGTAGGCTCCGGCCGCACAGAGCTTGCAAAGACACTCTTTGGCCTTTCCCCTGCGGCCTGCCCCATCTACCTGCACGGTTCGCCGGTGCAGATCCATTCGCCCGCCCACGCGATCTCACTAGGTATCGGATATCTTCCGGAGGATCGCCGCCAGCACGGGCTGATTCTGGATATGGACCTGGGCGAGAACATGAGCATGGCCAGTCTGGACAGCGTATGCAGGCTGGGCCTGGTACACCGCGAAAAGGAAGCCTCGCAGGGCGAGCGATATATCCGCGACCTCCGTATCAAGGCCGCGGGAGCTTCGGTCGCCGCGAGGACGCTTTCGGGAGGAAACCAGCAGAAGGTCGCGCTGGCGCGCTGGCTGGCGATTGACCCGCAGATCATGATTCTCGACGAGCCAACCCAGGGAGTGGACGTCGGCTCAAAGTCGGAGATTCACGAACTGATTGGCCAGATGGCGGAGCGGGGTGTCGCCATCATCCTTATCTCCTCAGAGCTTCCGGAGATTCTGGGCATGTGCGATCGTATCGCGGTGTTTCGCAAGAAGACGATCGCGGGAATTCTCCAAAGGGAAGAGGCTACCCAGGCCCGCATCATGGCTCTGGCCTTCGGACACCCGGATGCGCTGGCACAGGAGACAGTACAGGCATGAGCTATCGTGTACGCGAGATTGCACTGGCCGTCACGATCGCAGCTCTCATGCTGTTGCTGGCGTGGCGAACGACGGGTTTCTTTACCGCGACGAACCTGGTGGATCTCTTCCTGGCAAACCTGCCGACGATGATGATCGCCATTGGAATGACGATGGTGATTCTGACCGGCGAGATCGACATCTCGGTCGGGTCCATCTTCGCCATCTGCAGCGTAGTGATGGGAGAGTGTGCCAGAGCCGGGATGCCCATGGTGGTAAGTGTTCTGATTGCGGGCGTAGCTGGAGCCTCGATGGGAGCGGCGAACGGTGGCCTGACTGCATACATCCGGATTCCGTCGATTGTGGCGACGCTCGCCACGATGGTTGCCCTGCGCGACGGACTGCGCTGGTATACGCAGGGTGCCTGGATCCAGGGGCTTCCGCAGCAGTTCCAATGGTTCGGGCTGTCACAGAGCAGCTTTACGGAACTATGTCTTGCTGTCGTTACCGTGACGGTGCTGCTGGGTGCAGCAGGCCTGAAGCACCTCCGAATAGGCCGAGAAATCATCGCGACTGGCTCTAATAAGGCGGCGGCTCACATTGCAGGTATCCATACATCGCGGGTGGTGTTTGGAGTCTTTGCGTTGACCGGGGTTTTGACCGGCCTTGCAGCAGCCCTGAACGCTGTAAGGTTCAACCAGGTCCCCAGTAACTCGGGCCTTGGACTTGAGCTGAAGGTAATCGCCGCGGTGGCCGTTGGAGGCGCCGCCATTACGGGAGGCGCCGCCACGATCACCGGCACGGTGCTGGGAGTGATTCTGCTCAGCGGTATCGGTTCTGCTCTTACCTTTCTGGGAATCAACGCATATTGGGAAAAGGCTATCCAGGGCGCCATCATTCTGATTGCAGTCGCTGTCGACGCACTGCAGTTCTACCGTAGGGACGATGCACACACACTTGCGGCCTAAGTTCAGACTCTCCGGGATTCAATGGGCGCTGCTGGGTGCACTGCTCGTTGAGATCATCGTCTTCGGCGTCTCCTCGCCTGCGTTCCTGACATGGACGAATGGGATGGAGATTCTTCGCTTCAGCGTGGAGCTTGGACTTCTGGTCGTCGCGCTGACTCCCATCCTGATCACCGGCGGAATTGATCTCTCCGTCGGCTCAACCATCGGACTGGTAGCTGTCACCTTCGGGCTGGCGTGGCAGAACCTTCACCTTTCGATTCCCGCCGCGGCTGCGCTTGCGCTGCTGGTCGCACTTCTCTGCGGAGCGGTGAACGCCGCGCTGATTGCCTCCCTGAACCTTCCTGCCCTGATCATCACTCTGGGCACATACTCGCTCTATCGCGGAGTCGCGGAGGGTGTCACGCATGCCGCAGTCAGTGTGACAGGATACCCGGAGAGTTTTTTGCGGCTGGGACAGGGATATCTGTGGAGTGTCCCGATCCAGGTGTTTGTATTCCTGCTCTTCATCGCCTTTTATGCTGTTCTTCTCCACTGGTCGAAGGTAGGGCGCGGCCTCTACGCCATCGGGCTGAACGCTGAGGGCGCCCGGTACGCCGGGCTTCCGGTCAGGCGATATCTCGCGCTGGTTTACCTGCTGTCCGGAGTTGTGTCCGGGGTGGCGGCCATCATCTATGTCGCGCATCTTGGACTTGCAAAGTCGGACCTGGGCACGGGATTCGAGCTTCAGGCTATAACGGCCATTGTGATCGGAGGAACATCCGTCTTCGGCGGGCGAGGCGATCTTTTCGGCAGCGTGCTTGGGCTTCTGTTTCTGTGCGTGCTGCAGAATGGACTGCATCTGCTGGCACAGCCGTCGGAGGCAACCGGCGTTCTGACCGGAGCGCTTCTGATCCTGGTGGTAGCGAGCGATCTGCTGACCGAGCGAATGCAGGCCATGCGACAACGCTGGGCACGGTGGCGGCGTCCGCTGCTGATTGCAGGAGCTGCTGGCGCTGCTGTGGTTGCGATTGCGATTGCGTTCACGCTGCGATCTTCGCGGGCAAACGCAGGGTTAGCTGAGCATCGACCGGTGATCGCAGTGATGCCCAAAGCCAAGGGCGATCCTTACTTTATTAGCGCACGTGCGGGTGCGGAGGAGGCTGCACGGCAGCTTGGAGTCGACCTGATCTGGGATGGACCGACCAGTCTCGATCCTTCCATGCAGAACGAGCTGGTCGAGAGCTGGATCACGCGACACGTTGACGCCATCGTGGTTGCAGTGGCGAACAAAGGGAGCATCTCGACGGTGCTGCGCAAGGCACGGCAGCATCACATCCCGGTGCTGACGTGGGATGCGGACGCGGAGCCGGATGGGCGCGACTACTTCCTGAACCAGGCCACACCCCAGGCGATTGCCGATACCCTGGCCGACGAAGGAGCGCGCCTGCTGAACGGCAAAGGCGATTTTGCCATCATCACCGGGCCGCTAAGCGCGGAGAATCAGAACGAGTGGATCTCATTTATTCGCCAGAGAGTAGCCGAGCGCTATCCGCAGATGAAACTGGTAACGGTGTTGCCCAGCGACGACGATCGCGACAAGGCCTTCTCGCAGACACAGAACATCCTGAAGGTTTATCCCGACGTGAAGCTGATCATCGCCATCTCCGCTCCTGCGGTTCCCGGAGCGGCCGAGGCAGTCCAGCAGGCCAGAAGCAAGGTGAATGTGATCGGGCTTTCGCTGCCGACCATCTGTCGTCCCTACATCCATAGCGGAGTGGTACAAACAATCGTGCTGTGGAACACGAGGGACCTCGGTTATCTGACTGTCTACGCCGGATGGCTTGCTTCACAAGGGAAGATACCTCCCAACGCAACTTCGATTAACGCCGGGCGCCTGGGAGAGCTGGATGTGCGCGGAAGCGAGATCATCCTGGGCAAGCCGATGCTCATCAACAAGGCGAACATCGACAAGTTGGATTTCTAGGATGTATCGACACATCTCTGATCCGAGCGTGATCGTCGCCGAGATGACTCATGACAGTTACATAGGATATGTAAGTTTGATTCGGATAGATCCTCCTTGCACTGTCCCGAAGAGGTGTCATCCTGAGCGAAGTTTCTCGCGGCTCTATCGCGAGAAACGGAGTCGAAGGATCTGCGGTCTTTCCGGCTCAACCACCATCCCAAACCGCAGATCCTTCGGCTCCGCGCTGATGCGCTACGCTCAGGATGACACATCTTCGGGGTACCTGAGGTCGACAAAGCAGATCAGCGATGCAGGCGAGTCTGTATGTCGACACACCCTGAGGGCTGTCATCAAACGAATGATGGAAATCCGTCCTGCTTTGAAGGTGTCGCCCCGCGCCAGATCACATGCCCACGGCTGCCGACCGGATGGCTTCCTTCACGCTGGCCTCATCGTCGAGCACGCGAAGCTCGATGCTGAACTCCCTGCGCTCTCCCGGCTCGAGAAACTGAAGCGTGCCCTGATTGCGCTCATACTCCCGTCCGCGTGTGTTGCAGTTCGCAGGCTCAAGACCAAGAACATAATGGTTCGCCGAGGTCATCTTCCACTGGTTGAACTTTGGCAGGGTGCTCGGATCGTAGGTCATCGCAAGCCCGTAGGACGGATCCTCTTCGTCACTGACGAGAACCACCGTCACCTTATCGGTGCCGCTCGCCATCTGATGAAAGTAGACCTTCTCGCCCAGACCCAGCTGCGGATCGCCGAAGAGATTCCACTCCTCTACGGTGTCCCGCGAAAAATTGTCGATCGGGGTAACCTCCCGGGAGGGCGCATAGACACGGGAACGAGGCGTAAGGAGGGGAAAGCCGAAGTTGAAGTGATAGAGGACCATCAGCGGAGCCGTGCGGACTCCCTGATTTTCGACGACGTCATGAAGGGTGAGCGCGGCTGAGTTCAGAGAACTGGAGATGGTGCGGTGCAGAACCAGGTTAGGTCCATGCACAGAAGTTTCGCGAACAGTACCGGAGATATTGAAGATGCAGTCTCCGTGCTCCCACTTCTCAGACCAGCAGACGTTCTCCGCAGGCGTGTTGGAGATGGAGCCATGCAGTCCGAGATCTTCGCCCTGATCGCGTGAGGGGGCACCAGCCGTTGAGAGTCCGCAAGTGGTTAGCAGGCCACCGGCAAAGCCCTTCAGCCACTCAAGGCCGCGGCTGGAGTAGAAGGCTGGATGCACCATACCGGTCGGAGAGTGCCAGCAGAGAGAGCGTCCCCGAAAGCTGGCTTCGTAGAGGTCGAGGCCCTTGTCGGGAACGACCCAGAACTCCAGCCCGCACGCCGTGCGCACGCGCAGAGTGCCGGTTCCTTTTGCTTTGCCCTCTGCATGGGTGAATGGGGTGATTCCCCCGATCTGTGAGAGCCGGCCCACATGGCTCATCATCTCCGGACCAAAGTTGCCTGGCCACATCTGCATCGCTCCTGATTGGGAATGCCACTCGCAGACGCCATGCTCTCACAGTTCGAGGGAGAATTCATGCCGATTCCAAATTCCTTTTGCCATGCGAAGCAACAACGTTATGGCAGCCTCTTCAGCCAGATGTTACGGTGCGAGATCTTGACATCGCCGCCGCCTTCGATCTCAAACGCAAGCAGACCCTTTGCGCGATAGAACTTGGGGTCGGTATCGACCAGCACTGCCATCACGTGGCCGTTGACGATGTGGGTAAGGGTATGACCGTCGGCGATGATCTCCACCTGGTTCCACTCACCGGGCTTGATAAAGGCCTTCAACTCATCGGAGGTTCCCAGCGTGGCAAGCAGGCGTGGCTTGCGGTTCGGCTCGGTGGAGACCACCTGTCCGCGCCAGGCGATGATGCCGCGGGGGCTGTCCTGCTCGTAGAGCTGGCCCGTGTAGCGATTGTTGTAGTCGAAGTCACCCTGATAGCCGGTGAGGTTCCACTTGGCATGCTTTTTCAGCAGGGCCTGACCCTTTTCGAAGCGCTGCTTCTGTTCCGGGGTCATCTGGGCGAGTCGATCCGGGGGAATCTGGCGCAACTGCGGCGCTACAAGAGCACTGCGATACTGGATACCGCCGTTGGCTCCTGTGCCCTCAAGCTTCATCTCCACCTTCAGCATGAAGTTGCCGACCTCGCCGCCCTTCCAGATGATATTGGTGGTTCCGGAGGGATGCGCATCGCTGGAGACGCCGACGATCGATCCATCCTCAACATGCCAGACCTCGGACGGTCCGTCCCAGTTCTTCAGCGTCTTGCCATCGAAGATCTGGGTCCAGCCCTCATGATCGTTGAAATCGATTGGCTCAGGCTGTACAAACCGGCTTCCCCCCGCCGGACGCGCAGCAGGCTTCTGCGCCATGGAAGCAGTCACGCCAAAGGCTGCAAGGCAGGTAAGCGTCAGGAGGGTTCGGCACCCCGTGCGATTCGACATGATGTTCTCCTTAGAAACTGAGTTAGACCTCATCAAGCCAGCGGGATCTCTTCCCACTGCTTCGTCCTGGCTGACTTAAGAACGGCATCCGTTACATAGTCGACGGCGAGTCCATCCCTGAAGGTGGGAGCCACCTCACGCTTCTCCCCGAGAGCCGTGAGGAAGTCCGCGACCTGGTGGATGAAGGTGTGCTCGTAACCGATCTGCAGGCCGGGAACCCACCAATGCTTCATATACGGGTGCTCGCCGTCGGTGATGTGAATGCTCTTCCATCCGCGAAGACGGCTTTCATCGCGATGATCGAAGAACTCCAGCCGGTGAAGATCGTGCAGGTCCCAGCGCGCGGACGCTTGCTCGCCATTGATCTCAAGCGTGAAAAGCGCCTTGTGGCCGCGCGCATAACGAGTAGCCTCAAACAGCGCCATGGAGCCATTCTGGAAGCGGCCGATAAAGGAGCTGGCGTCATCGATCGTGACAGCCTGAACCTTATTGGTCAGGCTGTGCTTGCGCTCCTTGATGAAGGTCTCGGTCATCGCGGAAACCTCGGTCAAAGAGCCGTTGAGCCACAGGGCCATGTCGATGTTATGGGCCAGCAGATCGCCGGTTACGCCGCTGCCGGCAACAGAGGAGTCGAGCCGCCACAGGCCTTCGCCACCCTGCGGGAGATCCTGCGAGATGGTCCAGTCCTGCAGGAACTGCGACCGATAGTGAAAGATGCGACCGAAGCGTCCTTCGTCCAGCAGATCCTTCAACAGCACCAGCGCGGGCACGCGGCGATAGTTGTACCAGACCATGTTTGGGCTCCTGGAAGACTCCACGGCGTCCAGCATGGTCCTGCCTTCGGCTGCAGTGCGGGCAAGCGGTTTTTCGCACATCACGATCTTGCCGGCCTTTGCTGCGGCCACGGCGATCTCCGCGTGCGTGTCGTTGGGGCTGGCAATGTCGATCAGGTCGATGTCCTTGCGCTCGACCAAGGCGCGCCAGTCCGTCTCGATCGACTCGTAACCCCAGTTCTCCGCGAATCCTTTCGCGCGATCGGCATTGCGTGCGCAGACCGCCTTCAGGACAGGCCTGTAGGGAAGATCGAAAAACCGAGGCGCCTGCACAAAGGCGTTCGAATGAGTGCGGCCCATGAAGCCGTACCCTACCAGGCCAACATTGAGAGTCTTCTTTGCCATCGAATCTAATCCCATCCGTGTGCGTCGCGAACCGAGATCATGGTCTTCAGCACATTTCGCCATGTATCGGGCGACATCATCGTCGCGTTCGGGAACATGCAGCCGTCCCAGCAGATGTGCTGGAAGGCGCGCGTCGGCTGTCCGCTCTTATCCCGCATCCACATCCCGGCGACCTTGACGACATCCATCTTGCCGTTGGGATCGTTGGCAGGGCAGTGGCGGCCGGTCTTGTCGTGCGATCCGCTGCCATGCACCGTGCCATCGTTCTGGGCGACGTGGAAATCAATCGTCCACGGACGTAGCGCGTCGGTCAGCTTCGTCAGAGCCTCCATCAGGACATCCTGATTCGACCAGTCGAAGTCTTCCGGAAGCAGCCTGTCTTCAGGAGCGTTGTATCCGAGCGTATAGAGCAGAGAGTGCGCCATATCGGCCTGGAAGCCGACTGTCCCGGGACGATTGACGGTCTCGAGCAGCTCGACCATGTGACGCCAGCCGTGCATGCCTCCCCAGCAAATCTCGCCTTCGGCGGCCAGACGCTCACCGTACTGCTCGGCAATGTCGGCGGCACGCTGAAAGGTCTCCGCAATCTTCTTTGTGTTTCCCTTCGGGTCCTTCGTCCACTCCGCAGGACTCGCTGCGGAGTCAATGCGGATGACGCCATACTTGCGAATCCCGAGGTCGCGGAAGGTCTTGCCCATCGCGCAGGCCTTCTGGACCTGGGTCACAAAGCGATCCCGCTCCTCCTGCGATCCCATCGCGGAACCACCTCCGGTTGGCGGCCACACAGGCGCCACCAGCGAGCCGACGACGAGATTGCGCGAAGCGATGCTGTCGGCAACACGCTGAAGATCGTCTTTCGAGGAGTCAATATCGATATGCGGTAGGGAGGCGAACAGGTCTACGCCATCGAACTTCTGCCCCTCGACCTCAGCGGCAGCCGTGAGATCGAGCATCGTCTCCAGCTCGATGGCAGGCTCGGAGTCCGGTCCCTTGCCTACGAGACCGGGCCACATCGCGTTGTGAATTGCGGGTCTGGTGTGCTGCATCGCTACATCCTATCGCTTACTTCCTGATCAGAGGTGCGGCATCCGGATTGCCGGGGCCGAAGTGCTTCAGCATGACCAGAGGATCGGTTTCGCTATGGTTCTCCACGAGCACCCCGGCCTGTGCTGCGGCAGCCGTGACGAAGTATTCGTCCTCGGTCATCTGGCCGAACCGGATCATGGAGGGCGTCGATACCGTCTGCCTGCCCAGGCGTCCGTGGCCCTGGGTCACGATGACACCGTAGGCCTCTGCATCGGCAATCGTGACGCTCTGCTTCGGAAGCACCGTAAGCTCCTTTGCGGAGTAGAACTCGGTCCCGTAGGTCACCCAGACCTCACGATAGCCGGCCTGCTTCATCTCCTCTTCGGATCTCACAGCCTTCGGGAAAGTCTTGTTCGACTTCGCAAACTCTGGATTTACGTTGGCCTCCCAGTCGAGCATGCTGACCAGATAATCGATGTCCTTCGTGAACTCCGGCTTGACATCCTTGGTCAGCAGGTCCCAGTCGACGATGCGGCCATCGACCTCAGACTGGAACATCGCGAAGACGTCGCTGTTCACCTGCGGCTCGTATGTCACCAGGGAGCCGGGCGCATGCAGGATGCCTGGATCGATCTGCCAGCCCTCACCCGGTACCAGGCGATAGGCGCGTGAGAAGGCAAGAATGCCGTTGTCGCCCTGGTTCCACTTCTCCAGGCAGCGGCGAATATCGTCCTTCGTCGTTCCCGGCTCGAGCCCCATGTAGGTATGGGGAAAGTTGTTCTGAATCTGGTTGTACTGCGGCGGAAAGTAGTAAGCCTCGGGTTTGCCCTTCTGCCCTACCAGATTGGCGAATTCACTGGTCTGGTGCATGTGATGGGGAATGGGCCCCATATTGTCGAAGAACTTGCACAGCAGGTTCCATCCGTTCTCGCGCTTCATCACATCGGCGCCCAGCAGCAGGTCGCCCGCGGCCTCGACCGCTTCCTTGAGAAGAAACTTCTCTCCCTGGCCGGGATTGATGTAGCTCAGGCCTTCATCCGGAAGCGTTGCCGGGCCGTTCGACGCCTTGGTGGTCGAGGAGAACCAGCGCTCGTTGATACCACCGCGATGCCCACCAAACGCATACAGGTCGTCCGGATGAAGCTTCAGCCGACGGCCCGGAATCATAAACGATCGAGGAACCCAGCACGGCGCCAGTCTCAGCACTCCACCAGTTGCATTGACCACTTCATCTACACGGGATCGATTCACCATCTCAAATATTTCCTTCTTCTTTGTAATTTCTTCTGTGGGCTTTGCGACGACTTCTGCTGGGCCGGCAATGATTTAGAGAGCGCGGTCACGGAGAGAGCCACATGACCGCAGGATTCCTTACGGATTAATGCTCTATACCAATTCCAAAGGAATAGAGCGTGTTGTCGTGCGTGACGAAGAAGGCGTGGCCGTCGCCGACGGAAACTCCTGCCATATGGGCATAGGTATTCACGGCGTCCCCACTCGAATACAGCTCCTTGCCAGTCGCCCCATCAAGCACGTAGAGCGTTGCATGATGCGACGCATCGCCCTGGTCCAGCGCAACGACCATTCCATTGGCGGCAACCGGAGGAGCGGGGTTGATCATGTCGCGCGAGGACCAGACAGGAACCAGGTTCGTCTTACCTGCGCTTTCCTCCAGCTTGAAAGCAACAATGCTTCCATGCGAAGCCTCCCCATTGGAAGTGGCAAACTTCGCCCCGGGGTTGAGCGCACCGGGCACAGAAGCCAACACCCAGGTCGTGCCTGCATCCTCCCAGGTAGCGAGCGCAGCGATGCTTCCGTTCTTCACCTGAGAGACGGAAGGAGTCTCGGCGAGTGCCGTCTTATGATCCGATCCTCCGAGCGAAGACGCATCCAGCAGGACATAGCTGCCGTCCTTTCCGGGAGCTACCAGAAGGTTCTTGCCGTTATGGCTCAAGGCAACCGGTGTCACATTCTGGAGCGAGCCTCCAGCCATGTACCAGTCCTTCACTTTGGCATCTGGTCCGAGGGCAACGATACTGTCCGCGTGAACATCGGCGCTCTGACCGGCGCTTCCGGATCCGGTGACGACATAGGCGACGTTTTCAGCGATCGTCGGTCCCATAGCGACCAGCGGAACAACGGAACCAGTCTCGTAACTTTCCACCGGATACTGCGGCGAATCCATATTGATGGCCCAGACGGCGTTCTTTGCGTCTCCGCATCCAGCTTTGGTAGTCGTAAACATTGTCTTGCCGTCGAGGCCCAGGCCCAGCGGAACACCGGTCGCGCCAGGAAGGAACTTCACGGCCGGAGCAAACTCCGCTCCGGTGGCGATCACTTCCTCATGCAGTTGCCCATCGGGCGTCAGCACGAAGATTCCCTTCAAACCAAAGCCGCCGCCGCCGGGCGAGATCCCTACGCGGCGCTCCGAAGGCTTCATCGGTGGTTGTGGCTTTGGAGGTGGCGCTCCCGGCCTGCGCCGCGCGCGAAAATTGATCACCAGCGGAGCCTCGGCGACGATGCTCAGATTCGAGGATCCGCATGGCGATGCAGAGACGTCGTAATGCTTCGTCCACAGCATCGTTCCCAACTCAGAGTCGACCGCGTAGAGGGTATCTCCATCCGCCCAGAGCGCGAAATCCTTAAAGCCCTTTGCATTGATGAGGCGCTGGACCAGAAGAGGCTCGCTGTACGAAAGCGAATCTTTTGCTGCAGCGTCACCCAATTTAATCTTCCAGAGGAACTTGAACTTCCCTGAAAGATTCTCTTTGGTCATCGTGGTCTCGGCCTTCTGCCAGCCGGTGTGCTCCATGTTGTTACGCGGAGAGGTCCAGTTTCCGACCGCCTGTGCTGCGGCGGGGGTCAGGCAGACAAACGCTGCGGCAAACGAAAAGCCGATTGAAAGACCAAGCCATTTCTTCATCTCAAGACGTCCTCGATTAGTTCCCATGCCAACCTATTTAATGCCGAAGCAGTAGACGGTTCCGTCGAAGGTACCGAACATGATGCGACCGCCGGCGACCGACAGTCCCGCCTGATGAAGGAACGAAGCGATCTGGTCTCCGCTGTTGTAAAGCTCCTTGCCGGTCTCGGCATCGAGCACGTACAGCTTGGCAGGCTTCGACCGCTCGATCCTGTCCTCTGCAGAGTAGAGACCGCCCTCAACCTCGTTGGTCTGTCCCGTGTACTCGCCACCAGCCAGGACAAAGACCAGGCCGTTAGCGACGACCGGAGGCTCCGCCGTCAACATATCTGCCGACTGCCACGCATTGGTCATCACGGTCTTTCCGTCCTTGTCCTCGATCTTGAAGGCGAGAATTCCGCCATTCGGCGTGTCGCCATAGTTGATCGGGAACTTGACCGTCGTCGGTCCGCCGTTGGGAGCCAGTACCCACTGCGTGCCCTTCTTGTCCTTCCAGGCCGCGAAGCTGCCCCACGTTCCTTCCGTCTGAAAGTTCACGTTGGCATTTGCAATCAGCTCCGAACGGAAGAGCGGAGTCTCATGGTCCGCACCGCCGATGGACCGGCTGTCAAGCATGAAGAACCGTCCTTCTTTGCCGCCGCCCACCAGAAGATCGCGACCCTTGTACGAGAAGATGACCGGCGTGGTGTTCAGGTCAAGATCGCGCTTGGTCAGCCACTCGTAGTTGGTCGGCGTGTAGTAGTCCTTCAGTTTCAACGTGTCGTTCGAGAAGGTATACGCCTGCACGCTGGTTGACAGCAGGCCTGCCTTGGCGTCGTAGGGATGATCTCCGGACTCGAAGTAGATCGTCCCATCGCTGCCGATGGCAGGTCCTGCCGTTCCCCAGAGTCCACCCTGTGGAGGCGATGACATGGTTACTTTCTTCGTAACCGTGTTGTAAGCATAAAGAGCATTCGGCACACCGCCGCAGCCCTGACCGGTAATGGTATAGACGATGCCATTGACGAGATTCAGGCCGTAAGGCTTGCCATACACATTAGGCAGCATCTGCACGGGCGCATCTTTTTCGTCTCCCGTTGCCGGATCCATCAGGTGCAGATACCCGTCAGTCGTGATGACGTAGAGCACACGCTCCTTTGCTCCAGCCGGAGTAATCACCGGAGTGGCGCTCAGGGCGTTCGTGCAGATAAAGCCGCGGCCCTCCCCAGCTTCCTCCGGCTGGCTCGAAGCCCACTTCAGCTTCTTCTGCCACACCATCTTGCCGGTCTCGGCATCGATCACGAAGACGTCATTGGAGCTTCCCGCAAAGATCGCGACCGTTTTGGCGCCCTGCGTGGTCTTGATGCCCGAAGCAATCAATGGCTCACGGAACGACTGCATACCCATCGTCTTGTTATCGGTCTTCAGCTTCCATAGCAGCTGAACCTTGCCTGCATTCTGCGCCGTGATCTTTGTCTCATGCCGTTGCCAGGCATCGCGCTGGGGGTTATAGCTGCTCGTCGTCCACTCCGGCGAGCTCTTCGATTGCCCATAGGCGAATCCTGCCCAACCGCAGCTCACAGCTCCTGCAAGAAGCAGAACGGCCATGCGCGCCGGGGGAAAAGATCCGGACAGCTTGCGTGCTTTCATCAAAGTCATCCTCGTTGCGTAATGCGTCCTGGCATTAGGGGCGCTGGTGCGGGGAAGTACAGGAAGGAAGGGGTTTTCCCGGGTGGAAAAAGAATTTATGAGACGTCTCATTTCGCAAGCATCCTACCCACGCACAATCTACACTGTCAATCCTCCATTTCCCTTTTTTCGCAAAAGCCACCCATCGGCTCCGCGGAGACAGTGACGTCCTGCCCTCGACCGGAGTCCATTTCTTAATGGAGTGTCCCGCTCAGAATCAAATCTCAACTCTGCCGGCCTCCCTGCAAAACCGGAGAGTTCCAGCTAAGCTGATGATTATGGTGGGGCGAGGGGCTAGGCCACGGGCGAGACATCTGTCGCAGCCCGATGACTCGAAAAGAGAATTTTGGAAGAGCATGCTTGGATGGGCTGTGCTCGTCACTCCGCTGATCCTGCTGACCGCAGGATGTAAGTCCGTTGTGCCTGACACCCCTATCGGCAAGGAAGTTCACATACAGCCGCCTCTCGGCCTGCCACCGGTCCCCATCCCGAAGGACAATCCTCCCACCGCCGAGACCATCGCGCTGGGACGCCGGCTGTTCTATGACAAACGCCTCTCGAAGGACAACACTCTTGCCTGTGCAAGCTGCCACGAGCCGAATGCCTACTTCACCGATAATCTGCGGGTCTCCAAGGGAGCAGGTGGCCAGCTCGGCGTTCGCAACGCGCCGACGCTGCTCAATGTCGCCTATCAGCCCTTCCAGTTCTGGGACGGGCGAGCCCTGACGCTTGAAGATCAGGCCGCGAGCCCGATGATCAATCCTGTGGAGATGAACCAGGCCCACAAGGTCTCCGTCTCAAAGCTGAGGCGCGATCCGGTGTATCACACCATGTTTCGCGCGGCCTTCGGGACTGAAGACGTAACCCTGAGCAGAATCGAAAAGGCGCTCGCAAGCTTCGAGAGAACGCTTTTAAGCGGAGACTCTGCCTTCGATCGCTTTCAGTACGGTGGCGACAGCAATGCGCTGACACCGCAACAGGTACGCGGACTGGCCGTCTTCATCAATCCCACGAAGGGCAACTGCGCCGCCTGTCACACTATCAACGCTCAATATGCCCTGTTTACCGACGGTAAGTTTCACAACCTCGGCGAAGGGGTAGAAGAGGACGGCGTAACATTCAAAGATCTCGGACGCTATCATCAGACCGGCGTCCAAACCGACCGCGGAGCATTTAAGACCCCAACCCTGCGCAACGTCGCAAAGACAGCGCCTTACATGCACGATGGAAGTCTAAAGACCTTGAAGGAGGTCGTAGACTTTTATGCCGGGCAGGGAAACTCGAATCCGAATCTCGATAAGGAGATCCAAACGATCCACCTTTCAGGACAGGATAGGGACGACCTTGTCGCTTTTCTCAATTCGCTCACAGGAGATCTGCCCGCGAACGCGGGACCACCCGGTAAGGAGTAAAAAGCGTGATGATATTGACTGCCAGAAGACTCTCTCTCCTCGTTCTCGGCGCCGCATTTGTAGTGACTGGATGCTCCCGGAAAGAGGATCATCCGGCAGCTTCCACTGCGACCCCGCAGGCTGCGCCCGCTGCACCGACCTTCAAAGTAGACCCGGCCACCGCCGGAACGATTACCGGCACGGTGCACTATAAGGGCAAGCTGCCACCGCGAACGCTGATCGACATGAGCGAAGACCCGGCATGCGTCGCTGCGCACCACACAAAGGCATATGACGAATCCATCATGGTGGGCAAGGGTGGAGTGCTCGCCAATGCCTTCGTCTACATCAGCAAGGGGCTTGAAGGAAAGAACTTCGCGACGCCGACCGAAGCCGTCATCATCGACCAAAAAGGATGCTGGTTCCATCCCCGTATTCTTGGAGTCCAGGTGAACCAGCCCGTGGAGATCATCAACTCCGACCCCGTGACCCACAACATTCATCCCATGGGATCGGCAAACCGTGCCTGGAATCATAGCCAGGGGCCGGGTGATCCTCCGCTGCATCGCAAGTTCACCAGCCCCGAGGTGATGATTCCCGTAAAGTGCAACATCCACGGCTGGATGCACGCCTACATCGGCGTTCTCGATCATCCCTATTTCGCCGTATCGAAGGAGGATGGCACATTCACGATTCCGAATCTTCCTCCCGGAACCTACACGCTTACGATATGGCAGGAGAAGCTGGGAACGCAGGAGCAACAGATCACCGTAAGCCCGCAGCAACATGCGGTTGCCGATTTCACATACAAGGGGAAGTAAGTTGATGCATAAGAAATTGAGCTTTGCACTGCTGCTTGGGTGCGCGTTCTGGCTGACCGCCTGCAAATCGCAGAACGAGCAGAAAGCCATTCCCGAAACCAAGGCGCCTGTGGAGTCGGGTGCTCCGAAGATCTACACCACTGACGAGGTCTCAGGAGATCTCACCATCATCGATAGCGGCAATGGAAATATGCTCGCCACGGTTCACCTCGGCAAGCGGCCACGCGGAATTCATCCGAGCCCGGATGAGAAGACCCTATACGTTGCCCTGAGCGGCACCCCTATTGCAGGTCCCGATGTAGACGAGAGCACGTTGCCGCCTCCCGACAAGAGCGCCGACGGAATCGGAGTTTTCGACGTGGCCCAGCGGAAACTGGTCAAGATCATCCCCGGTGGATCCGATCCGGAGAACTTCGATGTCAGCAAAGATGGCAAGCAGCTCTATATCTCCAACGAAGATATCTCCGCCGTCAGTATCATCGATATCGCTTCAGGCACTGTCGCCAAGACCCTGAAGATCGGCGCCCAGCCTGAAGGAGTGAAAGTCAGTCCCGACGGCAAAGAGGTCTATGTGACTTCGGAAGAGACCAGCCAGATTGCGGTCCTCGATCCCGAGGCCGGCAAGATTATCGCAACCTTCAAGGTAGGGCATCGCCCACGCTCAGTCGCATTTATGCCCGATGGCAAGCACGCTTACATCAACGCAGAGAATGACGGGACCGTAGTCATGGTCGACACCAAACGGCACAAGGTCGTAAAGACGATCCAGCTTGGCCAGGCCGGCCTGGTGAAGCCCATGGGAGTTCTGCTGTCACCGGACGGCAAGCGTCTCTACGTCAGTACCGGACGCGGGCGCACAGTCTTCACCATCGATACAGCGACCAACAAGGTTCTCGGTTCCGTGGAAGTCGGCAAGCGTCCGTGGGGAATCGCGCTCTCTCCCGACGGTACTAAGCTCTACTCCGCCAACGGGCCATCGAACGATGTATCAGAGGTTGATCTGGCAACGAACACCGTTACCCGCAGGTTCAAAGCCGGAGAAGGCCCCTGGGGAATCGTTGTTCTTAAATAACCCCCGCTGAACCCGATTGCCGCTTACCGGAATACTTCTTCAGAAATATTTCTGGTAAGCGGCAATCCAATCATGCGCAATCGCGTGTTGCGCCTCTTGAAGAGTGATCTTCCTCTCGCAAACCAGTTGAGACAGGTGCCTCTCAAGTTCGTCTTTCGCCGCGGCGTTCCAGGTGGTCTCTTTATAGGATTGCGGCCAGAGATTTCTGACATCATCGGTGCCGCCGAGTTGCGGGCTAATCAGATAATCCACCTGAAAGTCATTGCCCGCGTGGTCCGGAGAGATTCCATACTCGCGAAAGACCGCCTCTTTCCTCTGAACGGGCACAGCGGGATCGAGATCATCGTCGCCCTCCCTGCAGATGTCCCCCAGTTCAACCTGGCGCGTCATTCCCGGAGTAAGGGCTCTATTCGGCAGAGACGCCGCTCTCTCAGCGTTCGATCTTCCGGGATTGGGAAGAAGGAGAAACAGCGCCGCAATGGCCAGCACACCCGCGACGCCTCCAAGAAAGGCCGGAGTCATTCTGCTCCTCAGCCATACAGGAAATCGATTCTTCGGCTGAAGGGAAGGTCCTGCATTTTTTAGCTTTGCCTGAAGCGAACTTCGCGCCTGTACCGCATCCGTCAGATGGAAGGGAGCGGCGATCATCCTGCTCATCTCTTCTCCAACGTGCGCGATCTCTCTGAGGTCGCTGCTGCAGGCTTCGCACCCCTCCAGATGCAAACGCGCCGCTGCGCTTTCGCTTTCACTCATCTCCCGATCGAGATAACGGATCAGGTCTACCTCTGACAGGTGGCCGGGTCTGATGCTCACGTTTCCCCTCCCTCGCTTCTCCGCAGGCGGCCGAACGAACGGCTCAGGTAGTTTGCTACACCACCGAGAGATATTCCGAGAATCTCTGCGATCTCGCGATATTTCAGACCTTCGGCGCGTAACTGGATGCAGAGGCGATCGACCTCGGGCAAAGCCTCAAAGGTGCGTCGCAGGATGAGATGCCGCTCGTTGAAGATCATTTCCTCTTCCGGGTTTCCACCTGCACTCTCCAGATGGGAAGCCCAGAGATCGTCATTCGTTCCGCCAACATCCGCGTTCTGCCGGATCCTCTTCTTCAGCGAAAGATTGTGAGTGACCCGGAAGGTCCAACCCGCCAGGTTTACCCGCGAACGCCCGGCCTGCAGATGCCTGAAGAGGGCGAGAAAGACCTCCTGGATGACATCTTCGGCATCGTGCGGACTTAAACCGAGGGAGACCGCGTATCGCAAAAGCCGCGCTCGAAGCTGATCGTGCAGGCCCAGGACCTCGTGCTCGAGCGAACGAAGTCCGGCTTCGTTTTCAACGACGAGTGAGGATTCAAGGCTTTCATCGGGACTATAGGACATAGCGCAACTTCTTCGAGAATTTCGGAAAACTCATGCTATGAAGCCGCTCTGCAGACTGTCAACATGATGAGCTGTTTTGATTTCATTGCCTCACTCTTCCACAAAAGCCCTGAGCACAGATCGACACATCGCCTTCCTCGTCAGTCAAAGAGCGACGATGCCAGCCTCTCTGCATCCTGAAAGTTGTTCAGCCCCACCCCCGCCAGACGGAATCTCTGATCGGAAGCAGGCTCGATCCGCTCCCGCAGCGAGAGCGCAATCTCCGCCAGTTCCTCGGCGGAGGAAGGAGGAGCCGCAGGCGTATGGCTGCGAGTCAGAATGTTGAAATCGCTCGTCTTCAGCTTCAAGACAACGGTCCGTGCGATGCGGCCTTGTTTGCGCGAGGCATTCCAGACCTTCTCCGCCAGCATGCGAATAATCTCCTCCATCGCATCCAGCGGAATATCGCTCTCAAAGGTATCCTCGGACGAGATCGACTTCGTCGGCCTGTCCGGAATCACCCTGCTGTGGTCGATCCCGCGAGAAAGCTCGTAAAGCCTCATCCCGTATTTGCCGAAAAGCCTCTGAAGCTCTCCTTGCCCCATGCGGCGCAGATGACCGACCTTCGCCACCCCGATCTGCTCCAATCGCTTCTCCATCACCTTGCCAACGCCTGGAATCCTTCCGACCGGCAGTGGCGTCAGGAACTCCTCCACCTCATGCGGCTGGATGACGAACAGCCCATCGGGTTTGCGCCAGTCCGAAGCAATCTTCGCCAGAAATTTATTAGGCGCTACCCCGGCCGAGGCCGTCAGGTTCAACTCCCCGCGTATCTGCTGTCGAATCGTCCTTGCTACCAGAGTCGCGGTTGCCAGCCCCATCCTGTTCTTCGTCACATCCAGATAGGCCTCATCCAGCGAGAGCGGCTCAATCAGGTCCGTATGCCTCCGGAAGATCTCCTGCACCGCCTGCGAAACCGCCTTGTATCGCGAAAAGTCCGGCGGTATAAAGATCGCGTCAGGACAAAGGCGTTCGGCATGAACCGCCGCCATCGCGGAACGCACCCCGAACTTTCGTGCCTCATACGAAGCCGCGCAGACTACCGATCGCTTTCCTCGCCACGCCACAACCACAGGCCTGCCTCGCAGCGAGGCATCGTCGCGCTGCTCCACCGATGCGTAGAAGGCATCCATATCGACATGAACGATCTTGCGAATCGCCATAGGAGTCGCGCCATACAATCCGGGATCGTCCATGATCGTCACGGAATAGGTCCTCTGGTGCTACGCGGTGCGATGGTGCAGATGCTCCTTAATTTTAAGCGAATAAACAGCGAAAACAACAGACAAGCGCGCGTTATCGACGAGGTCGTGCAAGAGATTGTGACTTCGGCGAAGATCAATCTTTCCTTGCCAGAAGTTGCGATCTGGAAGAAAGATGGCCAATCTTGATGGGCTTCTCTCTCGCACGATAGACTTCAGTGGTTTTCCTAAAGCTCGAGGAGATTTCATGAAGATTCGGCTATGCCTTGCACTCTTATTCTGTGCTGCTCCTGTTTTTGCACAGGGTCCCGCTGCTCCATCAGGAGCGAACTACAAAGAAGCCAGTATGGAAGCACGCTTTCAGATCGACCTGAAGGCGCCTGACGACGTCATTAAGTCTTACCTGCCCGCGGGATTTACCTCGATGGTTGCAACACAGGGTCCTGCGAAAGATTGCAACGTGCGTCTGATCTTTATCGATCGCATCACGGTCAACGGTCCGGACGGAAAGCCGGTGGGCAGCGGGAACAGCAGGGTGGTCTATCTCGTCGCTCCTGTCAAAGATGCGTCTGGCACAAGCGCGCAACTTGTCCTTGGCGGACTTACCGATGAAGCTGCGGACGCCCCGGGACCGTTTGGGAACTATCTGACGGCCACCACGCACGAGATGAAGCGCACGACATCCACTGACGCCGGCGGCCATGTGATCGATACGCAGGACTGGGTCTTCAAGGCAGCATCTGGCGAGCATCTTGAGATGCACATCCGCTACGAACGCGGCGCAGGAAACCGGAGTGGGCGTACCCAGGATGTGAAGTTCTACTCCGCCAAGACGCCTTATGCAGAGGTCTCGCATCAGGAACAGGTGCTGGAGATCTTACGCAATACGACAACCAATCCACCAGACAAGGTAAAGTCGTTTTCGCTGAAGATTGGTGGCGGCAGCTTTGCGAAATTTGCAACGAGTGCTGAAAAGCCATTGAGTTGGGACAATATCGTCTGGCTGAATCGCCAGATCACGACTCCCTAAATTAAAAGCAATCATCCACGTTTCTGATTCCAACGTTCAGCGGGCTTCGACGTGAAGCTCGCTGGATTGACTGACGATCCCAGCCATCAAAACAATAAGACCCGCTGTTTTAGCGGGTTTTTCATATCTTTATTGGACTTCACTGGACTTGCTTGGAAGATTCTCTGGCGGAGAGTGGGGGATTCGAACCCCCGATAGAGCTTTTGACCCTATAACGGTTTAGCAAACCGCCGCCTTCAGCCACTCGGCCAACTCTCCGCAACCAAGCTTTCACTCGGGCTTTCAGGTGATTATACCGTGACCCCGCCTGTCTGTCCGGCGAATCTCTGCCGGAATCTGCGGAGGAGCCCTTCTGGGAGACTCCTGCCCTGCCCCAAAACGAAGACCGGGAAGAGCGGCACCCGCATCTTCCCGGTTCAAATGTTTCCTCAAAATGCGTTTACTTCGAGACGGAAGCCTTGGCGTTCTCCTCGGCCTTATTGTCAATGAACCTCTGCTGCGCTTCCAGCACCTTCGCACGAGCGAACGAGGCATCACGCCAGCCCTTTACTTCGACGCGCTTGCCCTCAAGATCCTTATAGATGGCGAAGAAATGCGTGATCTCCTTGAGCACGTGCGGGTAGATCTCGGAGAAGTTCCAAACGTCCTTGTAGCGCGGGTTTCCCTTCCCCACCGCCAAGACCTTCTCGTCGCCTAAGCCCTGGTCGCGCATCTCCAGCAGGCCGATGGGACGGACCTCCATCACGCAGCCGGGGAAGCTTGGAGCATCCACCAGAACCAGAACGTCGAGAGGGTCGCCATCATCCCCCAGCGTAGAGGGGATAAAGCCGTAGTCGCCAGGGTAGTGCACGGGGGAGTAGAGGTTGCGGTCGAGACGAAAGACATGCAGCTTCTTGTCGTACTCGTACTTGTTGATTCCTTCCAGCGGAATCTCGATGACCGCGTTGATTACCTCGGGGGAATCAGAGCCCACAGGAAGCTCAAGGTAGTTCACCATAAGTTTGGGTTCTCTTCTCTTCGTTACTGCAAAGTTTGATAACGACATGCCGGGCCGGGATTGGCCGTGAATCGATCAGGTGCATGAATAGGCAGCTGTTTCGAAAGCTGAAAGTCGCACCACGTCTATAATCAAACAAGATGAAGGCTCATGTCTATGTCACGTTGAAACGGACCGTGCTGGATGCCCAGGGGCAGACAGTTGCGGATGCGCTGCGGAGAATGCAGTACCGCGGAGTCGCCGATGTGCGGCAGGGGAAGTACTTTGTGCTCACGCTCGAGGATGGCATTGGCCGTGCCGAGGCTGAGGCCGAGGTCGCCCGCATCGTCCGCGAGGTCCTTACCAATCCCGTCATCGAAGAGTCCAGCTTCCGCCTGGAAGACTGACTCCCGCTCCGGTAAAGATCCTCTGTCCCATCCACGCTCCCGGCCTGCGAGGAGCGGATATCGCACGCGATCCTGCCCCTCGGTAGAAGGCGCGGCGTTGCGGATGCTAGGCTCACAAGAGGAGTTTTTTAAGCCTTGAAGGAATCACCGATAGAAGCGAATGACGCAGCAGTGGCAGACCAGCCGGCAACCCTCGGAACCAGCCGGTTCGTTCGTGCCTGCCTGCGTCAGCCGGTAGACCGTACCCCTGTGTGGCTGCTGCGGCAGGCCGGGCGCTACATGCCGGAGTATATGGCGGTGCGAAAGCATCACTCGTTGCTTGAGATATGCAGGACGCCGGAGATCGCCGCCGAGGTCACCATTACCGCCGCCGAACGCCTGGGCGTGGATGCCGCCATCATCTTCGCCGACCTGCTTCTGCCCTTCACCCCCATGGGCGTCGACTTCGAATTTCTCGCCGGCGAAGGCCCCGTGGTCCATACGCCGATTCGCACGCTCGAGCAGGTTCGCGCCCTCAGGACTGACCGCGTCGAGGAGCTGAGCTACGTCGCGCAGGCCATCGAACGCGTTGCGCGCCACTTTGCTGCTCCGCGCACGGATGGCGACCAGCTGGGCATCATCGGTTTCTGCGGCGCTCCTTTTACGCTCGCCAGCTACATGATCGAAGGCGGCTCCTCGCGCAACTACATCGAGACCAAGCGAATGATGTACAGCGATCGCGAGGCGTGGCCGCTGCTGATGGAAAAGCTCATCGGCGTGCTCACAGCCTACGCCGCGCAGCAGGTCCAGGCCGGCGCCGACGTCATCCAGATCTTCGACAGCTGGGCGGGAGCACTGAGCGTGACCGATTACCGCGAATACTGTCTCGCCCCAACGACCGAGCTCGTGCGTCGCATTCAGGCGCTCGGCGTTCCCGTCATTTACTTCGGCGTCGATACGGCGTCGCTGCTGCCCACCATGCGGCAGACCGGGGCTGATGTCATCGGGCTCGACTGGCGCATTCCGCTCTCCGAGGGCTGGAAGGCCCTGGGTGAAACATGCGCCGTGCAGGGCAACCTCGATCCGATCACGCTCTTCGCGCCGCAGAACGTTCTTCGGGCGCGCGTCCATGAGGTGCTCGACGCTGCAGCCGGAAGGCCCGGCCACATCTTCAATCTCGGGCACGGAATCGTGCCGGGGACCCCGGTGGAGAACGTCATCCAGACCGTGAAGTGGGTCCAGGAGCACAGAGCACAATGAGCCACGCCGTTCTCCTGCTCGCACATGGAACTCCCGATGTGCTGGGAGAGATGGCCGAGTATCTCAGCAAGGTGACCGGCGGCCGCCCCATGCCGGAAGAGGTCATCGAGGAGCTGAAACATCGCTACGCCCAGATCGGCCTGAAAGAAACACCCGGCAGTGAGCCTCCGCCGCTGACCAAGTGGACGCTCGCGCAGGGGCGTGCTCTTGAAGCGGCCCTCGACGGTCAGCGCGTCTACATCGCGATGCGCAACTGGTCCCCCTACATCGCCGATGTGGTGGAGCAAATGCGCGCCGACGGCGTTACCAGCATTCGCGCCATCTGCCTCGCCCCTCAAAACTCGCGCACCAGCGTCGGACTTTATCGCAGGGCCCTGATAGCCGCAGCCACCGGCATGGAAGTCGATTTCGTCGCCGGCTGGGCGGAGAATCCTTTCCTTATACAGGCCTTCGCGGAGAAGCTTCTGCCCGTCTGGTCCAGCGCCAACGCGGATCTCGGCAGAAAAGCGCCCGTTCTTTTCACTGCACACAGCGTTCCCTGCCGCACCATCATGACAGGCGAGGCCTCCATCGCCGGCGCGCGCCCCGGAACACCGATGCAGGACACCCCCGATCCGTATCCCGTGGAAGCAAAGCGAACCGCCGCGCTGGTCGCGGAGCAGCTCGCTCCCGCAGGACTGGCGGAGACTGACTGGTACTTCGCGTTCCAGAGTCAGGGCGTGAGCGGAGGCCCCTGGATCGGCCCGACCGTAGAAGATACCCTCAAGGCGCTGAAACAGGAAGGCCACCTCGGCGTCGTCCTTCAGCCCGTGGGCTTCGTCTGCGATCACGTCGAGGTTCTCTACGACATCGACATCGCCTTCAAACAATCTGCCGCGGAGCTGGGCCTGAAGCTATGGCGCGCTGAAAGCCTGAATGACTCCCCCACACTCACCCGGGCTCTCGCCGAGATCGTCAGGGCTGCATCCACAACGGAGTCAGCCGAAGCCGCACCTGCAAAGGTAGGCTGATGCGTCAGCCGAAACGCATCGCGATCATCGGCGGCGGAATCGCCGGCCTCTCTGCTGCTTATGAGCTGGCAAAGCTCACACGCCATCAGGAATCCGCTGACGTAACTTTATTCGAAGCATCTTCGCGTCTCGGCGGCATCGTTGAGACCATCCGTGAAGGCGGCTTCATCATCGAGGGTGGCCCCGACGGCTGGGTCACCGAAAAACCATGGGCGAGAGAGCTCGCTGTGGAGCTGGGCCTCGAGGACGAGCTGATCTTTTCCAAGGACGACCAGCGACGGACCTACGTGCTGATCGACGGAGCCCTGAAAGCCATGCCGAATAGCATGCGCATGATGGTTCCCGCCGATCTTGATGCACTGGACGCATCGGATCTCTTCAGCGACGAAGCCAAACGGGCATTCCATCAGGAGATTCTCCGGGACGAGGAGTTAAAAACACTCGCGCCCGTCGAAGATGAAAGCGTCGCCCACTTCATTCACCGCCACTTCGGCGATGAGGTGCTCGAAAAGATCGGCGCTCCTCTGCTCAGCGGGGTCTTTGGCGGCGATGTCGCGCAGCTCAGCGTCCGCGCGGTGATGGCTCCCTTCGTCGCGCTCGAGCGGGAGTACGGCAGCCTGATCCTGGGCCTGCAGGCGCGGCAGGCCTCGGGCCGAACCTCTCCACTCTTTACGACCCTCCGCAGCGGCCTGGGAACCCTGATCGACCGCATGGTCGGAAACATTCCACAACAATGGATTCACCTGGGCGTGAAGGTGACGGCTCTCGCGCGCGAAGATGATCGCTGGACCCTCACCACCAGCTCCGGGCGTGAATCGTTCGACAGCATTCTCATGGCAGCTCCACTGCACGTTGCGCGGCAGCTGCTCGAGTCAGTCGATCATAAAGCCGCGGCGCTCATGCAGATGGAGGCCAGCTCTGCAGTCGTCGTCGGCTTCGGCTTCGAGGATGCCGCGCAGGTTCCAGTGCCTGAAGGCTTCGGCTTCCTGGTGCCGCCAGGCTCGCGCAGTCTTCTGCTCGCCTGCACCTTCATGGACCACAAATTTCCCTGCCGGGTTCCACCGGGCGGCCGCCTGCTCCGCGCCTTCTTCGGAGGAAGTTCCGCCGAACGCGTGTTGAAGTGCGGCAACGATGAGATCGCTTCCATCGCCAGGATGGAGCTGGCCCGCATCCTCGGTCCGCTGCCTGAACCACGCATCACGATTATCCGGCGCCTGCCGCTCTCGCTCCCTCAATATGCCGTAGGGCACCTGGAGCGCATGCAGGAGCTGCAGGACCGCATCGACGCGCTGCAGAATTTATATCTTCTGGGCAATGGCTATCGCGGAGTGGGTCTTCCCGACCTCGTTCGGGATTCGCACGCCGCCGCCCGTTCAGCCCTGCGGGGTTGAGGCAAGCAGCGCCTCCACCTCATCCCGCTGCGGCATCGAAGGCGCAGTTCCCCGCCGCGTGACCGAGATCCCCGCAACCGCACAGGCGAAGCGGGCAGCTTCACGAAAATCCTTACCTTCAGCCAGCGCGACGGCAAAGCCGCCATTGAAGGCGTCACCTGCTCCCGTCGTCTCGACCACGGCCCCGGCATCCACCGCAGGCACATGCGCAGTCAGATTACGGTTCTTCAGGAACACGCCATTCGCGCCCATCGTCAATGCTACATTGCGCACTCCGCGTGCGAGCAGGGCATCGGCGGCCCGTTCCGCACCTGCCAGGTCATCTACGATAATGCCGGTCATTGACGCGGCCTCGCTCTCGTTGGGGGTAAGGTAGTCGCAGAGCGGATAGATCGACTCCGGCAGCGGCAGCGCCGGCGCGGGATTCAGAATGGTCGTCACGCCACTGGTGCGCGCCATCCGCAGCCCATGCTCGACGACAGAGACCGGAAGCTCAAGCTGCGCGACCAGGATCGAAGACGAAGCAATGACTTCGCGAGCGCGGTCGACCTCATCGGTCGTGATCTCGAAGCAGGCGCCCGGAACGATGATGATGGCATTTTCGCCCCGCTTCTCATCGAGAATGATCGCAGCAGCTCCCGTAGGATGTGTCGTGCTCGCGATAAATCCGGTGTCGATTCCCTCTTCGCGATAAAGTTTGCGAGCCATCTCGCCAAAGGAGTCCTGCCCCAGCTTCGTAACGAAGCAGACGTTGCCGCCTGCACGGGCAGCGGCGACGGCCTGGTTGGATCCCTTGCCGCCGGGACCAACCGCGAAGGAAGAGCCCATGCGGGTCTCTCCCCATACAGGAAGTGTCTCAACATGAAAGGCAAGATCGGCGACGAAGCTTCCCAGCACGACGATTCTATTGTTCTGATTCACAACCTGCTCCCGTTGCCAGCATAGCTGAGGCCACCGAATCCAATTTGGTACACGTTATCCACGGAAATTTAATCTTGAAGTCTTCAAAAGGCTTGATGGGCGCGAGTTTTCGAAGGATACTCCAAACAAGAAGCAATCGCTCTGCAAGACGGTTTCTACCGAGAGACTTCGATCGTGACCCGATATAACCGTCAAGACGTCGTTCGGATCCTGCACCTGAATGCCCGGCAGTTGATGTCGTGGGAGCGGGCGGGAATCATCTCTCCCAAGGACCAATACTCCTTCGAAGATCTCAGCCAGCTTCGCTCGTTGCGCGACCTGCAGGCCCATGCGGCCAGAACGCGGACCCGCATCTCGGCCAGGAGCATCCGCATCTCCATTGAGGCTATGCAGCGCGTTGCCGGAATGAAGAACCCTCTGCTGGAGAGCTCGGCCGTGCGTCGCGGCTCGCATCTCGCCTTCCGGCTGAACGGCGTTCTGGTCGATCCGCTTACCCAGCAAATGGCCTTCGACTTCGATGCCACGGCTCGATCGCGTCGCGAGATCGTCTGCAGCGTCGAGCCCGGCCCGCAGACCCCGGCGCAGAGAAATGCAGCCCTGCAGGAGATGTTTCTCCACGCCGTCCAGCTTGAGGAGAAGGCGGCGACCATCCCGCAGGCGGCTTCTCTGTACGAGGCCATTCTCGCGCTCGAGCCTGCGCACGCGCCCGCCCTGATCAACCTGGGGACGATCTACTACAACATGCGCCAGTTTGACCTGGCCGAGACACTGTATCGGCGTGCCACGATCGCGGACCCCGACTATGCGCTGGCCTTCTTCGACCTGGGCAATGTGCTCGACGAGATGCATCACCTGGACGAAGCGACCGTCGCCTATCAGAAGGCCGTTGCGCTGCTCCCACAGTATGCCGATGCCCACTACAACCTCGCCCTCGCCTACGAACGGCAGGGACAGAAGCGGCGCGCGCTCCGGCACTGGCTGACCTATGTCCGGCTCGATCCCGTGGGTCCCTGGTCGAGCCACGCTCGCGAGCAGGCGAGGAAGATTCTTAAGTCCGAGAAGCTGTCGATCGTCAGCCGACGAGGACGGCTGGTTCGCGCCGGGTAGCTGCATTAATCGTCAAACGCCGTCATCCTGATCGTAGTGAAGGATGACGAAACCCCAATAATCCCATACCCTGGAACCGGGGAAGTGCGAGCCTAAACCTAATAAATTAAATGCTTTGCACGAAATAAGCAAGGTAGGGTGTCCGCGAAATCTCAGAGAATGAGCTTCGCGATGGTCGCCAGTTGCATGAAGGACGTGCCTTCATAGATTTTGCCGATCTTGGCGTCTCGGTAAAGCTTCTCCACCGGATAGTCTTTCACAAATCCCGAGCCCCCGAAGACCTCAACCGCCAGCGACGCAACGTGCTCCGCCACCTGCGAAGCAAGGTACTTGGCCATGGCGGCCTCTTTGAGGAAGGGCTGACCCGCATCCTTGAGCCGGGCAGCGTTGTAGACCATCAGGCGTGCTGCCTCGATCCGGGTCGCCATCTCGGCCAGTTGAAACTGCATCGCCTGAAAGTCGGCGATGGGACGTCCGAACTGCCTGCGCTCCTTCGCCCAGCCAACGGCGTGCTGCCACGCGCCCTGGGCCAGCCCCAGCATCTGTGCCCCGATGCCAATGCGGCCCTCGTTCAGGGTCTCAATCGCGATCTTGTATCCCTTGCCCGGCTCTCCAAGAATATTGGCGGAAGGAACGCGACAATCTCGAAAGACCAGCTCGCACGTGCTGGAGGCGCGGATGCCGAGCTTGTCTTCCTTCTTGCCGAGGGTGAATCCCGGCGTGTCCTTTTCTACGAGAAAAGCTGTAATGCCCTTGTAACCGGCAGCCCGGTCGATCGTAACGAAGACGAGGAACAGCCCGGCCTCTTTTGCGTTCGTAATCCAAAGCTTCTGCCCGTTGAGGATGTAGTCATCGCCGCTGCGGACAGCCCGGGTCTCAAGCGCGAAGGCGTCGGAGCCTGAACCGGCCTCGCTGAGTGCATAGGCCCCTATCGTGTCGGAGGCGAGCCGCGAAAGATAGCACTGCTTCTGGTCGTCCGTTGCCCAGCGCGCGAGGGCATTCACACACAGCGTGTTCTGCACATCCACCAGGACGCCAACCGAGGGATCGACCGCGGAGATCTCCTCGACCGCGAGGATCGCTTCAAAGAAGGTTCCGGCCGCGCCGCCGTACTGCTCCGGCGCCTCAATCCCCATCAGGCCGAGAGAGAACAGTTGCCGCAGCAGCTTTGCGTCCATCTGCTGCGCCTCATCCATGAAGCGAACAAGCGGCGCGACCTCGGCCGCGGCGAACCGGCGCACGGTGTCGCGGAACATGCGCTCGTCTTCACTAAGCTGCGTCAAGGCGCCGGTGCTGCTTTGAATCATCCCGTTCTAACCTCAGATCTGCAAAGGGTGAGTTTAGTCGCTCGGTCCAATGATTGGAAAATGAACGTTCGACACATGCAAGGAGCAGGCAGCTTGCGTCAGTAGCCCGCCTGAACGCATTGAGCGCCGCGCCCGTCTCAACAATAAAAGTGTCATCCTGAGCGCCGCGCAGTCGAAGGATCTGCGGTTCCACGGCTCTCCGAAAGCTCGCACACAACCGCGTGTCCATCTTCCCCGCGAACCATTCGCTGCTGGTAAGACGAACTCTTGCGACACTGCGATCCGATGTGGCGTCGGCTTCTGCAGGTAAAAGGCTTTAGACTGGTAGATAGTTCATTTTGCTGATGACAAAGAAACCGAACCCGCCGCGAACTCCCTTACCCTTCCTCGGCGTTGCATGCGCGGTCGGGGTTTCGACGATGTATTACAACCAGCCCCTGCTGGAGGAGATTGGCCGCACCTTCGGGGCGACGGCAGGGCGGACAGGATTTATCGCGGTCGCCACCCAGATTGGCTACGCCTTGGGGTTGCTGTGCTTCGTTCCTCTGGGCGACATTCTGGAGCGGCGCGGACTGATGATGCGGTTGTTCGCCGCAGTCGCCATAGGGTTGTTGCTGGTGTCGCTCTCGCCCACGCTCGGTTTTCTGCTGGTTGGCTCCATCCTCATCGGCGCACTGGCGTCAGTAACCCACATTGTCCTCCCCATTGCGCCCGATCTGGTAAGCCACGAGGAGCGCGGGCGCGCGATCGGCACGGTAATGACCGGGCTTCTGCTGGGCATCCTGCTGGCCCGCACCTTTGCCGGATGGGTAAGCCATTTGGCTGGCTGGCGCTTTGTCTTCGCGATCGCGGCAGTGATGAACGGCATCTTCGTTCCCCTGCTGTGGCGCATCATGCCGAAGCTTCCGCCCAAACAGTCGCTCACCTACGGCGATGCCATGCGATCCCTGTGGACGCTCTATCGCACGCAGCCTTTGCTGCGGGAATCGAGCGCTATCGGCGCCCTCGTGTTTGCTTCCTTCAGCTGCTTCTGGACAACGCTGGCCTTTCTGCTGGAAAGCCACTATCGCCTCGGTGCAGGCGTCGCCGGGACCTTCGGCCTGGTAGGTGCAGCAGGAGCCATGGTGGCCCCCCTGGCCGGGCGACTGGCTGACAAACATGGTTCGCGATGGGTCATCTCTGTGGGGATGGCGCTGCTGGCATTCTCCTACGTCACGCTGTGGGGGCAGGAGCGAATTCACATGTCGGTCGTCCTGCACCTGGCAGCGCTGGCCTTTGGGGTTATCGTGTTGGATGTGGGCGCACAGATGTGCCAGGTGTCGAACCAGACCAGGATCTTCGGGCTCGATCCTTCGGCGAGGAGCCGCCTGAACACCGTCTATATGACGATCTATTTCACCGGCGCAGCGATCGGCTCGGCGCTCTCGACCATTGCCTGGGTCCATTGGCGATGGGACGGCGTCTGCGGGCTGGCCGTGGCTCTGATCGGTCTGGCGGCTCTGCGACATACCTTTGGTCGAAGACCGGGGACGGAGGAGCACTGCCACCCCACCAAAGAAGATGAATTGATGGAGGCCTGAACAGGACTTTATTCGGAGTTTTCTGCCGGATGAGCTTGACTTGGATATAGGACCAATTTAGTCTTCATTCAATCCCGGAGGGAAGGTGGATGAGTGACATCAATGTAATTCTTGCGGAACGAAACGGCACCGGAGCGGTTCGGCTTTGTGGGGGAGATTGTGTCCACGTCAGCATCGGCCCGGTCACCCTCAACATGGCGCCCGAGATGTTCGCCCAGGCCGCGCTTCTTATCAAGCAGGCGATGGAGACTCTCTCTGTGATCGTTGCAGCGGGAGCACCGGAACCGGCAGGCATTAAACCCAACTAGATGCAGTCCAGGGAACAATATTGCGCCAGTCAGCAAAATACCTGTTATTTTTTTCGTACATTGGACACCCCTGGACACCAGCGTTTCGGCGAAATCGAAAGCAGTGCCAGAGGATATCGGCCGAATCTTTTCAACTCTTTACACCGCGCAGGAGTTGTGGTGAGCGAGGCAGGGATCGAACCTGCAACCCCGAGCTTAGAAGGCTCGTGCTCTATCCGATTGAGCTACTCGCCCCTGCGCGACGGTCTTCCGGGTCGAAGACGCGGTCCTGCTCCATTGTAAACGGCTCGCTGTCGAGTCCCTTGAAAATCCTGATGCATTGACGGTGATAGTCGTGTTTACTGGGCCTGTCACTGACGAAAGGCTGGTGCGAATGGACAGGTTGAAGGGGAAGAGTGCGCTCATAACGGGAGGCAGCTCGGGCATTGGCCTTGAGACGGCGCGGCAGTTTCTGGCCGAGGGCGCGAGGGTCGCGATCACCGGAAAGAATCCTGAGACGCTGGCGACGGCGCTGAGTGCGCTGGGAGGCGAGGCGCTCGTGTTTGAGTCGGACGCAGCCGATGTGTCCGCACAGAAGAAGCTGGCCGAGCAGATCGGCGAGGCCTTTGGCACGCTCGATGTACTATTCGCGAACGCGGGAGCGGTAGAGTTGCGGCCGATCGGTCAGTGGGACGAAGCGGCGTTCGACCGCTCCATGGGGATCAACTTCAAGGGTCCCTTCTTCCTGATCCAGGAGCTTCTGCCCTACTTCGCGAACCCGGCCTCGATCGTCCTGATGGGCTCCGTCAACGCGCACATCGGCATGCCGAACACCAGCATCTATGGCGCGAGCAAGGCCGCACTGGCTTCGCTGACGAGGACGCTCTCGGCAGAGCTGATCTCGCGCGGAATCCGGGTGAATGCCATCAGCCCGGGGCCGATTCGCACGCCGCTGTACGGCAAGCTTGGGATTCCGGATGCCGAGCAGAAGAACTTTGCGGCGGCGGTCGAGAGCCAGGTCCCGGCGAAGCGTTTTGGCGAATCGATCGAGGTCGCCAAGGCAGTTGTGTTTCTTGCCTCGGATGAGGCTCCCTTTACGGTAGGCAGCGAGTTGCTGATGGACGGCGGACTGTCCCTATAGGATGGAGGGGCGCACGCCTTCCCGGGACTGATCCTATAAGGTTGCGAAGGCGCGGCCACGCAGCAGCGTGGAGACGTCGATGAGGGCCGATCCCCAGCGCTCTTCAGCCGCCTGGTCCTCGTAACCGAGCGCCTTGACGTACAGGCTGACGGCGAAGCCCTCCTGCGGGGTGGTGATATCGAGCAGCGCCGGACGCAGGACGCATTCGAGCATGGCATACGGGTTTTGAAGCGGAGCAGCGAGGCGTGTGATGCGGTGCAGAAGCTGCTCGTGCTGATGGAAGGAGACGAAGGTGGAGCGTTCGCGCCAGAGGATGTCGACGTAACTGATGAGGCCGAAGGGGGCATCCTCGGGAATCAGATCGAGGTCGTAACGAAGCGTTTCGACCTCTTCTTCGCTCATCTTCCAGACATCGCACTTCGCCGTGAACACCGGGGAGCGCGTAGCGTTGAGCGCGCGCAGGGCGTGCAGCAACGATGGGTGCTGCGATGCCTCCTCAAGCCAGTCGAGATCGTCGGGGTTTTCGCGAAGATCGATGAAGTGACGGGAAGGATCGTCGGGATCGCTCCAGGGAACGACAAGAACCGGGTCATCGGCGCCGCACTCAACGGTCCACTCACAGAGCATCTTTTTATCTTAGCGGCAGAGTACCCCTGTCTTCTGAATTGTTATGGGGAAGCCAGGCAAACCGCAGATCCTTCGACTTCGCTTCTCGCGATAAAACTGCGAGAGGCTCCGCTCAGGATGACACCGATCTCAATCAAAGACCTGTCATTCCTGAGCGAATGAAATACCTGTTCTTCTGACCTCGGTGCCTAAGCGAGCAGGCCCTCGACGACAGAAGATGCATTCGCGAGTGCTTTGTCGAGTGCGCCGGGATCGCTTCCACCGGCTTCGGCGAGATCAGGACGGCCACCGCCGCGGCCACCCACGATGGCGGCAAGCTGGCCAACCACCTTGCCTGCCTGCAGGCGAGAGGTGAGGTCTTTCGTAACGCCTACGATGAGCGAGACCTTGCCATCCGCAGCCGCGCCCAGAACCACGACGCCCGATCCGAGCTTTCCACGAAGCTCATCAACCAGGTTCCGCATCTGGCTCTTGTCGAGAGCGTCAACGCGCTGCGCGAGCACTTTGATTCCTTTGACCTCTACTGCGGAGGAGGCGGCATCAGCTACAGAAGACGACGCAGCCTTCATGCGAAGCTGCTCGAGCTCGCGGCGCAGCTTCTTCATCTCCTCTTCCTGTGCGGTGATGCGTTGTCGCAGGGCATCCGCAGGAGTGCTCGTGGCCCCGACCATCTGGCCGACGACACGGACGACGTCGTAGCCGCGGCGGAACTCATTGAGCGCGCCAGTGCCGCTGACTGCTTCTACGCGGCGAACGCCGGAGGAGACGGAGCTTTCGCCGACGAGCTTCAGGACACCGATCTCGCCGGTGGCGCCGGTGTGGGTTCCTCCACAGAGTTCGGTGGAGAAGTCGCCTATCTTTACGACGCGAACGCGCTCTCCGTACTTCTCGCCGAAGAGCGCCATCGCGCCCAGCTCGTTGACGGCTACGTCGATGGGGACATCGACAAGGGTCTCGACCTTCGTATTCGCGAGAATCTCCTGGTTGACGAGGTCCTCGATCTGCTGGAGCTCTTCTTCAGCAACGCCGGTGAAGTGCGAGAAGTCGAAGCGCAGCCGCGTAGCGTCGTTCAGCGATCCGGCCTGCTTGACGTGCTTGCCGAGAACTTCGCGCAGAGCAGCGTGGAGGAGATGCGTTCCGGTGTGATTGCGCTCGGTCGCGCGGCGGTTGTCGCCGTCGACAAGGGTATCGACGGTATCATCGACAGCGAGCGTGGCACGAGCCTTCACCTTGTGGGCGAAGACGCCCTGCACGGGCTTGGTGGCTCCGGAGACATCAGCGATGACGGTGTTGTGATCGTCGGAGTAGAGCCAGCCGATGTCGCCAACCTGACCGCCGGAGTCGGCGTAGAAGCTGGTGGCGTCGAGCACGACTTCGCCCTGCTCGCCTGCCTTCAGCTCAGGCACGCCAACGCCGTCCTTCACCAGGGCGAGGATCTTTGCGCCCTCGACCTTGAGCGAGGAGTAGCCTTCAAACTCGGTCTTCGCAAGTTCACGGTAGACAGGCGACGCGGTCTTCTGCGAGCCGCCCTTCCAGGAGGCGCGGGCGCGAGCCTGCTCCTCGGAACGGGCCTGCTCGAAGCCGTCCATGTCGAACTGGATTCCGGCATCGCGCGCCGCATCGACCATGAAGTCGAGTGGCATCCCGAAGGTCTCGTAAAGATGGAAGGCTGCAACGCCCGAGCGCAGCGTCTCTTCGTTCATCTGCCGCAGGCCAAGTTCGAGTGATCGCGCGAACTGCTGCTCTTCCGCCAGCACGACCCTGGCGACGCGATCGGCGGATTCAGTCAGCTCCGGGTAGGCCGCGGCCATCTCGTCGCGCACGGCGTAGACCATCTCGTGCATGAAGGGCTTGTCCTGCCCGAGCAGACGGCCATGACGGATGCCGCGGCGCATGATCTTGCGGAGGACGTATCCGCGGCCTTCGTTCGAAGGCAGGACTCCGTCGGAGATGAGGAATGTCGCTGCGCGGGCGTGATCGGCGATGATGCGCAGCGAGGCCTGCGAGCGGGGATCGACCTCGCGGTCAGGCTCGACCTTGTGTCCCGTCAGTTCCTCGGCACGCTTAATCAGCGGTGTGAAGAGATCGGTCTCGAAGTTCGAGAGGACGCCCTGCAGCACGCAGGCGATACGCTCAAGTCCCATTCCGGTGTCGATGGAGGGCTTCGGCAGCGGAGTCAGCAGCGGGCCGCCCGGCGTGATGGTGCGGTCGAACTGCATGAAGACGAGATTCCAGATCTCCACGTAGCGCTGTTCGTCCTCGCCGAAGGGCTTGTCGACGGAGGAGTCTTCACCCGCGGCCTGGCCGAGGTCGTAGTAGATCTCGCTACACGGACCGCAGGGGCCGGTATCGCCCATCGCCCAGAAGTTGTCCTTGGCGCCCATCTCGAAGATGCGCTCGGCGGGAACGCCTACGTCGAGCCAGTACTGGTAGGCCTCCGCATCGCGCGGAACGCCCTCGTCGCCTTCGAAGATGGTGACATAAAGCTTCGCGGGATCGATCCCGTACCAGTCCTTCGAAGTCAGAAGCTCCCACGCGTAGGCGATGGCGTCCTTCTTGAAGTAGTCGCCGAAGCTGAAGTTGCCCAGCATCTCGAAGAAGGTGTGGTGACGGCGGGTGAAGCCGACGTTCTCGAGATCGTTATGCTTGCCGCCCGCGCGCACACATTTCTGCGAGGTGGTGGCGCGGCTGTAGTCGCGCTTTTCGAGGCCAAGAAAGACGTCCTTGAACTGGTTCATTCCTGCGTTGGTAAACAGCAGCGTGGGATCGTTCGCCGGAACGAGCGACGAGGAGTGCACTCTCCGGTGCCCTTTGCCTTCAAAAAACCGCAGAAAATCTTCGCGAATCTGGCTTCCAGACCTGTAGTTCATAGAATTTCAGTTTATCAGTGCATTTCGAAATGGCTGGCTGCGCCTGTGCCCGATGCTATGCCCAGCTCTCTCCTCATCCGGGCCGAGAATGCCGGAATGGATTTTCAGTACGGCAACTCCGCATATAACATGCTGTGGAGACCTCGGTGCCAGAGCTGGAACACGCCTTTCAGGACGATTCGATCACATCCACCGACAGGACTGGCCGCATCGCTGCAACTCAGCGGAAAACTTATCTTTCAGGAGCACAGACTCGACATGCTTTTTCGCATCTCCGGAGCCGTTCTCTGCGTAGCGGCACTCGCCTTGTTTCCTGTTCGGTCTTCCTGCGGTGCCACTGCACGCAACGTCAACCTTGCGAAGATCAACCCCAATACGCGCAGCATCTTCGATATCGCGATGCAGTCGATGGATGATGCCTGGGACAATGAAGCGCACCTCGTTCGCACGCCTGGAGGCTTCAGCGGGCACGCCGATACCGAACATCGCGCACGCTACATGGTTCGCGAGACCAGCAATTACGCCTTGGGGCTGCTGATGCGCGACGGGCCGGGCGATCGCGAACGCGCGATGGAAGGATTGAATGCCGTCCTAAAGGAGCAGTTTCTCGACAAGTCTGTGCCGTGGTATGGAACCTTCCGCCGCACGCCGGAGGAACCGACGCCTTCGGGCGAACACACCGTGATGTGGACAAACTACGATCCCAACTGGCGCGTGTTTATCGGCACGACCTTCGAGATGATCCTGATCGAATATCCCGAGCGCATTCCGGCTGACCTGGCTCTGAAGATGTATAAGGCCATCGACATCGCCATTGCGGGCGAGATGAAGCAGGGCCGGCTGACACCCCATTACTCGAACATTGCGCTGATGTATGGCGCTCTGTGGGACTTCGCAGCAACTCACGATAAAAACGCCGCGTGGAAGCAGAAGTCTGCCGCGTGGGTGCGTGAGGTCGCACGCCTCTATCACCTCTACAACGCTTTCGATGAGTACAACTCGCCAACGTACTACGGTGTGGACCTGTTCGGACTTGCACTCTGGCGAAGCTATGGCTCGACCGCGGAGATGCGCGCTGCCGGAAGCAATATCGAAGCGCATCTGTGGAATGACATTGCCGATTTCTACCATCCGGAGCTGCGCAACCTGGCTGGGCCCTATGATCGCTCTTACGGCATGGATATGGAGACCTACGTTGCCTACGGCGGGCTGTGGATCCGCGCGCTGCTACCGCCCGATAAGGCACCCTTTCCGGTCCCTGATGCTGAGACGGATCATCTGGCGGACCTCTGGTTTGCCCCGCAGGTAGCTCTACTGGGCTCAAATCCACCCGCAGCCGCACTGGCAAAGTTGAAAAGCTTTGCGGGAGAACACATGATTCACCGCCAGATCACAGACGATCGCAGCGCCTCCGCGTGGGTGGGCGACAAGGTCATTCTTGGAGGCGAGAACACGAAGCTCACCAGGGATGCTCCGCCGGATACACAATTTCATCCAGGCACGGCACAGTGGCGCACGCCGTCAGGCGCTATTGGATGGTTCTATGTTTGGCAATCGCCAAGGATCAACGTAGACGTCGAGCATACGAACATGAAGATCGCCACAGACGGAACCGTCACGCTGCGCATCAAGGCCGAGGGCGCGAAGCCAGGAGACATCACCGCAAATAAGTGGAGTCTTCCCGGGTTGACGGTCGCGATAGAGGGCGACACCGCGGGCTTCGCCGTGAAGGGATCAACGTACTACACGGACGGCGATTCCTTCGCGGTCACTTATACCAATGTCCATCAACTTAACCTGACGGTCACGCCGGAATAGCTTGGAGTTCTGCCGTGGCCGTCAGGTGGGTTCGATCAGACGATGCTGCGAATGCTTCCTCCGTCCACTCCCCACACGGATGAGGTGACGTAGGAGGCGAGGTCGCTGGCGAGAAAGACGATGACATTGGCAACTTCCTCAGGCTCGCCGAGGCGCTCCAGCGGAAGCTTGCGCAGCTTCATCTCGTGATCGACCGCCTGCCGGGGAGGCATGTTGTAGATGGAAGACAACCCCTCGGCAAATCCGCCAGGACGCGACCAGAAGGTGCTCCAGATGGGACCGGGAGCAACGGCGTTGACGCGAATCTTCGGGGCTTCCGCACGCGCAAGGCTCTTGGTAAGGGCCAGCATCGCCGACTTCATCGCCGCATAGTCGGCGGGCGCGGTCTCCGGCTGGCGGCCAAGGTCGGAGGCGTTGCTGACGATTGCGGACTTCTCCTTCTGACGAAGAACAGGAAGCAGATGACGCGTGACCCGCACCATCGACATCAGATTGATCGCAAAGGTCCGCTCCCACTGCTCGTCGGTGATCTCCTCAAACGGCTTGGGATCGCCATGACCGACGTTGTTGACCAGCACATCCACGCCGTCCGGAAGCTTCGCCAGCAGGACATCCAGCCCAGCCTGAACGCCCTGCCCCGTGCTCAGGTCCGCCTGAACGTCATAGGCGTTTACACCGCAGCCGCGTATCAGGGCGCTGGTCTCCGCCAGTTTCTCCGCATCGTGATCGAGCAGCGCGAGGTGTGCCCCCTCTTTGGCAAAGGCCAGTGCGGTTGCACGGCCGATTCCGTTGGCTGCTCCTGTGATTACAACGGTCTTCCCACCAAGACCAGTTTCCATCGACGTAATTCCTTTCAAAAGAGAGAAGGTGAAATCCGCATCGTGTGCGCAGTCCTTTATAACTGGTTATCCGTTCAGAATTCCCGGCCGCCAGGTAATTCCCTCAAGACGCAGCACATTATCCTTCGTCGCCTTCAGCCGCATAAAGTCCTGCTGCCACCGGACCATCTCCAGCACGCTGACCAGCGCATCGAAGGCATCTTCTGATGCCAGTGCGCGTTCCAGCACCACGCGGTCCAGGCGCTTATAGATTTCGTCTCTCTTTTTCCTTGCGGCAAGGTAAAGAGAACGGGCTTCCTCATTGCTCTTGGCCACAGCACCAGTCATCAACCGGGTGTACATCTCGACCACAAGCGGCTGCGGCTCCGTTCCGGCGAGTTTTGCGGATTCAAACGGCCAGATGCGAAAACCCTCCTGCGAGAGTCGCAGCAGAGACGACATCGCCCGCAGGCTGCCTGTTCCCACACTGCCGGAACCGCCGATCTGGAACGGAGATTTGGGCGTGATGCCTTTCACCTTGGCGGCGCGTTCGGGATCACCTTCAAGGAGCCTGGGCGTGATCTTGTTGTCCATATCGGTCAGGCGCATGGAACGGTGCAGGTTTTCGCCGCAGAACTCCTCCGGCCGCTTGTGCGGCGCGCCCCAGAAGCGTACATCGCGAGCGACGGCATCGCATTCACGCGTGAGCCAGCGCTCGCCCTGTCCTGCTGCCACCTTGCGCCAGAAGTCAAATATTGTTTCGCAGCCATGTTCGGCCAGAAACCATGCCGGAAAGCTGAAACAGCAGTCGAGGCTGACGACCATGCGCGGCGTCTCGCGCGACATGGCGATCAGCCAATCGATCAGTTCCTCGCGGGTCCTTCCGGCCTCAAGCGTGACTTTGCCTGCAGCCCAGACCCCGGCCCAGATGTGGCGACGCTGTCCGGCTGCATCGATCCGGCCCGACCAGTCCACCGCGACGATCCGCTCTAACTCTTTCGCCTGCAACGCCACCCCACCATCATCCCACCGCAGCGGAACTTTCTGCACGAGCGGCCGTATCAAAGACTGGAGAGAAACAACCGATGCTGAAACTGCTCCTCTTCTGTCTGCTGCTCGTCACCTGCTGGCCCATCGCGATCGCGGCCGTGCTGCTCTATCCGCTCATCTGGCTTCTGCTGCTGCCCTTCCGCCTAGTGGGCATCGTGGTTGGCAGCGCCTTCGACTTGATCGCTGCGCTCTTCTTTCTTCCGGCGAGGATCCTGCGCGCGGTCTAAGCTGTTCGTACAACCAGGAAGATGGATCAGGACTCCTCGGCCTGCGGCTCTTCGATCTCTTCGACCTCAACATCCCACTCGCGCAGCACCTTGAAGATGGCTCCCGCGGAAAATCCTGCTCGCATCAGCCTTCCCATGATGCGGGCGGCCTGCTTCTTCGCGTCTTCTCCTTCGGGGCGCTTCATCCGTTTCCGCGCGACGTACTCTCGCGCCAGCGCAACCTCATCGACATCATCGTAGGCAGTGGCAAGGGTGGAGGCGATCAGATCCTTGTGGATGCCTTTCTGGACAAGGTCCTGCTGGACGCGCCTGCGGCCAAACTTCTCGTTTTCCTTACGCAGCCGCGTGTAGTCGGCGGCGAAACGAGTATCGCTCAGGTAGTTCAGCTCTTTCAGCCGGGCCACGACCCGATCCATCGCTCGCTCGCCAGCCTCGCCTTCTTCCGCGCGGGTACGCATCAGGCGCTTCAGGTCGCGAACCGTCCGCATCCTGCGCGCCAGCGCGCCCACAGCGTACTCGAAGAGAGCAGCTTCTCCCAGTGGCTCACGCTTCTTTTTGGGTCGCGCGAAGGCCATCACTGCACCGTACTCGAGTAGGTATTCGATCGTGTCCAGCGATCGCACCACTCGCCCACCTCTTCATACCAGCGCTGCGAGTTCTGCGGCTTCAGAACCCAATGCCCTTCGTCGGGAAAGTAGAGCATTCGCGAGGGAACGTGCAGGCGCTGCAGCGCGGTGAAGAGCTGAAGACCCTCGCTGAGATCGAGGCGATAGTCCTTCTGGCCGTGGATGACCAGCGTCGGCGTCTTCGCATTCTGGATCGAGAGCATGGGTGACCACTTCCGGAACGGGTCGGCAGAAACAGGCTTCTCCGCATAGCGCCAGGGCTGGCCGGGCTCTTTGTCGCCGGGTGCGCGAAACTCCCACTCGTTGAACCACAGCTCTTCGGTGGTTCCATAGGCGCTCTGCGGGTTGTACATGCCGTCGTGGGTCACGATGCAGGCGAAGCGGTTCGTATGGGTCAGAATCCAATTGGCCATATAGGCGCCATAACTGCCCCCGAGCGCACACTCGCGTGTCTTATCTATGAAGCTGTAGTGCTGCTCGGCGTAATCGAGACCCTTCATCAGATCGACATAGGGCTTGCCGCCCCAGTCACCGTTGACTCCGTCGATAAACGCCTGTCCGTATCCGGTTGAGCCGCGCGGATTGATCATCACGACGACGTATCCGCTTGCCGCCATCAGCTCAGGATTCCAGCGGTAGCTCCATGCATCTCCCCAGGCTCCCTGTGGTCCACCGTGGATCAGGAACTTCATCGGATACTTCTTTGTCGCGTCGAATCCCGGGGGGCGCAGCAGAAATCCCTGCACAGTCGTATTTCCAGCACCGGGAAACATGAAGCTCTCCATCCGAGGCAGCTCAAGTTGCTTCAGCACAGCATCGTTCATATGGGTAAGACGAACGACCGGCGCTCCGCCGCGTCCCTCGGCGTTGAGCGGTATGGCTGAGATCGCAGTGGGGCTGCGGACCGTCATCATGGAGGTGATGATCGTGCGACCGTCGGGAGAGACCTGCAGTTCGCTGTACTCAGCCTTGTTGGCGATCGCAGTAGCTTCAGGCAGATCGACGCTGACCGAGAGCACGTTCGCTTCACCCATCTCCTCGGTCACAAAGTAGATCGTCTTTGAATTCGGAGCCCAGCGAAACTCATCGACCCAGCCATCAAGAGCAGGCAATAGCTCCTTGATCGGGGCCGCCTCCGACCTGGCCGATCGCCCCGGCTTTTCTGTCTGTGCCACTGCGGCACTCTTTCCAAACTGTCGGTCAAAGACCATCAGGCGAAAGCGGTCACTCTCATAACCGGCACGCGACTGTGAACGGAAGGCCAGCCAGCGGCCATCGGGAGAGTAGGCCGGCGCATCGTCACTGCCCGGCGAAGTCGAAACCTTGACTGGCCGCTCGTCTTCTCCATCCAGGCGAAGCGTAAACACGTCATTGTTCGTGCTTGCCGCGGGAACGGCGTCGAGATTGGTGACAAAGGCGATCTCGTGCGAATCGGGGGCCCAGGCGTAGCCGACCGGGCCGCCCAGCGAGAAGACCGGCGCCTCTGCATCTCCGATCCATCGGCGCGGCGTCAGGTCGCGTGTATCGTTGCCGTCGGTGGCGCTGACCACAAGAACGTGACTGCGTTTTGGACCAATGTAGGAGTCCCAATGCCGGTAGAGCAGGTGATCAAAGACCATCGCCTTGACCGGGCTCTTCTCTGCGGCCTCATCTCTCCTTCGATTGCAGCTGTCCTCATCGCGCCATATCTCTTCATCGCTGCAGTCGGGATAGACGCGAGAGACGAAGAGAAGACGCTGCGAATCCGGCGACCATACCGGCCCATCCGCCTCGGTACTAATGTGCGTCAACTGCTTCGGAGGACCAAGTTTGCCTTCCACCTCGTTCCAATCCGCGATATAGATCTGTGAGGACTTGCCACCGTCCATCGAGATAAATGCGACATGCTTCCCGTCAGGAGAGAATCGCCCTTCGCTCTCCCCTTCCTTCCAGAAGGTAACCTGATGTTCGCCTCTGCCGTCGATGGGGACGACCCACAGATGAGTGACCTTGGTATTGGCCGTTAGATCGACTTCCGTCGCTGAAAACATGACCCACTTGCCTGAGGGGGAGATTTGTGGATCGCCGAGCCGCTTCATTCGTTGCAGGTCGGCAAAGGTCATCGGGCGGCGGCCCGCTGCATCGTTCTCCGGTTCTCCGGCGATCGTCGCAGAAGGCTCATTCTGCGCATCCGCGACAGATGTTTTCAATCCCCCCTGAGAGCTCTGGGCTGCAGCGACAGCGCCTCCCATCATGAACGGCGTCAGTACCCATGCCAATCGTCTCATCAGGCCCGGCCCTCCCGGGGGTCAGTCTACATCGCCAGCCCCTGGCGGCTCTCGTAATGGGAGCCGATGAAACGGATTGACTCAAAATTATGCGCGCCCTCGTTTAAAAAAACCGAAGGTCGGGGCTGTAGTGCGGAGGGAATATTCTCCATTGCATACCCGAGGCGGGTGGCGAGCGCCTCAAGACCGACGACTGCCTCTTCCGCCAGCCGATGCGGCACCTGAAGGATGCTGTCGGCGCAGACCAGCAGTGCCCCCATCTTCTGATCGCTTGCCCGGATGGGAATCAGAATCGCCCTCCCACCAGGTCGCTGTTCGGATTGGAGCGGAATGACACAGCTATACAACCCCAGTCGTACCTGCGACGCCCCATCCCAGTATTCGATCGCGTCGCGCGACGGCTGTCTATCCTCTAGATGTGCTTCGATCGCCTCTGCGGTGGCGGCGTCCATGCCCTCCGTCGCCGCGATACCCAGATGACCGTCCGGCATATACATCAGCATGGCAACCCGGCTGAAGGGACTTCTGGCGGTGATGACCGAGCAGACCCTGCGGGGAAGATGCTTCAGGTCGCCCTGCGAGCTGACGCGGAGATCAAGCCGAGCATACGCCTCCAGCTCCTCCCGGCCGCGCCGTTCCCGCTCTGTTTGCTTCCGTTCCGCCTGAAGCCGGCACCACACCGCACCAAAGGCCATCGCAAAAGCAAAGCACACGATTGCACATGCCGGATATGTCCACGTCTCCCCCAATGCTGTCAACATCAACCAAACCTCCACCTGCCGCGTCTATCCTGTATGGAGCGGCCGGGTTTTCAGGATTCAGGCCCTGTTCTCTTCCATGGAGCACTTCGTTCAATGAAATTTGCCTCAGCGCTCTCCGCCAGCATTTTCGCAGCGTGCCTCCTCCCGCTATCGGCAAACTCTTCACGTTTTTTCAGCTTTGTCCCAAATTGGCACAGCACCGTCTATGCCGCTGAGGACCAGGGATTTGGCCCGCTCGATCCCTCCCCGCCAAGCGGCATCACCGTGGACGAGATCATCAAGCGCATCGGACAGCGGGAGAGCGAGTTCAACCGCGCCCGTGAGAACTACATTTTCCGCCAGTCCGTGAAGGTCCAGACCATCTCCGACGACACCGGCAAGCCGGACGGCGAGTATTACCAGGTCACGGACATTACCTTCGACAAGCAGGGCCGCCGCGAAGAGCGCGTCGTCTTTGCCCCCCAGACCACGCTTGAGCGTGTCCAGATGACGCCGACCGACTTCGACGAGATCGAGCATCGCCTGCCCTTCGTGCTGACCGCCGAGGAGATGCCGCAGTACGACATCAAGTACCTGGGCCGACAGCGCGTCGACGAGTTGGATACCTATGTCTTTGAGGCGGGCCCGAGGACCATCGAGAAAGGGAAGCACTACTTCCAGGGAAAAGTATGGGTCGACCAGCAGGATTACCAGATCGTTCTGGTGAACGGCCAGACCGTCCCCCAGGATACCCGGCGCGGCCATGCCGACCTGCAGCCTCCCTTCACCACCTACTACGAGCAGGTGGACGGTAAATACTGGTTCCCCACCTACACCAGGGCCGATGGCACTCTGCATTTCCCGGCAGCCAACGGCGCTCCCCGGCAAGACGTTCATATGCGTAACATCGTCCGTTACACGGACTATAAGCAGTTCCGCGCCACCAGCCGCATCATCTACAACGGCGAGGACATTACCAACAACCGCGCTCCGGAAGACGACAAGAGCCAGCAGAGCCAGCAACAGCCGCAGCAGTCATCACCACCGGCGGCTGCACCCAGATAATCAGTGGCCGGTCTGGCGGCACAGATAAACATCGATGGGACGCTTGAACGCCGTACCCCTGGGATCCACGGCACTGTATCCCTTCGGACAGACATACCAGCTCGAGCCTTTTCGCTGGTTATAGTCAAGCAGGGTGAGATTGAAGTTCCTGCTCTTTCCCGGAGCGAGGTTTATCTCCCTGACGTCATCCGTATTCCCGAAGACGATGGTCAGGTGCAGCGGCTGCGGACATCGGTTGACGTACCGCGCGGTCTGTAGAGGGCCCTCGTAATCCTGCGAGACGCAGCCCAGGTGCGGCGGTTCCACCAGCTGCTTCCGCAGCTCCGGAGCCATCGAGTTGAGGTCAATCTGCGGGACTGCAGCTCCCTGGGCTGCGAGCGCCGGATACATCCCGGAGAAACAAAAGAGAAGCACAGCCGCCGATACAATTCGCCTCACCACGAATCCTCCTCGCCGGGAGCGTTAGGCTACGTCGCGCAGTGAGCGTCCGGATCGGCATGCTGTTCCATCATCCACCGGTCCATCATCGTCCCGGCGCACCGTGCGCCGCAGAGATGTTTCACTCCGGCAGAGTGTGCATGCTGCATCTGCCAGCGCGTCAGCTTGATCAGCGGCTGATCTTCGCCTGGATTCTGGCCCGGGAAGCAGTCGACCCATGCGAGCCACCAGCCATCGGAATCCTTCTTGTTGCCGCAAACATCACACGTATAGCTCTCTGTGTAAGCCATCTTGTCGCTCCACCGCTCATGAAATCGTTTCAGCGCTTCTAACGAAGCGCAACAGGATCGACTCGAGCCGAGTCCGGCAGCATCTGCCAGTCCGATTCGTCGACTGCCTCAAAGTTTTCGCCCTTGATGGTCTTCAGCCGAGCCAGGTCCACGTCGCTCCACCGCTTGTCCGGTTCGCCGATGATAAACCACGGTCCACCGTTATCAGAGAGAAACATGCCGTACTTCTTCAGGGCCTTCAGAATCACCTGGTTCTCCTTGGAGAACTTCGAGATATCGAAATCAGCCTTCAGCCGGAAGCGCTCTCCCATCGGGGGATAGGTAGGATCGGTAAGTCTCGATGCAAAGTGCCTTGCCGGCCAGACATAAAGCCGCTGCGTCTTGGGGGTCGTAAACCGGATTGCGTGTTTGATCTCTCCCGAAGCTACCTCGTCATAGCGTAACAACCCCGGCAGAACGGCAAGCCCGGCTGCGTCAGTCGAAGTCTTGTCGGGAGCGCGGAGGGCGTTGCTGGTAAGGTCCATCTTGATTCCGGCTCCGGCCGTCCAGCTTCCAGACTTCTGCTTGACGACGCCTCCCAGCTCAGTCAGTACGCAACGGCCCTCGTCCACCATAATGACGTGACGATCAGAGTCATCCGGCGAATTCCAACCTCCTTCGACCAGAGCTCCTTCGGGTGTCGGGTAGTGGCCCGGGTCGCTTTCATCGCCATACATGAAGGAGATGGGAATGCGTGGGCGGCCCGGCTTGATGATGGTGATCGGGATTCCGTTGGCCGGATCGGACCCGAAGTTCGGATGCAGGACCAGCGCCGGGCCCATGCGCTGAATATAGTCGTCCGAATGTTTGTCCTTGGCCAGCTTGTCGATCGGCATGTTCCAGACATTGTCCGCCGGAAAGACTGGGCAACCAGCGATATGCGGTCCCGAACCATTCGCTGTTCCCGCCGCACCAGGAATTCCGGAACCGACAGCCGCAAGCTTCGACGCCGCCATGACCGCGTCTGCTTCGGTCGGAGTCTTTGAATGCCATACGAGAACCACCACCGCTATCCCAAACAAAACCGCGCCGAGCTGATTCTTCTTTCCGGACTTCATTCGCCCTCCCAAGCCGATCTCTCTGCAGCATGGCCGCAGCTCTGTCGTTCTGAACCATCATAATCGCCGCCTCACCAAGGGCAACCTGGCTTTCTGCACGGCATCTAACTCCAAGTCCAACCGATTGTGGTGGTGCACTCGCACGACACCCCGCAGGACTGATGTCCTTTACGACTCCGCCCTCTCTGCCTTCCGAAATCGTTGATTCTGACCTGCAGAACTCCGGAGTCTATCTCTTCAGGTACCGCAGTGAACCTGCAAACCTTGGCGCTCTTGTCCACACTTTGGAGACGCGCGTTTCTCTATACTCCCTATGGCTAAAGTTCTTGTAATCGGTGCAGGTGTAATGGGGCTGGCGACAGCATGGCAGGCGCTTCGCGATGGCCACCAGGTGGAATTGGTGGAAGGCGCTCCCGAGGCTGGCGGAATGGCAGCTCACTTCAACTTCGATGGAGATTCCATCGAGCGGTTTTATCACTTTATCTGCAAGACCGATTTCCCAACCTTCGATCTGCTGCGCGAGTTGCGCATGGAAGACCGGCTGCGCTGGCGCCCAACCTCCATGGGCTTCTATACCGACGGACATCTGCATCCGTGGGGAAATCCGGTGGCCCTTCTCAAGCTTCCCAATGCCCCCCTGCTGTCGAAGCTGCGCTACGGCATGCTCGCCTTTATCAGCACCCGCCGGGATGCCTGGCCGGAGTTGGAAAACCAGTCCGCGAAGGAGTGGATCATCCGCTGGTGCGGAGAGGATGCCTACCGCCGGTTCTGGAAGACCCTGCTCGAGTTCAAATTTTACGAGTACGCCGACCATATCTCCGCGGCCTGGATATGGACCCGCATCCGTCGCATCGGCCGCTCGCGGTCCAGCATCATGCAGGAAGAGCTGGGCTATCTTGACGGGGGCTCGCAGACCCTGGTCGACGCTCTCGTCCACTCGATCGAAGAGCAGGGAGGGCATATCCACCTCGGCTCGCCCGTGCAGTTCGTCACCACCAGCAATAACCGCGTGACCGGCGCAGAAACCACCACGCGGCACTTCGCCGCCGACTACGTCATCTCTACCGTCCCTACTCCGCACGTGGCCGAAATGATCCCTGATCTCCCGGAAGACTGGAAGCAGCGATACCGCTCCATCCAGAACATCGGGGTCATCTGCGTGATCTACAAACTGCGGAAGCCGGTCACCCACCATTTCTGGGTCAACGTCTCGATCCCCAATCTGACCATTCCAGGCGTGGTGGAACTGACCAACCTGCGCAGTGAGATCAACAGCTCTATCGTCTACATTCCGTATTACATGCCGACGACCAATGAAAAGTTCTCATGGCTCGACAAGGATCTCGTCGCCGAGGGATTCAGCTGCCTGCTGCGTTTGAACCCTACCCTCCAGGCGAGCGATATCATCGCGACCCACGTTGCGCGTCTGCGCTACGGCCAGCCGGTCTGTGAGCCTGGCTTCGCTGCGAAGATTCCTCCCGTGCAGACCCCAATCACCGGCCTGCAGATCGCCGACACCTGCTACTACTACCCGGAGGATCGGGGTATCGCCGAGAGCGTACGCCTGGGGCGTGCGATGGCGCGTGCGATTCCCAGGCCAATTCAGGCAGAAAAGCCGGCGCCGTCCAGGGTGGAGTCGACTGTTTGAACCGCGAGCCGTCCAGTGCTTTGTCTTTTCTGAGCAAAAGACGCGCCGTTACAGAGATCGTCGTGCTTTTTGTGATCGCTCTTGCCGTTCAAGCGATCGGCTTCAAGGCCAAATGCGGACCTTACGACGAATTTCTCTCGCTCTACGGCGCCGACCGCGTTCTGCACGGCCAGATGCCGTATCGTGACTTCTGGACGATGTACGGTCCCGCGCAGTTCTATCTGCTGGCCGGATTTTTCAAGCTCTTCGGAGTCAGCATACTCAGCGGACGCATCTACGACGCACTCATCCGTGCTGCAATTGCATGCGCCAGCTTCACCCTGACCCGCCTGCTGACGGACAACCGATGGGCGCTCGCCGCCTTTGCCACGGTCATCCTCTGGCTGACGGGAATCTATTACCCGGCCTATAACTTTCCGGTCTACCCTGCGATGCTCGCATCGCTGATAAGCTGTCTTTTCTTTGCCGCATGGCTGCGCCGCCCTGCCGACCAGCGCTCGCTCTTTCTTGCAGGGCTCTTCGTAAGCCTCGCCACTATCTTTCGCCACGACTCCGGCTTCTACATCTTCTTCGCCGAGCTGGTCATGCTGACATGGATCCACCGCACACGCCCGCCTGGCGAACCCATGAGCCACCTGCTCGCAAACTACGGCAGGCGCCTCGGTCTGTACATGGCAGCCGTCATGCTGATCGCCGGACCAGTCTATCTTCTCGTTGTTCTTCGCGGGGGCTTCAGCAATGTCTTCTACGACCTCTTCTACGTCCCGGCGGTGATCTATCCGAAGATGCGGCGGCTGCCGTTCATCACTCCCGATCTCATCCAGCAGCTCCACCGCCCGTTCTCCTGGGATGGCCGCGTCGCCGTCGAATCTTTGATTGTCCTGCTGCCCATCTTCACCATCGTTGCAACCGCGCTCGCGCTCGCCACCTCACGAAGATCGCGTATCTTCCCGGAGAATTGGCAGCGCCAGACCTTTGTCCTTCTCTTTCTGCTGGCATCACTGTTCTTCTTTAAGGGGCTCATTCGCGTCGGCCCGGTACAGCTTCTTCAAAGCATTCTGGTCTGCCTGACCCTGCTCGCCATTCTCTTCGGACACCGACGGCAGCTTGGCCACTCCGTCGTGGTCTGTCTCTACGCCACGGCGCTCTTTCTCGGGGTATGTTCCGCCGCGACGCTCTCACACGTGTTGACCTTCGCCCGAGTCAATCTTAGTGATGTAGTTCATCCGCAGGCCCAGGACTCCTTTTATCGACGCTGCCACGTTCCATCGGCGCTGAGTCGCGCGCGCTGCATGCGGGTGGAACCGGATGTGCTCGCCGCTACGCTGGAGATCGAACGCCGAAGCACGCCGGATCAGTTCATCTACGTAGGCGATGGCAGGCACGACCGCATCTTCTGGAATGACGTGCGCCTCTACTTTCTCTCAGGCCGCGGCTCCGTCACGCGATGGTACGATCTCCACCCGGGCGTGCAGACCACGCTCGCCATCCAGAAGGAGATGATCGCGGATCTCCGCCGCGAAGAGCCGCCGGTGATCGCCATCAACACCACATGGGACGATACGGTAGAGCCCAACGACAGCCGCTTCTCCAGCGGAGTCACCGTGCTCGATGACTACATCCACTCCCACTACACCGCAAGCTCACACTACGGCCAGATCACGATTCTGACGCCGTCACGCCCTTACACAAAGCAAACGCCTTAAAGGCCGTCATTCTGAACGGAGTGAAGAATGACGAACATTGACCCAATCTAAATTCAGAACTTCCATACCCGGAACTTCAAGCAGCAGGCTCGGTATGCTCGAAGTAAAGATACTTCCTCCACGCCGCGTCTGCGCTTCCAATCATCCGCATGATGTGGCGCGAGGTGTGCAGGCTGAACGGCCTGGGCTCGCGCTTCAGACGCATGTCTGTCAACTCATGCAGCATCTGGTTTCCCTTCTTGCGATTGCATGCATGGCAGCACGCCACGAGGTTCTCCCAGGTGGACAGTCCCCCGCGTGAGCGCGGAATCACGTGGTCCAGCGTCAGCTCCGCTGCGGTCAGAATTGCATCGCAGTACTGGCAGCTGTTGCGGTCGCGCAGCAGGATATTCTTTCTTGACAGCGCCCTGGTCTGGTGCGGAATCCTTCGGTACTCCAGCAGACGAATGACGCTCGGCATCGGGACGTTCACCTTTGCGGCGTGCAACATCTGTCCCTGCTCTTCTTCGGTCCGCGCTACTCCCTTCAGCACCAGAACCAGAGCCCGGCGGGCACCGCAGATGTTGATCGGCTCATAGGAGGCGTTCAACACCAACACCGGAGTCTGCATGGCCGGCTGGCGAAAGACGCCTGCCCGTACCTCGGTCACTGTGGCGACACGCGGAAGCTCCGGCGGATGTCCCGCGTGTCGCTTCCCGTTGTGTCCCTGCCTGCGTTGCTTGCCCGATTGCATCGTTCTGCCCTCCGGTCGTACTCGTTCTGAAAAAACAATCCTCTCGCCAGAAAACTTATCTGGCAGCCAATTCCACCTCGCCTCGCAAAGATTCACCCGACGATGCATCCCACCGCGCGACCATCTCCTTCTGCGCGCGTGCCACCGTCGCCACCCAGACCTTCGTTGCTCCCGCCTGCCGCAGCACACGCGCGCACTCCCGCGCGGTCGCTCCAGTGGTGTAGATGTCGTCGATCAGCAGGACCTCACAGCCATGGACGGCCTGCGGATCGCGCACGACAAACGCGCCTCGCAGATTTCGCCGACGCTCACGCGAACTCAGCCCAAACTGGCTGTCCGTCTGCCGCATCCGCACCATCGCAGCGTGCTGCACCTTCAACGGCCATCCCTCGGCGCGAAGACTCCGCACCGCTTCATCGGCCAGCAGGACCGATTGGTTATATCCGCGCTGACGCTGCTTGCGTGGATGCAGCGGAACAGCAATCACCGTTACACCCCGCGACATACCCTCCTCTGCCAGCTTCGTCACCACACGAGCCAGCAGAAGGCCCAGAGGACGCGCCAGCGGCTCCTCACGCTCATACTTCAGGAGCCGGATGGCATCGCGCATACCGTCGGTGTACACACCCCACGCTTGAGCGCGTTCGAACTCCGGCGGAGCCATGCGGCAGGGTGAACAGAACGCCCCTTCGCCTCCAGCCTGCTGCCGGAAGCGCACGCCATCCAGGTCCAAGGCCTCGCCGCAACGGGCACACAACTCCGAGCCCTGTTCGCGCAGCGCATCCAGACATATCTGACATAGAGGGGAAAGCCCAGCGCCCGGCAGCGGTCCCCCACAGACCCTGCAATCAGCTGGAAAGAAGGTTGTTACCAGATCGTCAACGACAGCCCGCATCAGTTGGCCAGGACTCTTGAGCACGCGGGACACAGCGCGCCATTCCTCCACCCCACCCGGCGGTCCGCCCGGCGGAGCTCCCTGAACAGTCCCGAGCGAATTGTCAATCCAGCGTTGGCTGAAGACGCACCTCACTCGCAGCAACGAAACAAAATCGCGCCCGTGCCTGCAGTATAGTCTTCTCCTCCTCCCTCGCGTCAACAATCTCGCACCACGCGGGGTGCACCTGTGCTACACCTGAGATCATGTTTCGTACCCTCACATGGTGCGCCAAGTGCCTCTTTCTCTATCTGCTGGTAACAATGCTGGCCATCAAGTTTGCCTGGGTCTTCGTTCTTCCTGTGTGGGCTGTCGCAACCAAAGCGCACTGGACAACGCTGAATCGTTTTGTCTTTCTTCTCAACTACTTCCTCCCCATCTTTACCGCTTCCGGCTTCCTTCTTGGACTGGTTCCCTTCAGCCGACTCAATAAGGCTCTGCTTGAGCTGGCGCCGGGGCTTGCGCGCTTCATGGAGCCGGACCGGATCCCCGCAATCCTGCTCGCATGGGTGCCCGTCAGCATTGCATTTCTGGTGCGTTTTTTTACCTGGCAGTCACGAAACGCCAGCGTCTTCGGAGCCCACAACACCTCCGGCAGGATCGCCCGCTTCTTCGGCACGCTCAACAGCCAGACGCCCGCTCTGCTCGACAGCCGCTGGGCACAGGACCGCTTCCTCTTCTCCGGCCCTATGCTGTTCCTGATGGCCTGCGCACTGGCCGCGCTGCTGCGCTACACGATCTTCGGCCGACCCGCTCCCGCTGTACCGTACCCCGATTCCAATACCTCCACTTAGACGACAACAGGCGTTCTTCTCTCGTCTTATTCCCGGAGCTTCGCTGGTACACTCAACCAGCCGTAGCGCCACGTGCAGCGGAGAACCTCTTAATTTATGGCGACCACAACCACCAAGCCCGCATTCCAATCTTTCGTTCCCTCCACCGAGTCGCGTCCTGAATTCACCGTTCGCGCCATCCTCCTCGGCGCCATCTTCGGCATTCTCTTCGGAGCCGTCACTGTCTATGTCGGCTTGCGCGCCGGCCTTACGGTCGCAGCCTCCATCCCCATCTCGGTTCTCTCGATCTCCATCCTGCGCGCCTTTGGCCGCGCCTCCATCCTCGAGAACAACATCGTCCAGAGCACTGGCAATGCCGGCCAGTCCATCGCCTCCGGAGTCATCTTCACCCTCCCGGCACTCATCTTTCTTGGCTTCGATCTCGAATCGTCCCGCATCTTTGCCCTGGCGCTCTTCGGCGGTTGGCTTGGCGTCCTCTTCATGATCCCGCTCCGGCGGCAGCTGATCGTGCAGGAGCACGGGACCCTTCCCTATCCCGAAGGCACTGCCTGCGCCGATGTCCTGATGGCAGGCGAGCGCGGCGGCAGCTTCGCCAGCCGTGTCTTTCTCGGCCTTGGATTGGGCGGCATCTATACGCTCTTCCAGAACGACAACCTCTTCAGCCTCTTTCCCTCCACCCCCAACTACTCCTTCAACGTGGGCGAACAGCACCTGCTCAAGGGTGGGGCCATCCGCGCCGATGTGACCCCGGAGTATCTCGGCGTCGGCTACATCATCGGCATGCGCGTCGCCGCCGTCATGCTTGCCGGCGGAGTCTTCTCCTGGCTCGTCCTGATGCCGGCCATCTACTTCTTCGGCTCGCGCCTCTCTACGCCGCTCTATCCCGGCACGACACTCATCCGCGATATGAGCCCCTCGGATCTGTGGATCACCTATGTACGGCCCATGGGAGCAGGAGCTGTCGCCTGCAGCGGCCTCATCACCCTCCTCCGCACCGCACCCACCATCCTCGCCGCCCTGACTGAAGGCCTGAAATCAATCGGCAAGAACAAGAGAGCCACAGATCCGGGTGCCCCAGGTTCGACGACGAAGTCGGCTAACCTGGGAAGCAGCGCCACAACGGCCTCTGGACAGCCACCTCGCACCGAGCATGACCTGCCCTGGTCGGTCGTCATCGGAGGCTCGGTCCTGCTGGTCGTCCTCCTCTGGGTCTTCCTTGAATTCAAACCCGTCCCCGGAGCGCAGGTGGGAGCCTTCGCCAATCTGGCCGCCTCGCTTCTCGTCGTGGTCTTCGGCTTCCTGTTCGTCACTGTCTCGGCCCGCATCGTCGGCATCGTAGGCTCGTCAGCTTCGCCGGTCTCCGGAATGACCATCGCCACCCTCATGGCTACAGCCGCCATCTTCCTGGTCCGGGGATGGACCGCGCCAGCATTCGGCGCTCTCGCCATCACGGTTGGGGGCATCGTCTGCATCGCCGCCTCCAACGCAGGAGATACCGCGCAGGACCTCAAGACCGGCTATCTGATCGGAGCCACGCCGTGGAAACAGCAGCTCGCCATCATGATCGGCGTCATCATCTCCGTGCTCTCCATAGGAGTGACCTTGAACGCGATGAACAAGGGACTCGAGAGCTTCCAGCGCATGCCGCGCCCTGTGGCGCTCTCCCTGAGTCATCTTCCCGACGGCGTACAGGCCCAGGGCAACTTCAACCGCGACCACATCGTCCTGAGCCATACCGAAAATCAGGGTGCCCCATCTTCGACGCCGAAACCGGGGTCCCCGGACAGCTCGCTGTCTGGGGTGGAGAAGGCGGCTAAGGTGGGTTTGCAGGATTCCTCTGCCGAAATCACCAATGCGCGCAGCTACATTCTGCTGAACGCCATTGGGTCCTCCACTCTCGCCGACGGCAAATACCTCTACAACCCCGCGACCGGCCAGATCGAGATCCAGTGGACCCAGGGCATCGGCAGCGAGAACGCCGCTGCTCCGCAGGGACGCCTGATGGCCACCGTCATCAACGGTATCCTCAGCCGAAAGCTCCCCTGGTCGCTTGTGCTTCTTGGCGTTGCGCTCGTCATCATGGTCGAACTGCTCGGCGTCCGCTCCCTCACGCTTGCCGTGGGAGCGTACCTCTCCATTGGGACCACGCTCGCCATCTTCGCCGGTGGCGTCATGCGATGGCTCGTCGATCGTGCCGCCGAGAAGCAGTACGAGCGCGAGGCCGCATCGGAACTCGAGGCATCGCTTGCTCTCTGGCAGAGTGACAGAGACGCCTGGCTAACGCAGCACCCCGATTTCAACCCTACCAATCCTGCCCATCTTGAGAAAGAAACCGGTCTCCCTGCACGCAGTTTTTGCATCCGCGACCCAGAGGTCGAATCCGAGATATCCTCCGGCTCCCTCTTTGCCTCAGGACTCATCGCAGCCGGCGGAATTGTTGGGTTAGTGGGAGTAGGGGTTAAACTCTACGAGTCGGCCACCGATCGCACGATTCCACGGTTCAGCGACCATAATCTGCTGCATCACGATTGGGTGAGCGTTCTCATGTTCGCTCTGCTCGCCTGGTCCCTCTACTATTTCGCGCGCAAGCCGCTCGATCAACCCCGATGAGGTATTTCAAATGAACCGTCTCTCCACCGCTGCCCTTCTGTTTTGCATCGCGACCGCACCCTTTCTGCGGGCCGACGATGCCTCCAAACGCACCAAAGTGGAAGAGTTGATCGAGATCACCAAGGTGAACCAGATCGCCGGGCAGATGACCCAGCAGATGACATCGAGGATGCGCTCAATGGCGGCGCAGCAGACCGCCAGTCATGCTGTCACCCCAGAACAGCAGAAGGTCATCAGCGACTACATCAGCCAACTCGAGACCATCACGCGCAACGCCGTGGCCTGGGACAAGATCAAGTCTGGCATCGTGGAAAGCTACAGCCAGGCTTATACCGAACCGGAGCTCGACAGCATACTCGCGTTTTATCACTCGCCTGCAGGCAAGGCGCTTATCGAAAAATCTCCCGAGCTGATGACGAAGACCATGCAGACCGTCCAGGAGCAGATGGCCGCGGCGCAGCCGCAGATGCGGGAAGCCAACGCTGAGTTCACGCGCAAGATGAAGGCGTTGGCTCCGGCAGCAGCACCTTCAACGCCTGCACCGGCTCCGAAGCCAGCTCCGACAACAAAGCCCTGAGGCTCTCAGATCTCTCTGCTCAGGTCCTCGTCACGCTTTTCGATCTCCTCCGACTCCCTCGGTTTCAGGTCGCGCAATGTTTCGAGAAGCTTCTGAGGCTGAAAAGACTCCACCCTGCGATCCGCGCTCGGACATGCCGGCCCTCCGGGCGCGCTGATCACAATCACAGGGACTGTCGGCATGATTTGCTTTAAAAGAACGGCCAGATCTTCAGACGGGATATCCTCCAGCTCTCCATCCATGACAATGCCATCCACGGCAGGAAAACGCCGAAAGATCTCGACTGCCTCCTTCCCGCTATACGCTGTTATAACGTTGAACTTCGCAGTCTCAAGCACCAGCTTGCGGGTGGAGATACTTCCGGGAAACTCCCGGTCGATGACAAGAAAACACGGTCTGACCATCTGCGTACTATAGGCGTCCGCCGACACGTCCTTCAAACGCAATGATGTGAGCTGATTGAAAGGAGGAGAGACATGGCTTTTCAATCAGGAAACAGTTTCCTGGTCCTACCACTTCTCTGCTAGCATTGGCTGCGCCATGAAAACCATCGATTCCGCCCGCCGTGAACTCCTGAAGTTCAGCGGCATGGGGTTGGCTGCCGCCGCAGCAGCCGCCGTGCCCGCAACCGCCTACGCCGCTCCACGTTCCTCCGCGGGCTTTCCTGCAGGAGCTATCTTCGACATTCGCACCTATGGAGCAGTCGGTGACGGCAAGACCGTCGACTCCCCAGCCATCAACAAGGCCATTGAAGCCGCAGCGGCCGCCGGCGGAGGCACGGTCTACTTTCCCGCAGGAACCTGGCTCTCCTTCTCCATCCGGCTCAAGAGCCACGTCTCGCTCTTCCTCTCGCAGGGTTGCGTTCTGCTCGCGGCTGAGTCTCCCAAGCCCGGCGAGACCACCGGCTACAACGGCGGAACCTACGACGCCGCCGAGCCAAACACCGCCTGGGACGCCTACCAGGACTACGGCCACAATCACTGGAAGAACTCGCTGATCTGGGGGATCGATATTCAGGACGTCTCCATCGTCGGCCCCGGCCTGATCTACGGCAAAGGACTCAGCTTCGGAGCGGGCCCGGGTCGTCCGCCCGGAGCCCCCAAGACCGTCGGATTCGGCCCGGAACGTCTTCCCGGCGCGCCGCCTCCGCCGGTCCGCATTCGTCCGGCGCGCGGCGACTATCCCATGTATCAGGCCGAGCAGCCCGGCGTTGGCAACAAGGCCATCGCGATGAAGAACTGCCGCAACGTCATCTTCCGCGACTTCTCCGTCCTCAAGGGGGGCCACTTCGCTCTGCTGCTGACCGGCGTCGATAACCTCACCATCGACAACCTCACCATCGACACTGACCGCGACGGCATGGACATCGACTGCTGCCGCAACGTCCGCGTCTCCAACTGCTACGTCAATTCGCCCTGGGACGACGGCATCTGCCCAAAATCGAGCTACGCTCTCGGCTACGCGCGCGCGACCGAGAACATGACCATCACCAACTGCTACGTCGCAGGATCGTACGAGCTCGGCACGATGCTGGACGGCACCTACAAGCGGTTCGCTCCCGACACCCAGCACGTTGCGCATAACGGACGCATCAAGTGCGGGACCGAGTCCAATGGCGGCTTCAAGAACATCACCATCTCCAACTGCGTCTTCGACGCCTGCATGGGTCTCGCGCTTGAGAGCGAAGACGGTGCCCTCTGCGAGGACATCGCCATCTCGAACATCACCATGCGCGACGTCGTAAATGCTCCTCTCTTCTTCCGCCTGGGCGCTCGCCTCCGCGGACCTAAGGAGAGCACGAAGGTTGGCACGCTGCAGCGCATCGTCGTCGACAACCTGGTCAGCTACAACACCGTCCCCAACATCTCGTCCATCCTCAGCGGAATTCCCGACCATCCCATCCAGGACATCAAGCTCTCCAACATCTACATCCAGCACCGCGGCGGAGGCACGGCCGACGACGCAAAGATCACGATGCCCGAAAAGGAAGCCGCCTACCCCGACCCCGGCATGTTCGGTCATACGACGCCGTCGCAGGGCTTCTTTCTGCGCCACGTCAATCGCCTCGAGATGAGCCACGTGGAAGTCGCGCCCGCACAGGCCGACCAGAGGCCCAGTTTCTATCTGGAAGACGTCAACCGCGCCGACTTTATCGCCGTTACCGCGCCCACCGACCCCTCGGCCTTCGCGCTCCACAACGTCAAAGACCTTCGCATCGCCCTAAGCCGCGCAGCAAAGGACACGCAACTGGAGACCGCCGACAACCAGAGCCTCTAACTTAGAAAAAGAGAGCACTGAACAGGCATCCCTCCACGAGCAGGTCATTCCGATTGCAGTGGAGGGATTAGCTTCTCTGCACCGAAATCATCTGCCCATCCTCACGCGCACCTATCCTCAGCCACGGGTCAGCTGCTGAAATACCTCCCATGTAGCCCGCTCCACCCAGTTGTGCAATAGCCTTCCATCCTCACGGACTGCCCACACCGCAGTGCCAGTAAACGAGATCGGATTCTGATCCGGCTCCGTCCCAAGTAATCCATTATTTTTCCCGGTCACTCTCCAGCGCGAGGCTACCCTGCTTCCGTCCGCATTCTGAAAAGTCTCAATCACCTCGAATTGAAAATCTGCGATCTTCGTTAGAAACTGCCTGATCCAGGCGATGAAATTTTCCTTGCCCACGATATCCACGCCGCCCGTCGTGATGACAAAATCATCAGCGACAAACCTGCTGGCCGCATCCGGATCGCGAGCCTTCCATACCGCGTCCCAAAACTCTTCTACAATCTTGACCGAATCCACTGCCGATAACCTCGCTGGAAAAGCATTGATGTATATCGGATGACCCCAATTCCGGAAGGATTCCTCATCGCACCACCAGCACGCACATCTCATACGGCTTCAGCGCGAGTTCCGTGAACACGTCGCGCGCCTTTGCCGATACCTTCACCTCTGCCACTTTGCCAGTCGTCGCGTCCCATTTCTCAACACGCTTTCCTTTGCGCTGTAACACCACGCGCTGGCTGAACGCCTCAGGCCCCTCATTGAACAGCAGATAAACATCGGCATCCTTTAGCCGCCGCCTCATCACGTGAAGCGAACGGTCCGGCTTCTTCAGCCTCACGTCAGGCTGCACAGCAGCATCCACAGCCTGAGCAATTGCCCCAGGAACCATCTGCGCAGGAGGCGACATTGTAGGAGGCTGCATCGGCGGAGTCGGTGTCGCTGCAAGCTGCGCACTCACCTCCACCTTCGCCCACGCGAAGTCCGCGGCCTTTGCATCTCGCGCATCGCGATAGGTCTTCCCGGAGATCAACACCGGCAGGTGATCCAGAAACAGCACCTTGCCACCGCCACGTGCGAACTCCCGTAGGCGATCGAGCGCAGCCTCTGAGAGTACGGACTCGCCCGGCAGAATCACGGTCGTATAACGATTGCCGCTCATCGTCGCGAACGTGCCCTTCTCAGCCTTCAAATCGTTGGCGAGCGCATCCTCGCTCACAATGTCGAAGTCGATCTGCCGCTCCGAAAGCACCCTCTCGGTCGAGACAAACGCCTTGTCCGCGGCTTCGTCTCCCATCCACATCGAGCTCGACGGAAGGTACAGCGCAACCTTCGCCGCAGGCTCACCCATCGAGAGCAGATAGCTCATGCGCCGCACATACTCCAGCAGCGCCGGATACCCCTCCTCGCGCATGTAAGGCGAGCCCTGCCGACCGCCTGCGCTCGACGGAAGATACATCGTCTCCACCAGGTTGATGCCGCGCACAAACTGCTCGTTCAGGATGTACCGCGCCATATCGACATCCGGCTCGGGCCGATAGGCCGCGAAGCTCTCCGTAAAAGCTCGTGGATGGCCGTACACATGCGAGACAGACGAAGCCAGCCGCGGATAATCCGATATCGTATCCTTCCAGATCTGGTGCCAGATGGCGTCGATCCCCGGAACCTGCACGTACTGCATGTCGCGGAAGAACTCTCCCTCGCTACGCACCAGGTTCATCTCCATCTCTTCATGATTCAGGTGAACCTGGTACTCCAGATGATTGGCTGCGCACCACTCCGCCTGCGGCTTGAAGAACCCGTCGCGAAACATCTGCGAGAAGACATCGTAGTAATCCGCCTTAACTCTTCGCTCCGTCTGGGTCATCTCTAGAGGCTTGGCAAACAGACCCGCAAGATACGGTCGGACGTCATACCCTTTGATCTCTTTGAATCGCTCGAAGAACTTCGGTGTCCACGGCAGTCCGCGAATGGAGTAATCCGGCTCATCGCCACGAAACCCCAGGATGGTCTTGCCAAACTCGTCCCCGACGTACTTCCTGTACTGCTCATGTGTGAACTTCAGGAACTGTTCCGTCGCGGCAGGATCAAGATAATCCTCAAGGGACTGCGACCCGTCCTTCACATTCTTCGGATTGGTATCGCTGCGCGTCGGCGATGTGCTGAAACGATGCTCCACAATCGTCACCTTCCACTCGCCCGCAGGCGCCGTCCACCGGATTTTTCCATCTCCAAAAGGAATGGTCTCCGTCCCGCCACCGTCCAGACGCATCGCCGTCACCGCCACCGTCTCCGGCTTTACAGCACGCTCCAGCACCTCCCCACCGCCGACGGAGATCATCTCTGCAGCCACCAGAGCCTGCATCTGCAATTCCGGTTTCTCCTGAGTAAACTTGCCGCCCGCAAATCCGCTTGGATAACCGGCATCATCGACGATCCAGAGGCGCATATCGCGTTTCTTTGCCTCATCGACAAATTTGCGAAAGAACGCAAAGTACTCCGGCGACAAATATGCAAACGGAGCACCGCGGCCATACTGTACCGTCACCGCTCGATACCCCAACTGCTTCATGCGGTCCAGATCGCGCTGAATCACCTCGTCATTCACAGCTCCGCCCATGCCGTAGTAAGGCTCCGGCCCATACTCCGAAGGAGGACTCACCCACTGGCGTGCGACCTCAGCCGCCGTTGGCATCTGGATTCTCTGCCATGCAGGCTGTTGCGCCATCGCTACCTGCCCGGCGACGACTCCTGCCAGAACCACTGCTGCTCTTCCGATCATGCTGCCATCTCCTCTTTGCAACCCACAGACGGCCGCTGCATCCGTTTGTCACTCCTCAAAATCAGCATTGGAAATAATTTCACACTGGATATAGCAGCCGCATCTCCCGTGGCAAATATATTTGTCCTTCGGGCTACCCCGTGTTTTCATCTTCTTTGCTGACTTTCAGGAGACGCCATGCCCTACCAGATATCCCGCGCAGGCCAGATCTATGGTCCATACACCCTCGAAGACCTGCAGCGTTATGTTGCCACCGGCAACATCCTTCTCACCGATCTGGCGAAGTCCGACGAGATGGCCGACTGGATTCCCGTCGCTCAGATCCTCAATCCGGCCATGGCGCCAAATCCCGCCGCGGCGAGCATGCCGGTTTCGCCCTATGCTCCGCCGGCAGCACCGTATGGTCAGCAGCCTCCCGCCTACGCCGCATCGCCCTATCCCGACCCGCCAAACCTGCACTGGGCCATCGTGTTGCTGCTCGCCATCTGTACCTGTGGCCTGTTCGCCATCATCTGGGACTTCGTCCAGCTCCTCTGGATGAAGAAGATCGAACCCCAGACCAAAGCGTTTCCCTACTTCCTCGCCTATGCCATCCTCTCGTTCGTCAATGGAGCCTTTTCGGCGGGCGCCATGCATAACGGTCATCACCACGGCTCCGTATTGGAAGGGCTGGCCGGTATCGCGGCTCTGGTCTTCCTCATCCTCTACCGCTTCGCCATGCGCGATTCGCTCGAACGCCACTTCAACAGCGCCGAACCCATCGGACTTCGCCTTGGGCCCATCATGACGCTCTTCTTCGGGGGACTCTACTTCCAGTACCACTTCAACCAGATCAATGCCGCCAAGCAATCTTTGCGTTATCGCAGCGGACTCTGATCATGAGCGTCTCTCTTCCGATATCGCGAGGGTCCCTATCGTCGCGCACTGTCTCAACTGCAGCGGGTACAGAGAGAATCTCGGTCCTGCTCCTGCTTGTCGCGGCCGCCACGGTCCTTCTGCTCTTCCCGCCAGCGCGATACAGCTTCTATCCACAGTGCCCCGTCCACCGGTACCTGGGTATCCTCTGCCCCGGCTGCGGAACTACCCGCGCGCTCGCTGCCTTGCTGCATGGCCATTTCGGCGAAGCCCTGCGGCTCAACCCGCTCGCCACCGTCGGAATCCCGTTCGCGCTCCTCTGGAGACTCTTTTCCCGCAAGCCTCTGAGGCTTCTTCAGCCATCACCGGTAGCCATCCGGCTGATCTTCGCCGCGGTCGCGGCATTCACGCTCGCGCGAAATCTTTAGCTCCCAACAAAACGGTCCGGCGCAAGGCCGGACCGTCTGGAAGGATTGGAAATCCGTTACGCCTGGACAGTAGCTGGCTCGCTGGTCGAAGCCGTCTGGGCAGAGGCAGACTTCAGGTCGGCCGAACCCGGCTTGCGGATGTCGATACCGCCCTTGAAGAACGCGCCGTCCTCAATGGAGATGCGCGCCGCGATCACGTCGCCGGTAAGCGACCCTTCGCTGCGGATGTCAACGCGATCACTCGCCTGGCAATTGCCCCGTACCTTGCCCAGCACCACAACCTCGCGGGCAACAATATTGGCTGCCACCTGGCCGTTACGGCCCACGGTTACGCGATTGCCTGGAAGATTGATGGCGCCCTCGACCTTGCCGTCGATGTACAGGGACTCGGAACCGGTGACCTCGCCCTTTACGACCAGCGATTTGCCGATGGTTGCCTGCTCACCCGTGGCAGCCGCGCCTGCACTTGCACTGGCGGCGGGAGTTGCCGCACGCGGAGGCTCATAGCTCGGCGTCGGAGGTGTGGGCCGTGACGGTTCTGGAGTTGAGGGGCTGTTGCTTCCCGGCTGATTCGGTTTCCACATATCTTTTTTGTTTCCTTTCCTCACTGCTGGAGATGCCCCTCGCCAGGGCTCCGCTTCAGCGCGCCTCACACAGGCACACGCTTCGTTTTCTCGATACTACTCCGCTCACCTTCATGAATTAAGCAACATTTAGAACGTATTCCACAGTTTTGTACTTTCTTCAACAACCCGGCTCAACTGCCTGGAAGAGCTTTCCTATCTCTGCGAACTTTCTACCTGCACATAACCCCTTTTATTCCACTCCCCAAAAGTTGCAGCGAGCTGCAGCGTCTGTTTTGCAGGCATTCAGTAGCATGTCTCCATCGCTGAATGCAGCTGCGGAGAAATTCCCGCAGACTATCTTTCAATCCCGGCCAGCTCTCACCGAAACGTACAGAGCTGGCCCTGACCCTTGAGTTCGCCCGCGTGAGAGCCCTTCCCGTCTTTCTGCTGAGTCTGGCTACCCTCCCCGCCTCTGCTGCCGCCGCGCCCAAGACCCATACCGTCATCCTCGGCGGAACCCGTCGCGTCTCCTACACACAGCCCGACGCCACGCCCGAGGCCCAGATGGACCTGACCACGACGATCAAGGTGCGTTCCCTCATCATCGACGGCCGACAGCGCGACTGGACCACCGGGAATATCCACGAGATCACAGACCGCACGTTCGCCGTGCGCCGTGCTCTGCGGGTCAACGACGCTCTGGCTACGGATACATCTCCCCGCTGGATCTGGCAGCCCGGGCCGTGGATCACGGTCGATCGCCTGACCGGACACATTACTGCCCTGCATCTTCCCGACTTCGATCCACTGGTCTCCGACGCTGTCTGGTTCCGCGACTACGCCGCCTACTGCGGAACCTCGACAACGGCGAAAGGCGGCAGCCTGTATGTGATCGTCGCCCAGCTCGGCGTTCGGCGCCCCGTTGTACAGAAGCGCATCGGCCCGTGGCCGCAAGCCGGTCACGCATCGCCGGTCTGTGCCCCTGCCCAATGGAATCGCCTTCCTCTGCGCGTCACCATTCAGCCCACCGGTGGCGAAAGCACGACCTACGATGTCGTCGGAACCTCCTCCATCATCGAGGAAGGCGATAACGACGACTCCAACTGAGATCCTCTCGATCTCATTGCTTTCTCCCTGACAAGCGCCGCAGCATCCATGAAGCCGCGCCCGCTTCGCCGCATCTGATAGAAAAGAGAAACAGCGGGACTAAATTTCATCAGCAAGGACTCCTGTGAGACTGCTCATTGCATTCCTGCTTCCCTGGCTTACCTTCTTCACCATCGGACGCCCTTTTGCCGGTGTGCTCTGTCTTATCCTTCAGGTGACGCTCATTGGCTGGATTCCGGCCACTATCTGGGCTGTCTATGCACTCAGCCAGTACAAAATCGATCAAAAGATTCGCCGGGCTCTCGGACGCAACTAAAACATTCAAATCAACTCCACCTCTGAACGCAGATCATTGGAGGGCTCTCTCGATGAAGGTCATGCGCCTTGCTGATTCCGGAAATCCCGGCCACCTGGTGGAAGCGACTCTCCCCGATCCACAGCCGGCCCCCGGACAGGTTGTTGTCCGCATCGTCGCTGCCGGAGTTACACCGACCGAGCTTGAGTGGTATCCGACGACACACGACGCCTCTGGAGCGCCCCGCACCGGCGCCGTTCCCTCCCACGAATTCTCCGGAACCATCGCCTCTCTGGGAAGCGACGTTCACGACTTCACGCTGGGGCAATCCGTCTTCGGCATGAACGACTGGTTCTCTCCGGGCGCACTTGCCGAGCTGTGCCTTACGGAGGCCTCCTCCCTCGCGCCTGCTCCGATAACGATTGGCGCGATCGAGGCCGCGTCGGTCCCCATCGGAGCGCTCACTGCCTGGCAGGGGCTCTTCGAACACGGCCACCTGCACCCTGGTGATCGCGTCCTCATCCATGGAGGCGCAGGGTCTGTAGGCCACTTCGCCGTCCAGATCGCCCATTTGCACGGCGCTCACGTCATCGCCACCGCATCGCCCTCCAACTTCGCCCTCGTCCAGCAGCTCGGAGCCGACGAGCTCATCGACTATCATGCGACCCGCTTTGAAGATGCCGTCACCGAGCCTGTCGATATCGTCTTCGATACCGTCGGCGGAGACGTCCTTCTTCGCTCCTTGCCCCTGCTCAAACCCGGCCGTTTTGCCGTCACCATCGCCTCCGACAAGGAAGGCAACCAGGATCCTCGGGTGCAACACGCCTTCTTCATCGTCAAGCCGCATCAGCGTCAGTTAATGGAGATCGCCGCTCTGATCGATACCGGCAAACTGCGAACGCTGGTCGATAGCGTCGTTCCTTTCAACGAGGCCGAGAAGGCGTACACCGGAAAGATTCCGAATCGCGCCGGTCATGGCAAGATCGTCGTGGCCGTCAGTCCCGCTGCAACCGTATGAACGCGTGACTCAACCCTCGTGGCTTATCCATGGAGCAGCAGCGGCTTCAGCAGCGATTCCAATCCATTCCACGCAATCTGTACCCCGATACAAAGCAGGATGAACGCAATCACCCGCAGGATTCCGTGCGTCGTCGAAGGCGAGATCTTTCCCGTAATCTGCGGAGCATACGCGTAGCACAGGTACACCAGCACGCTCAGCAAAATCACCGCCACAAACAACCCCACACGCGCCAGCACTGTATCGGTCAGGTTCCCTTGCATCGTATGCGCACTCAGGGTCAGCATCACCACCAGACAGCCCGGTCCGGCCGTAATCGGAAACATCAGAGGGTAAAAGGTCTTCGAGTCCCATCTCTCCTGCGTGTCTCCGGCTTGAGCTGCGATCTGAGCCCCCGCCGTCTGCTTCGACTGGCCGGCGTCAGGCTGATTCAGAACCCCCCAGCCAATCGCCGCCACCACCACGCCTCCCGCCAGTTGCACAATAGGCAACGAGATCCCGAAGAACGACAGCAGGTACGACCCGATCAGCTCGATCACTGCCAGAAAGATCGCCATGTTGATGGCGATCTGCCGTGCAAGCGACCTGTATACCGCCGCCGGCTGGATGCCTACCATCCCCAGAAACACCAGCGCCGTGCCCAGCGGATTCACCAGCGGCAGCAGCGCGCTAAACCCCAATGCAAAGTGCCTCCACAACACGCTCACAGGCGTCCTCCGCGGACAGACATCGATGCGCTCCTCTGCAACAATACCTCAACCTGGCGCTCCCCTCTGCCAGCCTGCTTGCCTGACCTCGTATTATCTTTTCATGGAGCCCTTCGACGACCTCCTGCGCCAGGCGGAGCTGGCCCACGGCCACCTCTGCGCCGGGCAAATCCTCGGCGTCCGGCTCGCCATGCTCGGCTGCCAGCGGCTCGGCATCCCGGAGCCTCGCACCGCCGACCGCAAGCGTCTCGTCACCTTCGTGGAGATCGACCGCTGCGCCACCGACGCCATCGCCGTCGTCACCGGATGCCGCTTGGGCAAGCGCGCCCTCAAGTTTCGCGACTGGGGAAAGATGGCCGCCACCTTCGTCGACCTCAATGCCCTGCTCGAGCTGCGTGATGAAATCCCCACCTACAAAGGCATCCGCATCGCCGCGCTCGAATCCTCCAAGCAGCGCGCCCGCGAGCTCTACCCGCATATCGAGAACAAAAATCAGCAGCAGATGCTCGCCTATCGCGAGATGCCCGACGCCGACCTCTTCGCCGAACAGTGGGTCCGTGTTCCGCTGCATCCGCGCGAGATGCCCGGCTACAAATCGCAGCGCATCGTCTGCGCGATGTGCGGCGAGGGAATCAACTACGATCGCAATCTCACCGATTCCGACGGCCGCATCCTCTGCCACTCCTGCGCCTTTCCTGAGACAAGCTACTATCATCCACTGGGCTAAGCCCTTCACTACACCCTGCCTCTAAGCTCCTCCCGGAGTGTTAGGATGGTCGTCATCCTGAGTCGCGGTCGATCCCGACCCATTCAGTCTCCGGGCCCCCAGCACAATCTGCCAATCGAAGCCCTCAAGGAGCCCCTCGTGCCCACCCGCAGAACCGTCTTTTCCGCACTCGCCGCCATTCTTTTTCTGTCGTTCTCTCTTTCAGCCTCCGCCGATTCCTACTCCGCCGTCTTCGTCTATGGAGACAGCCTCTCCGATAACGGCAATCTCTACGGCGTCTCCGGAATCCCTCCCGCTCCCTACTACAACGGCCGCTTCTCCAACGGCCCTGTCGCCGTGGAGCAGCTCGCCGCACAGCTCGGCGCTCCTCTCCACGACTTCGCCTGGGGCGGAGCCACCACCGGTATCGGCAACAGCGGCGACGGAGGCTCACAGACCAGCCTGGGCGCATTCGGCCTGCCGGGAATGCTCTCGGAGCTGGCCGCCTATCCCGTGCCTCCCGCGCTCGTATCAAGCTCGCTCTTCATCGTCTGGGGAGGAGCCAATGACTTCGAGGCTGGCGGCTCGGTTGCTAACGCCATCACCGACATCAATGCAATCGTCGCCTCGCTTCTTGCCACCGGAGCCACGAACATCCTTGTCCCCGGCCTGCCCGACCTCGGCCTCACCCCCGAGTTCTACGGCGATGCGGCGGCCACCGCCTTCAGCCAGCAATTCAATCAGGGCCTGCAGTCGACTCTGCCTGCCGGTGTCGTCTACTCCGATCTCTACGGTCTGCTCAACTCAGTCACCCAGAACCCCGCCGCCTACGGTCTGACCGATGTGACCACACCCTGCTTCAATGGCGCCACTGTCTGCTCCAACCCCGATCAGCATCTCTTCTGGGATGACATTCACCCGACCACCACTGCGGACGCCATCATCGCCAGCCAGTTCCAATCCGATCTGGCGCCGGTGCCCGAACCCTCCTCCATCCTTCTGCTCGGCAGCGGAATCACGGGATTCGCTGCTTTTCTACGTCGCCGCAACGCCGCCTGAGCAGCAAACCCACCCATCACATGCATCCCACACAAAAGCAAAAACCCCGGCTCAACCAGAACCGGGGTTTCACTTTCGCAGAACGGAATCTGCTTAGTGCTTCACAGCGATTGCGGAGATCTCAATCTTCGCTCCGCCGATGAGACCCGCGACCTTTACCGTTGCGCGCGCCGGCTTCGGATCCGGCATGTCCTTGATGTAAACCTCGTTCATCTTCTTCACATCATTCAGGTCGGTCACGTAAACCGTCACTGAAACCAGGTCCGACATCTTGAACCCGGCCTTCTCCACAACCTTTCGCACGGCCTCAATCGCATTGTGCGTCTGGACGGTGATATCGGTGCTTGTCACATCGCCCTTCGCGTCCGGTCCCTGCTGGCCGGCAACGTAAAGGGTATTTCCAGCAACGAATCCATCACTGAAGGGATTTCCCTGCTTGAAGTCGATCGCCTTGTTCTGGGCAAAGGCGCTACCCGAGACACCCAGGGCCGCAATCCCGGCCAGGATCAGCCCGTGCTTCCGCATCAGCGAATATAGATTCTTCATCGTTCAGTCTCCTGTGGTTTGTTTGCAAAATAGCATCTTCTCATCTCCCCAGCCCCTTGGCATATCCCATCTGTCCTAGATCCATCGAAGAAGGCTGGATCTCGAGAAGGAGTGATGCAGCCACACACGTCACGGCATAGTCCATATGTCCGTTGCAGGGTTGTTTTCTTTGGGTTATAAAACTCCGTTACCTGAAACGAAGCGAAACAGCTCAGGAAATAAGGAGCCTCTATGGATCGCAACTCTCTGGTTCGCGCCTGCGCCGGACTCACTCTCGCAGCGTGCTCCCTGGCGCCCCAGCTTGTGGCACAGGATACGCAGCCCTCCCCCTCTGCGGGCCGCACGGCGGCATCGGCCAAAGCCCCTATGCAGGATAAGGAGTACGACCTGCTGCTCAAGGGCGGCCATGTCATCGACCCGAAGAATAAGGTCGATGCCGTCCGCGATGTCGCCATCAAGGATGGCAAGATCGCAAAGATCGCCGTCGGAATCCCCGCAGACTCCGCCATTAAGACCGTGAACGTCGCCGGTCTCTATGTCACCCCGGGCCTGATCGACATCCACGTTCACGTCTTCTGGGGTCTTAAGAAGAATGACTACGCCGGAGGAGACTGGGCCGTTATGCCCGATGGCGTTACCCTGCGCTACGGCGTAACCACCGTCGTGGATGCAGGCTCGTCAGGATGGCGCAACTTCGAGGAGTTCAAGCAGCGCGTCATCGATCGCTCCCAGACCCGCGTTCTCGCCCTGCTCAACATCGTCGGCAACGGAATGGGCAGCGGCCCCATCGAGCAGAACATGAAGGATATGGACGGCGAGAAGACCGCAGAGATGGCCCTCAAATATCCCGGAGTCATCGTCGGCATCAAGAGCGCTCACTTCACTGGCCCCGAGTGGTTTCCCTACGATCAGGCCATCAAGGGCGGCACCATCGCGCATATCCCCGTCATGATCGACTACGGCTCGCGGCGTCCCGAGCGTCCGCTCGAGCAGCTTCTTGAAAACAAGCTGCGTCCCGGCGACATCTACACCCATATGTATAGCGGCCTGCGCGGCGAGCAGGACGCAGAAACCGGTGGACCTGGCAAAGGCATGTGGGAAGGCCGCAAGCGCGGCGTCTACTTCGACGTGGGTCATGGGGGAGCCAGCTTCCTCTTCAGTGTGGCCGTTCCGCTCATCAAGGCAGGATTTATTCCTGACTCGATCTCGACCGACATCCATACCGACAACCTCAACGAAGGTCTGAAGGACCAACTGACCACCGCGGACAAGTTCCTTGCGATGGGACTGCCACTGCAGGAAGTGATCGCGGAGATGACCTCGCATCCGGCGACCGAGATTCAGCAGCCACAGCTCGGCAATCTCTCCGTCGGGTCCATTGCAGATATCGCTGTCCTCAACGTGCGCCACGGCGACTTTGGCTTCGAAGACGGCTCCGGCGCCATGATGAAGGGAAACGAGAGGCTGGAGTGCGAACTCACCCTGATGGGCGGCAAGTTCGTCTATGACCTCAACGGCCGGGCTGCAATTCCCTGGAACCAGCCGCCGGGAGAGGCCGAGAAGGAGGCGCGGAAGTGGACCTTGCTTCGCATCCCCGGCATGCAACGTCAGCTTACGCCCGAGCAGCAGGCCCGCATGGCGCGCCGGCCCCACTGGCCTCACTGGGATCCCTATGAAGTCGGCCCCAACGGCAAGGTAACCCTGAAGGCCAACGCAAAGCTTCCGCCCCCGGGAGCAAAGCGGCCGAAGCTGGATGTGCCTCCGCCAGCAGCAACCTGGGCCACTCCTCCGTCGGACTCCTGGCCAGCGGCACAAAAGCAGTAAGGTCCGCAAAAGAACAGGCCGCGCTCAGCCATCGAGCGCGGCCTGCTCTTTAAAAGCGTTTTCCCATTGGGGAGTGAGGAAAGCCGTCATCCTGAACATAGTGAAGGATGATGAACCAGAAGGTTATCTCCGCACGAAAACTGCTGTCCTGATCAGATCTTTTCCGAAGGTGCCTCTGAGCGGAGAGAAGCCTCACTCAGGATGGCGCCTCTCTGGGGACAGCCAGATCGGCATGATCTACTTTGTCCGCTCCACAATCCCGCCAGGTTCCGCAATCAACGCCAGCGTGGCCATCCCAAGAAATAGTCCATGCTCGACAACCCCTACCATCGCATCCAGCTTTGCGGCTATCGCCTGTGGATTGTCCATCAGAACCCCGGAGCAATCCAGGATCAGGTTGCCCTCATCGGTGATGTAGCGCGAGCCGTCGTTGTTGATCCTGATCTTCGGGGTGAATCCCAGTTCCGCAAGCTGTCTGCTCACCAGAGGCTCCGCCATCTGGATTACCTCCACCGGCAGCGGAAATTTGCCCAGCTTCTCCACCTGCTTCGATCCATCTGCGACAATCACGAACCGTTTCGACGCGCTGGCGACTATCTTCTCCCGCAGCAGTTTGCCGCCGCCACCCTTAATCAACGCCAACCCGGGAGCGACCTCGTCGGCTCCATCCACGGTCAGGTCCAGCGTCGGAGTCTCTGCAAAACTGGTGAACGGAATCCCATAGCTGCGCCCCAACGCCTCGCTGTCTTCCGAACTCGCAATTGCGCGAATCTCCAGGCCCTCGGTCCGCACCTTCTCTCCCAGCAACTTAATCCACAGCGTCGCTGTCGAACCTGATCCCAGTCCCACCGCCATTCCCGGCTTTACCAGCGCCAGGGCCCGTTCCGCGGCCTGCTGCTTCAGCCGTGTCTGCTCGTCCATCCCAAACTCCTCCCCACTCCTTCTTCCAGTCTTCCTTCAGGCAAACTGGGAGAAGCAAAATACCCATCCCAGCCTATCAAGCAATTTCCTCCTTGCGGCTTCGCTTCAACGCTCATGCGTATCGCAGCTCGCTCTCCAATCCCCGAAGAGCAGGAAGAACCCTTGGTGGGTTGCTTGCTACACTGGGAGAGATAAACAGATGATCTGGAAACTGTCTTCTCCGTTTTATCGCAATTGCTGTCTATGACAATTTGGGAACATGGCCTGAAGTTACTTCGATTCAATATTTTGCAGTTTCAGCTCTCCTCTAAATCCAATCTTTTGAATAGTTTGCGCAGAAATAATATGAAAAAAAGGGGACCTCGCACCGGGCCGCTCGGATATAGGGTCGAGGAGAGCGGATATGGTAGCCTCCTTCCTAAGGGGTCGCATCGACTGACAGGCAACCTCGGATCCCAGATATGGATGTGACCCCGAAAAGGCTTCTGCTGCCGTTTGTCTCGGCTGCCTGTGTTTTTCTTTCATCCCTGCAAACGGTCCACGCCCAGACCTCCTCCGCCCCACATGCAGTCATCGGCACGGCAGCCCTCCCGGACGCCCCGGAGCCTCAAGCCCCCATCAAGCCCACGGAGATGCAGCTGCACCCTCGGAGCCAGGAGCCTGAGGATGTTACGCTCGCCGGAACCCCGAAGCGGATCCTCGAAGACCAAAAGGGAATCTGGACCAGTCCGTCGCGCATCAAGCCCTCGGACGGAATCTGGCTGGCCCCGCTGGGCGTCGCCACCGGCCTGCTGATCGGAAGCGACCATCACACGATGACGCAACTGATCCACATCAGTAAAGATGGACAGGATAAAGCGAACACCCTCTCCAACGGCGCCTTGGTCGGCGTTGGAGCGATTCCGGCATCCGCCTATCTCTGGAGCTTCTTCAATCACGCTCCGCAGGCGCACGAGACCGGCCTGCTCGCCGGCGAGGCTGGCGTGGATGCCTACGTAGTCAATGAAGCCCTGAAGATCGCCTTCCGGCGCGAGAGGCCGCTTGAAGACAACGCGCGCGGCAAATTCTTTACCTCGCCCTGGAACAATGGATCCTTCCCTTCGAATCACTCCATCCTTGCCTGGTCGATGGCCTCGGTCGTGGCCTCGGAGTATCCGGGCTGGCTGAGTAAAACCGCCGTCTACGGTCTGGCTTCGACCGTCAGCGTAAGCCGCGTCCTCTCCGAACAGCACTTCCCTTCTGACGTCCTGGTGGGAAGCGTCGCAGGGTGGCTGATCGGCCGTTATGTCTACCACGCGCACCACAACTACACGCTGAACCCCTACGACGCCCCGCCTCCACCAAAGAACTACATCGCTCACGCGACCCCATCTTCCAGCGCCAGCGCCCCGACGGCTCCGCTTCCCACACCGCCTCCGCCCGCGCAGTTCGCAGGCCCCCCAGATCCCATCGAACACCGCGCACCGGCTCCGTTCGATGCGGACCCGGACACGATCGGCTCGACGAACGTTCCGATGGACAGCTGGATCTACCCTGCTCTGGAGCGGCTCGCTGCGCTTGGCCTGATTCCCACCCAGAATGCCGGAATCCGGCCCTGGACCCGGCAGGAGTGCCTACGGCAGCTGCGACAGGCGCAGGACTTTGCCGACCGCCTCAGCAGCTCCGATCCTGGACTGGTTGCCGAGGCACGACGGCTGATGACCGACCTCGATCGCGAGCTGGCCCAGGAATCGAGCTCCAACCAGGAGCTTGCGCTGGAGTCCGCCTACGTTCGTTATGGAACCATCGCAGGCCCTGCCCTCAACGACAGCTTCCACTTTGGCCAGACGTGGTGGAACGACTTCGGACGCCCGCAGGGCCGCGGCTCCAACGCAATCGCCGGCTTCTCCACCCGTGCTCATTATGGCCGCCTCTTCTTCTACGCCCGCGAGGAGTATCAGCACGGCCCCGGAAACCCGGCGCAGACGCCGGAGATGAACCAGTTCATCAACCAGCTGGACCGCATTCAGCCCGATTTCAGCCCCTATAGACCGATCACCCCGCAACAATCCGCATATAACCTGCAACGCCCTATCGAGATGTATGCGGGTGTGGCCTTTGCGGGAAATGCTCTGACCTTCGGCAAGCAGGAGCTCTACTGGGGCCCCACGACAATGGGTCCGCTCTCCTTCTCCAGCAACGCCGAGCCCACCTATAGCGGGCGCTTCGTCTCCACCCGGCCCCATCCGCTGCCGCTGGTGCCCTCGTTGGGCACCTATCGCTTCGACATTGTTCTCGGCAAGCTTTCCGGCCACTATGCCCCAGCGCGCCCTTGGTACAACGGGCAGAAGATCTCCTTCAACTTTGGGAACAACCTCGAGCTCGCCTTCACGCGCTGGTCGGTTTTCTGGGGAGTGGGACATCCCATCACGCTTCATAGCTTCAAGGACAACATCCTCAGCTTCAATTCCACAGGCAGCTATGCCGGCAACGGTGCGGCGCCCTATGGGGATCGTCTCGACCCGGGTGATCGGAAGAGCAACTTCGATTTCCGCTACCGGCTTCCATTCCTGCAGAGGATCGTTACCTTGTATGCCGATGCATATTCGGACGATGACCCGAATCCAATTGCTGCGCCGCGTCGCGCTGTGTGGAATCCTGGCATTTACTTCGCCCGCCTTCCCTGGCTGCCGCACATGGATCTTCGCGTGGAGGCCGTCAGCTCGCAGGGTCTGGCCAGAGATTTCGGGGGCCAGCATTTCTTTCAGAACAATCAGTACCTGGACAGCAACACAAACAAGGGATTCCTGCTCGGAAACGCGATTGGACGAGACAGCAGAGCAATCGAAGGAAGGCTGGGGTACTGGTTTTCAAGTCGCACCAGAATCGAAGGTGGATACCGGCAGAACAAGACCAGCACGCTGTTTCTCCCGCAGGGAGGAACGATCTCAGACGGTTTTGTGAATGGATCTTTTGCGCTCAATCGCCATTGGACGGCGCAGGTCTTCGCACAGCACGAGCGCTTTCTTATTCCGTCCTATATGCCTGGAGCGCAACGCAACACCAGCGGATGGTTCCAACTGACGTGGACACCGGAGATCAGTATTCGCCGATGAACTTGTGCCAGGCCAACAGCGTCATGGCTTCAGGTGCAAATTTTGCGAGAGTGCCCGGTGCGGAGGTCTAGCGAGCGTCCACTACCTGTGTACGCGAGTGACGCGCCACGTAAGCCATACCAGCCCCTACTCCAAGCATCTGGGCGCAGGATCGGGCCGCCAGCAGGAACGGGGAAAGAACGCCAAGGAGAGGATCTTTCTTCAGGGCGCGCAGTGCAAATGGCAAGGTGCTTCCGAGAAACGCCAAAACGACGATGACGGAGAGATGAATTCTCCATCCCGTCAGCAGATCGAAGAATATGGAAAGAATAAGAAATGGCACAAATAATAGCTGCAGCTTCATGATCTGTGGCGTGTGACTGTCTTTCACCCCTTTGGCCGGGTTTTTCCGGACCGCAAGGATACGCCAGAAGGCGAATTTGTATTTCTTTTTGAGATAGCTGGAGAACGTTGCTGGATGTGTATGGTAAACGATCGCCTGCGGCACGAATTTCATCAGCCAGCCACGCGACGACATCCGGTACGAAAGCTCAACGTCCTCCGCGCAGGCTACTGGGAATGACGTGTCATACCCGTTCATTTCGAGAAACCTGTCACGCAGGAATCCTGCAGAGTAGGTATCGATAAAATCAATATTCGGCAGATTCGCCATCAGACGATATTTGTCTTCGTACTCCATCTGCACGAAACGGGCAGCGAGGCTTCTTTGATGAGTGCGATAGATGCCCTTGGCGCCGACAACCTGCGAATCCTGAAATGGAGCCAGCATTGCATCGATCCAGTCGGGCATCGGTACACAATCATCGTCGGTAAAAAAGAGGATCTTTCCCCTTGAAACCGCGGCGCCCCGGTTCCGGGCTGCCGCAGGTCCGGCATTTGCCTGGGTGATGAGGCGTATCTCCGGATACGCGGTGACGACGACTGCTGTATCGTCTGTGGACCCGTCGTCTACGACGATGATCTCGATGTCTCGCCCGGCCACTTGGGTCCGCAGCGCATCCAGACAGTGGCCGATGCGCCGGCTGCCGTTATAGGTAGGAATGATGATCGACGCCAGAATGGAGTTCGCTGAGGAACTGTCTGGCGTCGATTTCAAGGGCTGTTCTGAAGGACTCATTGAGGCGGTCGCTAGGCCGTCGCACCCTGAGCTTTGCCGGTTGCCTGCGGCGCATTCTTGTCGTGCTGGCTGCCTTTGAGCAGATACTTCGAAAGCGTAAGGAAGCCCTTGACATTGCGCTGCAGCTCACGAGGATCTTTGAGCGACTGTTTCAGTTTGTACCCCAGATAGGATGGAGCCAGATAGAAGCTACGGCGCGCGCGATCGCAGAAACTCACCAGCTGCTCATGAGTGATATTGGGCAGGGTTACTACGCTGTTGTGCAGTCCATCCTTGGTCAACCATGCGCCCCAGTCCTCAATCTGAATGTACTCGCGCTTCTTGGCCTCCTGGTATGCCACGGTGCCCGGGTAAACCATGATGGGGAAAAACTGCGCGGTATCCGGACGAAGGCTCTTGGCAAACTTCAGAGTCTTCTCCATGCTGGCCGGCGTCTCATTCAGGTTTCCGACCATAAAGCAGCCGTGGACCATGATGCCGGCATCCTGGCAACGGCGAACGAACTTGTGGGCCTCTTCGTGATATTTGGCGTCACGACGGTCATCATTGTTCTTCTTCATGCCGTTGATGACTTCGACATCGCCGCTCTCAAAGCCGACGCAGAAGAGGCGGGCCCCTGCCTTATGAACGACCGAGAGAAATTCAACGTCCGCACCGACATCCGCGCGGCAGTTGGCGTCGAAGGGAAGCTTGTTGCCGCGGCGGATTAGTTCGTTGGCAAGCTCGAGGGTGCGCGGCTTGCTGACGATGAACGTATCGTCCTCAAGCATGACCGTCTTGATCTCAGGCATTTCGCGAGCCACATAATCGAACTCGTCCGCGACGTTCGATACCGAGCGATATCGCATCGTGTGTCCACTAAAGGTCTGCGGGTAAACGCAGAACGAGCAGTGATAGGGGCACCCGCGGCTGGTATCAAAGACCACCAGCGGCCACAGGGAGTGCCCGTAGAAATAATCCGGGGTGTGCAGAAAACGCTTGTATACCTCAGAAACGAAAGGCAGTTCGTCGAGATTCTTGATCGCTTCACGCTGCTTGTTGTTGATGATCTCTCCGGTCGGCTTGCGCCAGACCAGCCCGTCTACGGTGGATAGGTCCGCACCGCATTCCTTCGCTGCAAGCCAGTCGCGGACGGTGTATTCGTACTCGCGAATCGCAACCGCCTCCAGAGAACTGCACGAGGCGAGCGTCTCGCGAGGCAGCGACGAGACGTGACGACCCACCATCAGAGTGTGGATGGAAGGATGAGCAGCCTTGATGGCCTCAATGACGCTGATGTCGTTGAGAATGCTCGGGGTGGAGGTGTCACAAACAACTGCTTCGATGTTCTTTGCTGCGATGCGGTCAATCACCGCCTTCACCGTAAAGTTGCCCGCGGGCGCGTCGACGAGGTCAACGTCGTGCCCGTTCTGGATCGCAACACCTGCCGCGGTCGAGAGCCATTTCGGATAATAGAGAGTTCCGCTCTTCGTTACTGCGGGGCTGCGTTGTTCGCGGGAGAATCGCGGGTGGAAGGGGGGGTTAAGGAAAAGAACACGCATTAAGGTAAGAGCGCCTCCAACTCGGGGTAGTTTAGCATAGTCCTCATAGGCCGAAACTTACGCGAACCTTAGAAGTCATTCCATATACGTGAGATGCCTCCCATTCTGGATACCAAAATGGCACTCATAAAGACTTTAGAGATGCGCGAGTAGGGCGTTGGCAGTCTTTATCGAGCAGGCCTCCCAAGTATAGCGCCTGCTCTGCCTCGGTCCCGCTTCTCGAAGCTGCCTGCGCAGGCCTTCGTCCTGAGCGATCTGGACGAGACGCTCCGCCATCTCATTCTCCGAAAAAGGATTGAAGTAGAGGGCGGCATCCTGGCATACCTCGGGAAGAGAAGCCGCTTGCGCAACCAAGGCCGGAACTCCAGCCGCCATAGCCTCTACGGGAGGCAAGCCAAACCCCTCATAAAGAGACGGCATGACCAACGCGGTCGCGTTGCCTACCAGAGAAAACAGCTCGGATTGTGGCACAAGCCCGGCTAGATGCACCCGGTCGGCTGTACGTTTTACCCGCTCAAAAAACTCCGGTGATTCGCCTGTAATCAGTCCTTCGGTCTGGCCCACGATGACAAGATCGTGCGGCACCTGATCTTTGATTTGAAGAAAAGCATTCACCAGCCGACGCAAATTCTTATAAGGCTTCACATTGCCGACATAGATGAAATATGGACGAGAACGAACCGACGGAAGCTGGCCTGCCGTGTACCAGTCTTCGGAGATACCAAGATGCGTTGGCATGATATTGTCTTCCCGCGGACCGGTTGTCAGGCGCAGAAGCTCTGACTTACTGAACTCGGAAACAGTGAAGATCAGGGATGCTCTTCTGCGCAGTTGATGAAACATGGCCCTGGCGTAGGTTCGCTTCTTTCGATTCTGGACGATCTCATCGACTATCATGTGGCTCATGTCATGCACAGTGGCCGCAAGCTTCCCCCGATAGAGCAAGGGAATAGTGTAGTAGGGGGAGAAAAAGAGATCCGTCTCACGAGGAATTGCCAGCGGAAGTTGAACCTGCTCGGCGATGGAATAGCGTTCAGCGCGGCAGTCGATTAAACGCATGTTGGAGGCCTGGCTCCAGGAAAAGCTTTCCAGACGGGACCGATCTCCCAAACCAACAATCGATACATCTGCCAAATGCTGAACGATACCGGGCATAATGCCCTTGATATATACGCCAACGCCAGACGCATCGATCCATCGGAGATCTATTGTGAGTGTCTTCAAATGGCCCTGTCCCTATCTGGAGATGTTCAGCTAGCCTGAGTGGATGCGAACTGGCGTGGTGCGACAAGATGTAACACTTGAAGGAACACCCAGGAAAACACATATATGAGGGTCAGAATATAGAGTCCGGAAAATCCCGCGGTAATTGCTAGTGCACCCGCGACACCGAGCAGCATAGTCGAGGCAAACGCACGCATCATCGACGGATGAGGAGAGATTAAAGCCTTTTTCACATCAAGATCAACCCTTTTATAAATGACCCCCAGCATCAATCCAATAACAGTTACGCCAATCCAACTGAAGTTGAAATAGCCTTCTCCAAATACGCCCGGCCTTAATCCGGGATGAACATGAGGATCAAAACCCACTGTTGTTGCTGTGACGACACCAAGCCCCCATGTATCCCTAAATTCAGAAGCAAATCTCGGAACGAACGCCCCTATGGCGGCAAGATAGGTTTTTCCGCCCCAGGATACATGGTTCCAGTGGGAGTAAACCCAGGAGAAATCTCTCAAGTCCGAGAATGTGTTCCCGTAAAAAAGAAGTGCTACTAGAACTTCAAAGAATTGCATAAGGGAATACTTGCCAGCGCGAACACTGCCTAGATAAAGCCCGAACAGGACAATAACGAAAATTGTTGTCGCTAGCCGGAAAAGGCCTATTCTGGATCTTCGCAATATCAAGTAACAGAGAAAAAAGTTTATATAGATTGTCAGAATATTGCTCCTAGAACCGAAAAAGAGCAGGCCAAATGTAAGAGCCAACGCGCTTATCAGGAGCACTCTTTCTTTGGTGTCGTAGTAGCGTGCTACACAATGGGAGGCTATGACAACAGAATAGGTTGAGATGAGCAGCGCAACTGGTCGCAACTCGGGATGCGCAAGCGTATATTGCCGGAGATCAAAACCGAAGCCATTCTGAGAAAAGTAGAAAGATAAGAGCAATGCTTGCAGAAGGAGACCAAGCATCGACTGCAGCATCAGAAAATTTCTGGATGCCATGAGCATTCTCGAACAGGCGGGGCCGATCTCCAGAACACTGATGGTCATCTTTCGTATGCCCAGACCAAGTTTGAGTCTCCAAAGCTCTCCCCCAAGCACAATAGTGAAGTAGCCGAAGAGTGTGATCAGGAAGACTTTCGGAACTACCTCAACAACAGCGCCTAGGTCTCGACCAAGAACTATTGCATTCAGATCGTTTCTTGCAAATGGAAGCAAAAGGCAATTAGGAAGAATGCAAACAAGGAATATCTGGGAATGCCAGATATCGATTCGGAATCCTTTGCGATAACACCTGAAATAATAGGAGAGCAAAAAAGAACCGATAGCGATTGCATCGAGACAATAGATCGCGAGCCATGACATCTAGGTCACCGCCCGTAGTAAGACTTTTAGCCGGCTTCGTTTAATTGAGCGGTTAGGCCATAGAGAAAAACCTCTCCTCTGTGCATTTCGAAATTTGAAATGGATCAACCGCATAAACGTACTTTAAACCGCTAACGATAAATCTCTTCGTTCGAAGCCGAATTCCGACGAAGTATCTGGGGCGACGAGAAACAAACTAAGTTATTGGCTGATGGTCTCCAGCCAAAAGAAGCTGTCGCTGATTACGCAAAATCGTTATAAACGAAAGATATTTCATCAGCATCGTGTACCGATCGCCACCGATGATCTTCGGAAGGGCAAAAAGCATACGATTGATAGTCCTTACCCGCATGTCATCTACCGGCAGGTTATTCGTGCTATATTGTCCTGCCTGATCATTTTTCGAAAGCAGCCCAGCCTTCTTTGCCGCAGCGTAGAATGTGCCGTTCGCATCGAAAGGATCCTGATCCCCCCATTGATCTATGCTGACGGAATACAGCCTTCTGGCAAGCGAAGATATCTGCAATCCGTTGGAAAAGCACTTGTATGCATAGGCATACTTCTGATAGCTATCAGCTCCGTTTGCGTGGAGCCGCTCACCATAGAAAAGCAGGAGCGTTCTCAGCGTGTCATCAATATATTGCGGCACTCGTAGCTTTCTGGAAAGCTGATCGGGACGAGAAGGACTGTACCCGCTGTAATGAAAGAAGGTTAGAGTCGCATTGCCATTGACCAGATAACCGGAGCCTTCCCTGATCAAAGATCTTTCGTGCAGATTCCAGTAGGCTACATTGCATCCGGGATCGCGCAGAATATGAATTTCGCTGAAAAGGCAGGGCACCAGATTGATCCATTTCTGGTCGACAAAGAGACCTGACCGTAGATCCTCGAAGCAGTAATCGAGACATCGCTCTTCCCACCAGTCCAAAAATGATCGTCCCTGGGGAGTAGCAGCAACTGCTACAAATCCCAAGTTGAATACGCCTGTTCCCAAAAAGTCCCGCTCATAAACATGCTCCTTATCGGGTGTGGAGGAGAGTATATGAGGAGTGAGCACAATGGAGGCGCCGTCAAGCGCTTCGTAAATCAGTTCAACCGGATTAAAGATATAGATATCAGGATCGAAATAAATAACCTTATCGGCTCCAAGCGCGAAAAGGTATTTCAGGTAGCTTGGCTTTACCCCGGTATTCAGCTCCAGGATGTCGTATTTGAATGCAAGGGATTGGAATGCGGGCAGGCCGAGTTCCTCGATAGCAAGCACCTGGATCCTCGGGTCGCGGGAAACAAAATCCCCAGGCATTTTGTCGACGAGAAGCAGATGAAACTCATCGTCCGGATGGTAGCGTAAAAACGATTCGGCCAGCGTCCAGGCGAAGTGTAAATAATTGGCTGAAACAATCGTGCAGGCTACGCGCTTCATATCTTGATCCAGTTTCCTTGGGACACATCGTAGCGTCGAATGGGCCTGGCAGGGACACCTGCGACAAGCGTGTAGGGTTCAACATCTGTCGTTACAACAGCATTGGCCCCGGCCACACTACCTTCGCCAAACGTCACTCCGGGGCAAACGACGACACCATCTCCCAGCCACACGTTCGCTCCAATGATAACAAATCGATCACCTTCCAATGGACGCTGGGAGGGCGGCACAGATGGCGGAGTTGCGCTTTCTCCAAAGTATCCGTGATTGTGGTCCGTAATGATCACCTTGCTGCCGATAAGAACGTGGTCTCCGATAGTGACCGAGTTCGTGCAAGCAATGTGAGTCCAGTGGCTGATCCGAACGTGGTTGCCGATGCGTAGCTTAGGATTGAATTGTTGTGTGCCGTATCGGGTCACTGCTTCCAGCCATAGCCCCTCGCCACAAGAGAAGCCCTCCCCCATGGAGATATTCGACAATCCTCTAAGGAAAGAACCGGGGCCAATATCAATGGTTTTGACGCCGAGCTTACGACTCAGCATCCGATTCTTTATGGATCGAAACGGCGCCCGGACGATGCTGGAGAGGAGGAGATAGCTTCCGTTTTCCCGATAAAAAAGGAGGAACTTGCCCCACATGCACGTGACGTCCCGTAAAATCAAATTGTCCCGTATTGGGCTTTCTTGCCTAATCGTCCAAGAACCTGCGTGTCGGTGCTGAGGAAACCCGCGCTGGCCATTGAGAACGTAGGTCTTGTGAGAAGATAGCACTTGCGCCATATCTAATGGAATCAGGAAATGCATCGGAATCAGTATTGTGTCGAGATCCTCAGAAACAATCGCTGAGAAAGTAACGGAAGTGCCGGCCGAAGAAGAGATCTCTCTGCTGGATCTTCTTGTTGTGCTCTCCCGCAACCGCCGCTTCATCCTGAAGACCACGATCAGCGTTACCCTGATTGCTCTTATCGCAACGTTTGTTCTTCCAAATAAATACACTGCCTCGACAGCGATACTCCCACCACAGCAGAGTAGCTCGGTTGGATCAGCCCTGATGGCTCAATTGGGCGCTCTCGGTTCTCTTGCCAGTCTTGGCGGCAGCAGCATGGGCCTGAAAAATCCTAACGACCTCCAGGTTGCTCTACTTAAAAGCCAGACTGTGGAAGACGCGATGGTGGATCGTTTTCACCTGATGAATCTCTTTCACGCCACGCTACGATCTAAAGCGAGAAAGAAGCTTGAGTCGATTGTTGCGATTGACAGCGGATCAAAGGATGGCATCATCCGCATCTCAGTGACGCAGCACGATCCGAAGCTGGCTGCGGACATGGCAAACGGCTATGTTGAGGAGTTCAAGAAGTATTCTTCGGGGCTGGCAGTTACCGAGGCGTCGCAGCGTCGCTTGTTCTTTGAAGGGCAGTTAGCCGAAGCAAAAGACAACCTCGCAAAGGCGGAAGAAGATCTCAAAAAGACGGAACAACGCACGGGCCTTATCCAGCTAGACAGCCAGGCGCGCGCCACCATAGGCCTGGTGGCTGATCTGCGTGGTCAGATCGCCGCAAAAGAAGCGCAGATTGCCGCAATGCGCACCTACGCGACCGATGAAAATCCAGAGCTGCAGATTGCAATACAACAGTTGGCCGGTCTGCAGGCACAGGCAAAAAAGATGGGCGCCTCTACAGAGAGCGCGACGAACTCCCTGATACCCAAAGGAAATATGCAAGAGGCCGCTCTTGAATACGTGCGGCGGTATCGTGACGTGAAGTATTACGAAACGATCTTTGAGTTGATTGCGCGGCAATATGAGATCGCCAAGGTGGATGAAGCGAAGCAGGGAGCCATCATCCAGATCGTTGATCATGCAACGGTTCCCGATCACCGGTCGTTTCCCTCGAAGCTCATCTTTACTCTTGTAGGAATTTTTCTGGGGCTCTTTATCGGAATCACTTACGTCCTGGCGAAAGAAGGTCTCGTGAGGCTTTCCCACAATCCTGCAGAAAGCGAACGAATCCAGGCTCTTCGAGAGGCTTTCCCTTCCAGAGGCCGACAGAAGGGAATCGGTTAGGGTGTCGGAGTCGCAATTGAAGCCAGAGAATCCTGCGACGGAGTCTGTGGCCATAATTCAGGTGAAGAGATGGCTTAAGGAAGTGGTTGGACTGGACCGAGCCATCGTCTTCACGATCTTCGCGCGAGTGTGGCAAAGCGCCGCTGGCCTGATAACGATCTTCCTTATTGCACGGTTGTTGTCACCTGTCCAACAGGGCTATTACTACACCTTCGTGAGCCTCGTCGCGCTCCAGATCGTCTTTGAGCTTGGGTTTTCATTTGTGATTCAGCAGATGGCAAGTCATGAGCGAGCGAATCTGACAATCTCGGCCAACTACGAGGTGGGTGGAGACCCTGTCGCGCATGCGCGACTTGCCTCTGTGCTGCAGAAGACTGTGCGCTGGTATTCGATAGCTGCAGTTCTGATGGTCGGATCGCTGATCTTTGCCGGCTTCTACTTTTTTTCCCATCATCAACGTGGAGCCCTTGACGCCGGTTGGAAGATTCCATGGTGCTGTGTTGCTTTGGCTGCCTCGATTACGTTCCAGATTGATCCGATCCTCGCGTTTCTCGAAGGCTGCGGATATGTTGCAAACGTGGCACGCCTTCGAATGGGACAGGCTGTGCTCGGGAGTTTGCTGGCATGGTCAGCCCTGATCCTCCACCACGGCCTCTACGCACCTGCAATGATGATCACCGGGATAGCAACGACCGGAATTGCCTGGCTCTATCGCCGGAGACATTTTCTACTATCCCTGCTTCGGTATGACCCCGGAGAACATATCATCCAATGGAGGACGGAGGTATGGCCCTTTCAGTGGAAGATCGCGGTCAGCTGGATATCGAGCTATTTCATCTTTCAGCTCTTCAATCCAGTACTGTTTGCCTATAGAGGGGCCGTGAGCGCTGGCCAAATGGGCATGTCTCTCAATGTAGCCTCCGCTCTTCAGACGATTGCAATTTCCTGGATCAATACAAAGTCGGCTCCTTTTGGAACAATGATCGCGCGCAAGCAATATGTCGAACTGGATCGAATCTTTTTCCGATCCCTTCGCCAATCGGTAACGGTTTGCGCTATTGGCGCGGCGATTCTGCTTGCGGCGCTCACTTTTATCAATTACAGGAACATTCCGTTTTCACATCGGCTTCTTCCGGCTCAGGATTTAGGCTTGCTCTTCTTCGCTGTAATCGCCAATATTGTGGTTTTTGCAGAAGCTCTTTATTTGCGAGCTCACAAGCAGGAGAAATTTCTACTGAATTCAATCCTTACGGCCCTCTTCGTAGCCGCTTCGACACTGTACCTTGGGCGACTTTATGGGGCCAGGGGTATGATTGTGGGATACCTGACCACGGTCCTGGTTATAAGCCTGGGACAAGGCACCTATACGTTCCTGAAGTACCGCAAGATCTGGCATGCCGAATAAAGCTCCAATACTCACAATCGCGATTCCAACCTACAATCGCGGCAACTATCTGGCTCGCCTGCTCGAGTCTCTTCGTCCTCAAATGGAAGAAGCAAGTTATCTTTTCAACATAGAGCTGCTGATCTCTGATAACGCTTCCACCGATAGCACATCCCAGGTCGTTGAGACATTCTGCCGTAATAGCAGCATTGCGTGCCGCACCTTTCGCAATCAAACCAACCTTGGCGCGGATCGAAATATTCTGCAGTGCTTCTCTGAGGCGACCGGTAGATATGTCTGGATTATTGGCGACGACGACATCCTTTTGCCCGGCGCGCTTCTGGAGCTTTTGAAACTGCTCAAACAGGAGGACTTCGACATTGTGCATCTTCGGGCTGTTCCGCTCGTCGAAGGCAAGCAGACGTATCCTCGGATCGCTTCTCTTGAAGTAACTGCCACGAGCAATCCTGAGGTATTCGCTCTCAAAACCCATATCTTCCTAACCTTCATTACCGGCAACATCATCCACAGAGAGCGCGCGCTTTTGCTGCCGCATGAACCATTTTCCAGCCTCATAGGCACAAGCCTGGTTCAGCTTGGCTGGACCTACACTCTCCTCCGCCACTTTCGGAGGGGAGCAGTTGTTGCCAATCCCGTGCTCGCAGCGAGTTCCGATGCTCGTGGCGGATATGCTCTTTTTACTGTGTTTGGAACCAATCTCAAGAGCATCGGGGAGAGGTGGCTTGTGGAGCCTCGATTAGTCCAGATTGTAGTGAACGGGACCCTGCAGATCTTTTTCCCTCCCTTTGTTCTGGGTACACGGCGAGAGTCGAATGCATTTTCCGAGGAGGAGGCAGAGAACATTCTTTCCTCTCTCTTTACAGACAACGTCCGTTACCGGATCTTCGTCTCTCCCCTTTTTCATCTTCCCCAAAAGATGGCGCGCTTCTGGCTCCTATTCAATCGCGTCGTCAATCGAGTCGATAAAACTTTGGGCAATCCGATGTTGCGATAGTCTCGAGAGATGCATCATCAGCCGCGCTCGTGCACGCACGCGGAAACAATACAATGGAATGTCAGGAAACGCATATTATGAAGGCCGTTATTCTCGCAGGCGGACTAGGTACAAGAATCAGTGAAGAGACGTCCGTCCGTCCGAAACCTATGGTGGAGATCGGTGGAAGACCGATCCTCTGGCACATTCTCAAAATCTATTCCCATTATGGAATTAATGATTTCGTTGTGTGCCTGGGCTACAAGGGCTACATCATCAAGGAGTTTTTTGCGAATTACTTTCTGCATACTGCAGACGTAACCTTCCATATGGATCAGAACCGCATGGAGGTTCACGACAGTATGGCCGAACCATGGCGCGTCACACTGATCGACACAGGCGACGCTACCCAGACAGGTGGTCGCCTGAAACGTGTAGGAAAGTATGTCGAAAATGACGGCGCATTTTGCCTGACGTATGGCGACGGGCTGGCAGATATTGATATCAGGAAATCCATCGAGTTTCATAACCAACATGGCAAGCTGGCGACGATGAGCGCTGTACAGCCAGCTGGCCGGTGGGGCTCGCTCGACATGGATGGCACAAAGATCACCTCGTTCCGAGAAAAACCCGCCGGAGACGGAGCTTGGATCAACGGGGGTTTCTTCGTTCTCTCGCCCAAAGTCCTGGATTACATTCAGGGAGATGAAACCATCTGGGAGCGAGATCCCCTGGAGCAGCTTGCAAAAGAAGGTAATCTGAATGCTTATCAGCATTCCGGTTTCTGGCAACCGATGGATACCCTGCGCGACAAGAAATATCTTGAGGAACTGTGGGAGGGTGGTGCACCACCGTGGAAGAAATGGTGAACGCAGTTTCAAATTCGGCCTGGAAGGGTCGCCGTGTATTTCTCACGGGACATACAGGCTTTAAAGGAAGCTGGCTTACCCTTTGGTTGCACCAGCTGGGCGCGACGGTTTGCGGGTATTCCCTCGCACCTCCTAGTCAGCCAAGCCTGTTTGAAGTGGCACGAATTGGGAAGCTGGTACATCACGTGGAGGGGGATGTCTGCGACCAGCAAAGACTCCAGCGTGCGATGCAGGAGTTTTCTCCTAGCCTTGTCCTGCACCTGGCGGCACAATCCCTGGTCCGGCGTTCGTATGCTGAACCCGCGCTGACATACGCGACCAACGTAATGGGCACGGTCAATGTTCTTGAGAGTATTCGACATACAGACTCGGTAAAGGCTGCGGTCATGATTACCACCGATAAATGCTATGAGAACCGCGAATGGCAGTGGGGGTATCGGGAAAATGATCGACTTGGCGGCCACGATCCTTACAGCAACAGTAAGGCATGTGCCGAATTGGTAAGCTCCGCTTACCGCGACTCCTTCTTTCCGGCTGATGATCTGCAATCCCACGGAGTTGCTATCGCGACCGCTCGCGCGGGCAATGTCATTGGAGGGGGTGACTGGGCATGCGATCGTCTCATCCCCGACCTGATGCGAGGGTTCTCCTTGAACGAAAAGGTTCTTATTCGAAACCCAAACGCGATTCGTCCTTGGCAACACGTTCTGGAACCTCTGCGCGGCTATCTTCAGCTTGCGGAAAAACTCCTTGCAGGAAAAAGAGATTTTGCCACGGCCTGGAACTTTGGCCCGAGCGAAGAAGACGCCAGGCCAGTAAAGTGGATTGTTGAGGAGATTGCCAGGAAATGGTCGCCTACTGCGTCATGGATGCTGGACGAGGGACCACATCCTCACGAGGCGACTTACCTCAAGCTCGATTGCGCGCGCGCAAGAAATCTCCTCGGCTGGAATCCAGCCCTGGGGCTCTCAGACGCTCTTCAACTCATCGTAGAATGGTATAAGCAGTGGCAGGCTGGAAGTGACATGCAGAAGATCACTCTCGACCAGATCGCAGCCTATCAACAGCTTAGTACCGGGCGTCGATAGGACGACAGGAGTTCAGGATGCAATCTGCGGTTGAGAAAATGGAACAGCGGACTAACTCCGCAGATGGAATAAATTCGTCAGGACAGAATAAGAACCGGCAGGAGGAATTGCGCGAGCAGATACGAGAACTGGTCGCGGAATACCACGCAGAAGCCTTCCCGCAGCGCGAATTTGCCCAGGGAAGCTCTGCTGTGCCTGTATCCGGCAAGGTCTTTGACGCTGAGGACATTCAGTACGCTGTCGATGCCTCTCTCGATTTCTGGTTGACAACAGGCCGTTTTGCCGACCAGTTTGAACGTGAGTTCGCCCGTGTGATGGGTGTTCGCGATGCTCGACTCGTAAACTCTGGTTCGTCAGCAAATCTGGTTGCGCTTTCCGCGTTGACCTCGCCAAGCCTCGGAGACCGTGCCCTCAAACCGGGAGATGAGGTTATCACCGTCGCCGCGGGCTTCCCTACAACGGTCAATCCTGCTATTCAGAACAATCTGGTCCCGGTCTTTGTGGACGTCCAGCTCGATACTTACGATATCGATGTCTTACAGTTGGAAGCTGCAGTCTCAGATAAAACTCGTGCAGTCATGATTGCCCATACTCTTGGGAATCCTTTTGATCTGGATGCAGTCACTGCCTTCTGCAGAAAGCATCATCTCTGGCTGGTTGAGGACTGTTGTGATGCTGTAGGGGCAACCTACAAGGGACAGGGCGTCGGCACGTTCGGCGACATCTCTACCGCAAGTTTTTATCCGGCCCACCACATCACCATGGGAGAGGGCGGCGCAGTTATGACGCAAAAGCCTGCGTTGACCAAGCTGATCGAGTCCTTTCGAGACTGGGGACGTGATTGCTGGTGTGCGCCGGGCAAAGATAACACCTGTGGCAAGCGATTCGAATGGGAGCTTGGAGAGCTTCCCTGCGGCTATGACCACAAATACATCTACTCGCACATCGGCTATAACCTGAAACTCTCGGATATGCAGGCTGCTGTGGGCGTCTCGCAGTTGAAGAAGCTTCCGGGCTTCATCGCGGCACGACGCGAGAACTTCAAGCGCCTTTACGAGGGATTGTCGCCTCTACAGGAATTCTTCTCGCTACCCCAGGCGACGCCGGGCTCCGATCCCAGTTGGTTTGGGTTCCCGATCGCTGTAAAACCTGAGGGCGGCCTCAAGCGCGATCAGGTGATCCGCGGCTTGGATCAGCGAAAGATTGGAACACGCCTGCTCTTCGGCGGCAATCTTCTAAGGCAGCCAGCCTATCTCAACACGAAATACCGTAAGGTCGGAGAGCTTCCCAATACGGATTATGTGATGAACAATGTTTTCTGGATTGGTGTGTATCCGGGGTTGAAGGATTCGATGATCGACTACATCATCGAATCCTTCCATGAGATCGCTCATGGGAAGTTGAGAGTTCTCTGAGAACAGTCTTATTAGCCGATCACCAGAGGGTTCGTTCATGAGATGTCTCGTCACCGGAGCAACAGGATTTGTAGGCTCCTGGCTTGTACGCCGGCTGATTGCGGACCAGCATTCGGTCGCAATTCTAACTCGTCCGACAAGTGATACATGGCGTATTAGCTCCTGTCTCTCTCATTTGCATCGAATCGAAGGCGATTTGATTGACATACAACGTTCGAAAGAAGCCATACAGGAGTTCGCCCCCGAAATCGTTTTTCATCTTGCCTGGACAGGCGGAAACAGCAGCAAATTCTTAAATGACATCAGCCAGGTCTATTCCAATGTCCCTGGAACCCTGGAACTGATGCGGATAGTGTCCGAGTCCAACGCAACTACATTTATCAATTTTGGCAGCTGTGTTGAGTATGGCGAATATCACATCCCTGTAAGGGAGTCCGACATCGTTCAACCGAAGAATCTGTATGGGAGTGCGAAATATGCGGTAGAGCGGTTGATGCAGGAGATGGCTCCCGCCCTGAGTCTTCGGTTTGCTTCCCTTCGTCTGTTCTGGGCTTATGGACCTGCTGATGATCCTGCTCGCCTCATTCCCTCTCTCATTATGAAGATGCTGAAGAAAGAACATCTTGCTATGACCAAAGGAGAGCAACTGTGGGACTACCTCTATATTGAGGATGCGATCGAGGCCATCGTGGGGGTCATGAATACATCGACTGCTCATGGAATCTTTAACCTGGGTTCTGGCCATCCAAAACCGCTACGGATGATAGCAGAAAAGATTGCAGTCCTCATCGGGAATGGATCGTTGCCAGGATTCGGTGAGATCCCTTACCGCCCCGATCAGGTCATGCATCTTGAGGCTGATATCAGCCGTTTGCATGAGGCTACAGGCTGGAAGCCGCGCGTCGGCATCGACGACGGCCTGAAGACGACGGTCGCATGGTACAAGGAAAATCAATGATGCAAGAGGAAGTTGATCTCGCACAGATTGCCAAGCGACTGCGCGTACACGCTGTTCGCATGGTTCATCGATCGAAGGCGTCTCATCTCGGAAGCTGTCTCTCGATGGCAGATATTCTCGCCTCGCTCTATTGGCAGGTGCTTCGTATTCGTCCCGAGCAGCCGGAGTGGGCAGGCCGGGACCGATTCATTCTCAGCAAGGGCCATGGCGCTGCAATTCTGTATGCGACGCTCGCGGAGCGGGGGTTCTTTCCCCTGTCAGATCTGATTACTTACTGCGAAGCCGGATCCCGCCTGACCGGACATGCAACCAGCGGCGTTCCCGGCGTGGAACTCTCCTCCGGCTCTCTGGGACATGGGCTTCCGGTGGGGTGCGGCCTGGCGCTGGCTGCGAAACGTGAAGGAAAAGAGAACCGTACCTTCGTCCTAGTAAGCGATGGGGAACTTGATGAAGGTTCTAACTGGGAAGCGATCTTATTCGCACCCCAGCACCAGCTCGACAATCTCACCTTAATCGTCGACTACAACAAGATTCAGAGCTTTGGCCGGGTGGAAGAAATTCTCGAACTCGAGCCATTGGTCGATAAGTTCAAGGCTTTTCGCTGGGCTGTCCGCGAGATCGACGGACACAATCTTCAACAGGTTATGGATGCTTTCACCGCCCTTCCCTTCGAACGCAACAAACCGAGTGTCGTGATCGCGCACACCGTCAAGGGGAAGGGGGTCAGCTTCATGGAAGACAAATTGGCATGGCACTACAAATCCCCTTCCGATGAACAGATCTTGATGGCGCTGGAAGAGTTGGGAGTGACTGAATGAGGACAGCATTCATCGAGCAGCTTTGCACACTAGCCGAACAGGATGATCGCATCTGGCTGGTTTGTGGCGATCTCGGCTATTCGGTCCTTGAGGCATTCTCTGATCGCTTCCCCGACCGCTATCTCAACGCGGGAGTGGCGGAACAGAATATGACAGGCATTGCAGCGGGCCTTGCGCTTGCAGGAAAGACCGTCTTTACATACTCGATCGCAAACTTTCCTGTCATGCGGTGCCTAGAGCAGATTCGTAATGACGTCTGCTACCACAATCTGAATGTGAAGATCGTCTCTGTTGGCGGCGGTCTTGCCTACGGAAGCCATGGCTACACGCACCACGGAGTGGAAGATCTTGCGGTTATGTCTGTGATGCCGAACATGACCGTAGTAGCGCCTGGCGATCCTGTCGAAGCCCGGGCTGCGACCACGGAACTGGCCAAGGCTCACGGCCCCGCTTATCTGAGGCTCGGCAAAGCTGGCGAGCCGGTCCTTCATCCTCAGAAGATTCATTTCGAAATTGGAAGGACGATTCAGATTCAGGACGGCAATCAGCTGACACTCATCTCTACAGGGGGAATGCTGGGAACAGCTATCGAAGCCTGTCGAACACTTGTATCGGACGGCTATTCCGTACGCCTTCTCAGCATGCCTACCCTTGTACCACTGGATCGAAAGGCGATCCACCATGCCGTTCATGAGACGCGCGCAATCCTCACAATCGAAGAGCACGGCATCGGGGGGCTCGGTACAAGAACAGCCGAGGTAATTGCTGAGATGGGAGAGGCAATTCGTTTTCATCCCCTGCGCCTGCAACCTTCTCCCATCAAAGTGGCGGGATCACAGATACAGCTTCGAGAGGAGCAGAATCTGAGTGTAGCGGGCATCATACGCACAGCAAAGGCGTTGCTGCGCTGATCTTCGCCTCCCCGTCAATTTAAAGTAGAAGCGCAACCCGTCATATCGAAAAGACTCCGGCAATGGTTCTCTTGCCGGAGTCTTTTCGATTCTTCGAACGGATTACGAGAAGCTGCTACGCGCGACTACTGCCCCAGTACTGTATTGGCAGCGGCGATAGCGATACCGAACTGGCCTACGATCTGGGCGATATCAACGACCAAGCGCATCGTCTTCCCCTTATCCAGGTTCAATGGAATAACAACAGTGTCGCCAGGATAGAGACGAAGTGAATTAAAGCCATTTCCACGTAGAGAAGAACTGTATTGCTTGCTGATCACAGCTCCTCCCGCACGGATAACATATGCGCGATTCTTGTCGGCGTCTCTTGTTGCTCCACCGGCGAGCTTCACATAATCGCCAAGCCGACGGTGGGGATCGTAAAGAAACGCATTCTGGTTGTAGACCGCACCCTCGATACTTACCGTGGATGGAACACGTGGCACGATAAAGCGATCCCCGTCTTCAAGGGGAAGGTCGGGAAGCTGATTGATATTATTGGCGTCAGGTGGCAGCTCCAGCACCACCCGTCCGCTGGCCCGTGCCTTTCGCAGATTCGCGATGATCGTCTGAGCCTGGGCCTGCTGTGCTGTCGCGGCAGCAGTATCCTGGGGATTGATGGAGCGGCTCGCATTCGCGGTCGCAATCGTGCTTGCCTGCAGGGCAATTTGGTCGACGTATTCGTTCAGGCGCTGCTGTTGTACCCGGCGCGTCGATTCCCTGGTGAACTCCGCACCGTAGAGATATGCATCGGGCGATAAACCACCCGCTCTCGCCACCAGTTGCCGCAGCGTCTCGCCGGGTTTCACGCTGTAGATACCGGAAGACATGAATTCGCCTTCCAGGCGAACAAATCTGGTCTGCTGCGACTGCGGAACGCGAAGGTCTGCCTTGGAGAAGATCGTGACAACATCACCCGGCTGCAATTCCAGATTCTGGGAAGCATCTCCCTGGAGAACAACCTTGCCGAGGTTGAATGGCAGCAGCGACGTTGTAAGGGTCTCCTTGTCCTGACGCTCAATTACCGCATAAGACCAGTCAATATCAGGCTCACTGAGCTTGACATCGTTCTTCGGACGGAAATTGGTGACGGTAGGACGGGAATCTGCTCCAAGACTCGCACTCGCTGCGCTGGTCTGATTGGCTGCGGTTGTCCCAAGTGCTGCCTGGGTCTGAGCCGCTACAGTCTCTGGATTACCGGCATTGTTAGCCGTCTGCGAGTTGTTCTGCTGACTCATCAACGCGAAGTTGCTGACGTAATAGGGAACTTCGGTGTACTGGGAGCAATCCAGGCCGCCATCTGAATCCATCGCAGGCTCGCGAGCCGGATCGCGCCGCGAATACATCGTCGAAGGCGAGATCAGGTCGTTTCTTTCGGGAACACGGTCAAAATTGATCGCAGGATAGCCTTTGAGCGCTCGATATTCATCAATCGAGGAGTAGCGCCAGAAAGGATCATCGCCGGCTTCTCCGACCGGAATCCCATAGCGGAGATTTGGAACCCCGTAAGGAGTGGTGGGAAGACAGGTAGGAACATAGGTCAACATCGGCTGGCCGAGTTGACTTCGCTTCAACCAGTAATCCCGAGTGATGAGGGCATCCTTGGTCGGAATGAGGTCCTTAACTCTCATTCCAGGCTTCCAGGCATACCGGCCCGGATTCGCGACGTTTCCTCGAAGCGTTACAGAATCCTTGAACTCACCGGCAACAGCGACGATCTCAAGCAGATCCCCGTCCTGAACCATGGTAGTCTTCGCCTCTGTCTGGAGTGAGACCTCCATCGTTCTGCGCGTATGGCGCTCGTCGATTCTCTCAAGGCGAACTTTATCCCTCGAAGCAGTATTCGTTAGCCCTGCCGCGAGCTCCAGGACATCCTCGACGCTGGTATTTTCTGGGGACCGCAACTCATAGATCGCAGGGACCTTTACGTTTCCCGCGACCGCCACCTGCGGACCGGCAGGCGGGATATAAATAACATCGCCTGCAAGCAGCGGTACGTCTTTGGATTTGTCCCCTCGAACCAGTAAGTCGTAAAGGTCGAAATCGACTACCAGCTGACCGCCGCGCTTCAGTTGAATATGGCGAAGGCTTCCCTGTGCCGATGGTCCACCTGTCGTGAAGATTGCGTTGACCAGCGTACTGAGAGAGCTGATGGTATATGTTCCCGGCTGGCGCGCCTGACCGACGACGATAACCTGGATCGATCGCAGTTGCCCCATGGTTACGTTGAGGCTGTAGTTGCGAAACAACTTATCCATCCGAGATTTCAGCGCAGGCTGGACCTGGTCGAATCTCAGCCCGGCAACATGCAACGTGCCCACCTGGGGAACAAAGATGTCGCCAGAGCGATCAACCCGGAAACGTCCGTCGGTTGACACCTGTCCCCAGGACTGGATCACGAGTTCATCGCCCGGCCCCAACACATAGTCCGGGGTGACGGGAACTACGGTCGCCGGAGCAAACGTGGAGGGCGGATTCCGGAACAGGTTGGCGCCAAAGATTGGCAGCATCTTACCCACAGAGTTCGCGACCATCTGCTGGAACTCCGTCGGAGCGTCCAGGGGCAGTTGCGAAAAACGATAATACTGCTGCTGCGACTGAGTCTGGTTTTGCTGTGTGCCAGCCTGAGTTGATGGAATTACAGCTCCAGCAGGCAAGGTACCTGTCTGCTGCGGCGTACGCGACTCAAACGGAATCTGGTTCACCATACTTCCGCAACTGGGGTCGGAGGGGCTGCAGTTGGACTGATCGGTGTTGCTGCCTCCCAGGGTCTGCACAGGAAGCTGCTGAGCCGATATGGCGACAGCCCCGCAAAGCAGAAACGCGGCAACAGACTGAATTGCGACAAGCCGCCTCAGGGGCGGCCGCATCCGACCTAATTTTCGCAAACCAATGAACCTCTCAAAAATGCCCTTTTCCAAAGGGTGCTAGCACCGAACCTGAACGCTCGCAGCACCCCCTTCCAGCATACTTGAACAGCTTTTTCCCTAATCAGGAAAACCGTTCGGGCATGCAGATACCATCCATGGCTCAGACACCTGGCTGGGCAGACTCAACTGCTTTCGCGACTCGCAACACGGTGGATTCATCAAAATGGCGGCCGAGGATCTGAACTCCTATCGGCAATGATTCACTTGTCTCGCCACAGGGTACGCTCATAGCGCAGATACCGGCGAGGCTTGCCGCCACCGAATAGATATCCTCGAGATACATCTTGACGGGATCATCCGTCTTCTCACCGAGCTTAAACGCCGGAGTGGGAGTAACGGGGGCGATCAATATATCGACTTCCTCGAATGCACCCAGAAAATCCCGCGTCAATAATGTGCGGACCTGCTGGGCTTTCTTGTAATATGCATCGTAATATCCCGCGCTCAGAGCGTAGGTTCCCAGCAGAATCCTTCGTTTGACCTCTGCGCCGAAGCCAGCATCGCGAGTCTTGCGATACATGTCCGACAAGGACTTAGCATCCGCATCGCGCAGTCCGTAACGCACGCCGTCAAAGCGGGAGAGGTTTGATGAGGCCTCCGCCGTCGCAACCACATAATAGGTGGGAACCGCATAGCGGGTATGAGGCAAACTTACCGGCTTTACGGTGCAGCCGGCGGCTTTCAGAGCTTCGAGTACCTTTTCAATCGCGGCGCGAATCTCCGGATCCAGGCCCTCGCCAAAGTATTCTTGCGGAATTCCTACTTTCAGCCCCTCTACGGACCTATCGAGCGCCTGCAGATATCCCCCTGCATCACGGTCCGACGAAGTCGCATCCAGCGCGTCCTTTCCCGCCAGCACCTCGAGCATGGTCGCGGCATCCTTCACGTTCTTGGTCAAGGGACCGACACGATCCAAAGACGATGCGAAGGCAATCAGGCCATACCGGCTGACTCTGCCATAGGTCGGCAGCATCCCAACCACCCCGCAAAAGGCAGCCGGCTGGCGGATGGAGCCTCCGGTGTCCGTACCGAGGGTCGCAACGGCCAGCCCGGCAGCCACGGCGGCTGCGGAACCGCCGCTGGAGCCGCCTGGAACGCGGTCCATCGCACGGGGATTACGCACCGGGCCATAGGCCGAGTTTTCATTCGAGCTGCCCATTGCAAACTCGTCACAGTTCAGCTTGCCCAGTAGAACAGCTCCCGCATTCTCCAACCGCTCGACAGAAGTTGCATCGTAAGGTGGCCTGTAGCCCTTCAGGATAAGCGAACTGGCGGTCGCAGGACTGCCCCGCATCACCAGCACATCCTTGATGCCAATTGGCACTCCGGCGAGCGGAGGGAGCAATTCCCCGCGCTGCGCCATGGCGTCAATCTTCTCTGCCTGGGCCAAAGCCCGCTCACGGCTCAAAGAAAGATAGCTGTGAATCTCCTTGTCCTCAGACTCGATGCGGGCATAATGCATCTGGGCCAGGGCAGTCGCTGTTGTACGTCCCGCCGCAATCGCGTCACGTACCTCATCAATGGTCAGATCTTTCAAGCTTTCTGATGTCAAACTATGTCTCCGCAAAGGGGCATGCCCCCTCTGCCTATCGCTCAATTACCTTCGGGACCTTGAAGAAGCGCCCGTCGGTCTCCGGTGCAGCTGCCATCACGGCAGCCCGATCAAGAGAGGGTTGAACGGTATCGCTACGCAGCGCTTCGCCATAGTTATGAGTCTTCTGTCCTTCGAGCACTTCGCCCACTTGAGCCATTGGCGGAACATCACTGGTGTCCAGTTCATTCAGCTGAGCGATGTAATCGAGGACGGCGTTGAGATCCCGCTGCATGCGCGGTTCTTCTTCTGATGTAAGCTCCAGATTCGCCAATTCCGCCACTCTTCTTACGTCCTCGATCGTTACTCCAGACTGCCCACTCATCACTCCGCTCCTGCCTCTTCACTATAAAGTGTAGCTCGACGGCTCTCTCTTACTATAAAGTGCAGCTCGGCCACCTTTACTCCAGCCATTCGCGCCAGCTCTGCCTGCAGATGGCCGCGCATGTCTTCCAGTTGTTTGAGCCAGACACTGTCGCACACTTCCACATGGAGAATTCCCGAGGGGTCATACCCGGTCACAATTGCGTGCTGCGCCAGCGCCTTACCGCAGACTACGGCCCAGGCCATCCGCAACCTGTCCTGCACGGGAAAGGCCGCAAAACCCCGGTTCAAGGCAGATCTCGCTATGTCTCGAAATTGCTGCATCGGAGGACTCACTGACGGCCTGAACGTTGCGAATGAGAGCCGGCCCGTTCATTCATTGGCCTTCCAGAGATCAAGGAAACTCAGGCGCGCTAGCCCGCAAGCCTAATAGGCCCCATCCTGTTTCAGGACTGCCGCGAATGTCTTCAACAGAATCTTGATATCCGTCCGCAGAGACCAGCGATTTACATAGTAGCAGTCCAATGCAACGCGCTCTTCGTACGTCAGCTCGCTCCTGCCGGAGACCTGCCAAAGCCCTGTAAGGCCAGGCTTCACTCTGCAGTAGCATTCGAATGAGTCGGCATACTTTTCTACCTCTGCTGCCACAATCGGACGTGGACCTACCAGACTCATGTGTCCCACCAGTACATTCCAAAGCTGAGGCAGCTCGTCCAGACTGTAGCGACGCAGAAACGATCCTGCGGGAGTAATTCTGGGGTCGTGGCGCAGTTTATGGGTGCTGTTCCACTCTGCCCGGGCTTCCGGATGCGAAGCCAGATATTCGTCCAGCACCTCAGCGGAGTTGACACACATCGTCCGGAATTTCCACATCGAGAAGAACGCCCCATTCTTCCGAATCCGACGATGAGAGTAGAAGATTGGCCCGGGGGAGCTGAGAATCACCATTGCCGCTACGATCCCCACGACGAGCATAACGATTGGAGAAAAGATCAGAATCAACAGTATGTCGATACATCGTTTGACGATCCGGTAGCGAAAGAAAACAGAAGGCTCTCGTTCCAGAGAGGCGGTCATCCGGAATACCGGCCTGCTGATGGTCTCCGTGTACGAATAAGAATCTTCGATAGCCGCTGCGCGCGACTCAGGAGATTGATACTCAGCCTGCATTGAAATCCTGTATCTGTATAGCGCTACCCTCGCCTGTCTGCGGTGGTTCCGATATACGGTTCGTCCTGCGTCAAAATATTGCGGCAGAGAATCCTAAATTCAAGCTGTGCTCTAATCCGGCTCTGCCTCTCCTCGTTACAAGCTCATTTTGGAAGTTTCAACTTTCCTAATAGGGCCGAATCGCCGAATTCTGTTCTGACAACTTTGAATCCTTGTTAACTCGGAGACAAGTGTATTCCAGCACTGCAGTCCGTTCATTCTAATCATGGAATTCTGCTTAATACAGTCTAAAGAACTCAACTTGACCGGAATCATTCCAATCCGGGACCACTTCGGAGTCCGACAGTCGCTCAGATAAACTTGTCGGATGCAGATTTTTGACACTCCACTGCACGATGTCAGGCTTCTACGGCCTCGACGCTTCATTGACAATCGCGGCTGGTTCGCCGAGGTCTTCAACGCGTCTTCCTTCGCCGCAGCACAGATTCCTCATACCTTTGTACAGGATAACCAATCCTTCTCCATAAAGGGAGTTTTGCGTGGGCTTCATTATCAACTAGTTAAGCCCCAGGGCAAGCTCGTTCGCGTCCTCTCCGGACATATCTGGGACGTCGCTGTCGACCTCAGACGAGATTCCCCGCAATTCGGCAAGTGGGCCGGCTTCCATCTGAAGCCTCGCAACGACGATGGCGAACTCGAGATGCTATGGATTCCTGAAGGCTTCGCTCACGGGTTTCTCGTACTCTCTGAGTCCGCAGACGTGCTCTATAAGACCACGAATCCTTATTATCAAGAGGGTGAGCGTGCGATCGTCTGGAACGATCCGACACTGAAGATCGAGTGGCCGTTGGACATTCTTAACGGTACGCCGCTGCAGGTGAACACGAAGGATGCCAAAGGCAGCCTCTTTCTGAACGCAGAACTCCCTTAGTTTCATTGATATAAACAATTTTTACGTTAGCGCTAACCATCTACGGCTTTCGGTGATGCCGGCTCGAATCCGCCTGTATGGGCTTCGAGCCAGCGCTCGACTTCAGCCAGACTCTTGACCGCCAGAGAGTGACCGCTGCAACCAGCGTTCTCGGTCCCCTCCAGCAGAAAGGCCTGACGGAGACCGGCGCTATTCGCCGCGGCAATATCGCTGCACCTGTCGCCCACCATTACACTGTCTGCGAGAGATATATCCAGCTCTTTCATCGCCTTTCGCAGCATGCCCGTGCCCGGCTTTCTGTCCTCGTGTTCCCTCTTGTAGTCTTTGATACCGTGCTCGGGATGATACGGACAGTAGTACACCCCATCCAGTTCGACCCCCTGGGCATACATCTGCTCTCGCATCCAGTCCATCAGAGACTCGAATGCTGCTTCATCGTAATATCCGCGTGCAATTCCCGCCTGGTTGGTGACGATCACGAGACGATAGCCTAAACGCATCGCGGTCCGGCAGAGCGAGAAGATGCCGGGAACAAACTCCACGTCTTCAATTCGAGAGAGGTATCCAATCTCGACGTTGACAACACCGTCACGATCAAGAAAAAGCGCCTTGTGACTCATCCATTCATCCTGTAGGCGTGCTCATGCTGAGGAGCCTCGATCAGCTCCACCATGAATCGCTGCGAGGTGATCCAGAACTGTACTCTCGCGCCGCCATAAGCGACCGCAGATTTAGGCGGACCAGCCATAACGGCCCCCTTCTCCTGCAACATTGCCGCGTCCCTGTCGAGGTCGTCCGTAAGATACGCCACATGGTTGAGAATATTGATCCCACGCCTCAAAGCCGTGGAGACCGGGCTAGCCTCCCCAAGAGGAGCGATCAATTCATAGCAAGGCCCCTCTTCCGTTCTTCCAAACTGAACATAGACACCGATTCCGGGATCCTCAAAGATCTCGGTCCATCGATCCAAGCCGAAGGTGTTCTGCAGAAACTCACGACCCTCGGCCATATCTGCCACCACAAGGCCAATGTGGTCGAATTTCAATTTCGTCATAGCTCAGCCATTACCTCACGTAGTGAATCCCGCCAGTCCATCATCTTCCAGTCGAAGGTTGCAGACAGCTTCTTGCAGTTCAAACGTGAGTTTGCCGGCCTCTTCGCAGGAGTGGGATATTCCGCGGTAGCAATCGCATCCAGTTCCGCCAGCTTCCCATCTGGCTCTCTCTCTCGCAGCATCCTCACTGCCTCAGAGGCGAAGCCGAACCATGTGGTTTCACCTGCGCCGGACGCATGATAGATACCACTGAACCTGCTGAGAGCATCGCAAAGATTGTCGTCGCGATCATGACGCTCGACATGTTCAATCGCATGAGCCGCCATGCGCGCGAGGTCGCGACTCCAGGTAGGCGCGCCATGCTGGTCTGCCACAATGCGAAGGCGCTCGCGCTCTCGTGCAGCTTTCAGAATGGTCCTCAGGAAATTCTTTCCCGTAGCCCCATAGACCCAACTTGTTCTGAAGATGAGGTGCCCTGCGCCCGATCCGCACAATGCCTCTTCGCCAGCCAGCTTGCTTGCTCCGTAGACACTAACCGGCCCAGTGGGATCTGTTTCGACATACGCCTTGATACCTTCGCCGTCGAAGACGTAATCGGTCGAGAAGTGAATAACACCGGCCCGGATCGCGCGAGCCTCTTCGCCAATCATCCTGACAGCTTCGGCATTGATTGCATAAGCCAGCTCTGGCTCGTTCTCTGCCTTGTCGACAGCGGTATAGGCGGCAGGATTCACGATCCAGCGCGGCTGCACGTTCCGAATTGTCTCGCGAATGGAAGAAACACTTGTGAGGTCAAACTCTTCGCGTGTAGGAGCGACGACCTCGCCCAAACAGGCCAATGTCTGCGCAAGCTCTCCGCCTACCTGTCCCGTCACGCCTGTCAGCAGAATGCGTTTGGCCATGCTCAGAACACCGGCTCCTCAAGCAAGCGCACAAGATATTGCCCGTAGCTGCTCTTGCCCATCTTTGTCGCCAGTTCGCGAAGCTGCTCCTCACTGATATAGCCCTGCCGATATGCAATCTCTTCAAGGCACGCTACCTTCAGACCCTGGCGCTTCTCGATGGTCTGAATGAATGAAGCTGCCTCAATCAGCGAGTCATGTGTTCCCGTATCGAGCCACGCGATGCCGCGCCCCAGCACCTCGGTCTTCAGCTGGCCACGCTCCAGATACCAGCGGTTGACGTCGGTAATCTCAAGCTCGCCACGCGGAGAGGGCTTCAGGCCCTCGGCGATTCCAACAACCTGCGAATCGTAAAAATAGACGCCGGTCACGGCATATCGCGACTTGGGTTTCGTGGGCTTCTCTTCGATAGAGATGGCCTTGCGACTCGCATCGAACTCCACGACGCCGTACCGTTCAGGGTCGAGCACAGGATAGGCGAAGACCGTAGCGCCGTCCGTGTTTGCAGCGGCCTGCCGGAGCGTCCTCACCATGTCATGGCCATAAAAGATGTTGTCACCCAGAGCAAGGCAGCACGGCGAACCGGCAAGAAACTCTTTGCCAATCAGAAAAGCCTGCGCCAGCCCATCGGGAGAAGGTTGCACCGCATACTGCAGACGGATGCCCCACTGCTCTCCCGAGCCCAGAAGCTGCTCGAAACGTGGGGTATCCTGCGGGGTTGAGATGATGAGGACCTCGCGAATGCCCGCAAGCAAAAGCATCGACAGAGGGTAATAGATCATCGGCTTGTCATACACCGGTAGCAACTGCTTTGAGACCACCTGTGTAACCGGGTGGAGACGCGTTCCTGAGCCTCCAGCGAGAATAATTCCCTTCATTGCGCACTCCTCGCAGAGACCGCCTCGCGCGAACCATAGTTCTGCTCGACCCAGTGTTGATACGCTCCGCTGGTGATGCGATCGACCCACTCCGTATTCGCCAGGTACCACTCCACCGTCTTTCGCAGCCCCGTCTCAAAGCTCTCCTGGGGGCTCCAATCCAGCTCGCGTTGCAGCTTTTCGGCATTGATGGCATAACGACGGTCATGTCCTGGCCGATCCGCGACGTAAGTCAAAAGCTGCTTGTGGGGACGGAACTCTGATTCCGGCAACAGCTCGTCCAGCAGGGTGCAGAGCGTCGTTACTACTTCCAGGTTCGTCCGTTGATTACAGCCGCCGACGTTATACGTCTCGCCGATGCGTCCCCGTTCAAGCACGGACATCAGCGCCCTACAGTGATCAGCCACATACAACCAGTCACGTACCTGCTGACCGTCGCCATACACAGGAAGGGGTTTGCCTCTGCGAGCGTTCGCGATCATTAAGGGAATCAGCTTTTCGGGAAACTGATACGGTCCATAGTTATTGGAGCAGTTGGTGATGATAGCCGGCAGGTTGTAGGTGTGAACCCAGGCGCGAACAAGGTGATCGCTGGCCGCCTTCGATGCTGCATAGGGCGAGTTCGGCGCGTAGGGCGTCTGTTCATGAAAGGCGGGGTCTTCCGGCGCCAATGTGCCGTATACCTCATCGGTCGACACGTGAAGAAAACGGAAGTCGGCGCGATCGTTTTCATCCAATGACTCCAGGTAAACCTTTGCCGCACGCAGCAAAGTGAAGGTGCCATCAATATTAGTGCGAAGAAAGGCTTCCGGCCCCAGGATCGAACGATCGACATGACTTTCCGCCGCAAAGTGAACGATGGCGCGGGGGCGATAGCGCTCCAGCAGATTTTTCAACATCTCCGCGTCGCAGATGTCACCGCGAACAAAGGTATAGCCTGGGAGATTGGCGATGGATGCCAGGTTCTCCGGATTACCCGCATAGGTCAGCTTATCGAGATTGATGACCGGGCCATTGCCGGCCGCAAACCATTCGAGGACGAAGTTGGAGCCAATAAAACCAGCTCCTCCAGTAACAAGGATGGGGCTCGAACTTCCGTTCGGCGTTCTCTTCCGCTTCTGTTCTGCGCTCATGTATCTCCTGGGACAGGAGGGGCCGGCCTCGGTTAGTCCTGTACGCTGCCATACCCCCGTCGCGGTATCTCGTATCAGGGTACAGCACCCGGATTTTTGGCTTCCACCTGGAGGCAACGAACCTCCGACGATCCTTCTCCAACGTTAGAAGCGAAAGGACAACGTTTATGGCGGCGGATACACAATCGCGCAGCGTGGAGAGCGAATTGCCCGAGACCCGAGACCACGGAATGGAGCCCCCCGGGCCCCGCGGCGATAATCCAGCTACCGCAGGACCAGGCCCCACGGGCGTACGATCCAAAACGCCGGAGAACACTGGCCGACACATCAACCCATCTCCGGAGGACAGCAACACGACCCCGAACACCGATCCAAAGAAATAACACCCATAAGCCCCTCCCAAACGGACCGGAGATCGTTCCCTGACGCACCATCTCATGCGCGAACACGCCCGCTATGCGAAACTGAAGAAACCGATCCTTTGTTTGTGCCTGGCCTGCGCTTCAGCACAACCATCCGTAACGGGCCTGTAGCTCAACGGTTAGAGCAGGGGACTCATAATCCCTTGGTTGGGGGTTCAAATCCCTCCGGGCCCACCAAATCGGCTTTCCTAAAATAAGAACTTGTGGATATCGTCGACATCAATCGGCCGGAGGCTGCGCCCAGCTGACGGCACAGCTTTCTTTCTCACCTAAAACAGGACGTATCTTCTTTTGTTTGTTTTCCGTAGACGCCCCCTGCATGTCATGGTAGTCTTCCGATAGCAATCGCCGTCTTAAAGATTCGAAGCAAGCAGGACCACGGTTTTCATCACAACTGCAGAGAAGGGAAAAGAGAAAACTATGACGTCTTTAATGGGATGGGTACTGAAGAGGTGGAGTTGGAAGAGTTTTGCAGTCGGTGCAGGCGCCGTCATTGTTGGCGGAACGGTGGGCAGGCCTGCTATCGTTAGCGCGGTCAAAACAGGCATGGAAGTAGCAGATGCAGGGGTGTCGACTTACAATCAGGCGAAGACCCAGATAACCGCTATCCGCGATGACGCTGCAAAATTGCGCGCGGCTGAAGCCAACGTGCAGTCGGGGGCTGGCGTGCAGGAACTCCTTGCAAGCATTCAGGCGGAGCTTCAAAATCTGCGTCAGGATGTCGCGGCCAGCAAGGCTACCGGCAAAAGATCTGCTGCATAAGCGCAAAAAACAGATTTGCAGTTCAAAGATTTTTTCTCAGGTTCCCGTCTTGAGATGGCATCGTATGTGCAAGCCAGTTGGAAAAGGCCTGCATCTGATCGAGTGGCATATCAGGACTGGAACCTGAAAAAGTATTCGTTCCTCTGACATCCAAGACAGTAAAGGCCAAGAGAGAATTCCTGGCTTCGAGCCTTGTGATCTCCCGGGCTTTGATGACTTCTTAATAAAGAAGCAGGCACGCGTGAAGATTGCGCATCTCGATTGTGAAATAGCCGTGCGGGATAAGAGACTGGATCTGCCCGAGGGTGAACCAACGGAAATATTCCGGAATTTCCTTGATGGTGCCTGCCGGGAGTTCCAGGACCATATAGCGGTTTTGGTAATGGTAAAAGCGACCGCCCTCTTCTGACTGTATCGAAGAATAGCGAACCCATGAAGGATCTCGATTAACAAATAAATCGAGGAATTCTGGAGCGTCCGGATGACCGGTACAGCTAAGGTAATCGGAGCGCGAGACCGTTGAACCAAGTTCGAAATGGTCGCGATTGCCAGGATAAAGACATGCCCGCACGAGAAAATGCAGGACGCCTCGTATCCTCTGCGTAATAAGTCCATTAATACCTTCACCCGGATGATAGACCAGCGGTTGGGTCCATCGGCTGACCTCGCGAGAGGTGGATTCCACCGATACGCCGACTACAGAAAAATAACGGCCACTCTCATGGCTGATCTCGTGACGGGTCTTTCGCCAGCCGTTGAGTTCATCAAGGCCACGCATGCTCAGCTTACGTTCATAGCTCGAACGCATCCAGGTAAGCCACTGCAACAGCTCATGGTTCGTGTGCACGCCGGCGTTGTCATGGCACGCGGAGATGGAAAGACTGTCTCCGAACTCGTGCAGCCCACCGCATCCCAGCATCTCCCAACGGGGCAGAGGCATGCAGGAAAGCACGCTCCTGGCATCCATATTGACGAGGTTGTCACGTTGAAGAAGTGTCTTGATCTGGGCGAGTGTGACCCAGCAGAAATCATCGTAGAGTGGAACCTCGTCCAGCGGTTCAACGACCATGTTGCGATTCTGCTTGTTGAGAAAACGCGACCCCTGCTCACTCTGCAGCTGATCAACGAGGATATTGACGGGCTTCTTCCCCGTAAAATACTCAGCATACCGGGGCGTTGAGCCCCGATGGGCGCGCGTAAGATTGCTGCGCGTAGCCTGAAGCGTTGGCGAAATCTGGAAACCATTAATGTTTCCCGGTTCGACCTTGGCTTGAATCAGGAAGTAACGAATTCCATCAAAAACCCTGGTGATAAATCCCAGAATGCCGATCTCCGGTTGATAGATAATGGGCTGATCCCAGACTGGAACGTTGCCGAAGTCAGTTTCGGTGCGCACGCCCCGCATGGTAAAGAACTTCCCAGAGTTGTGACCAAGCGAGAGCGGTCCTGAACGAAAAGACCATTCGGCCAACTCATCCAAGGCGACAAGATCTACCTTCATCGGGCGTTCGCGGTTCATCGTCTCAAGCCAGGAAAGGACTTCAGCCGTGCTTCGAAACCGCCCTTCCGTCACCAGGGAGAGCGCTGTCGGATCGGCAAACGAGACAAAGGGGGCCTGAGTCATGGAACGTCTATCCCCGATCGAAGCAGGCAACATACTCCTCCCATGAGCGCAGAGACCTCTCTTTGCGATAGAGCGTGCTCGCTAAAACCAAAGCGACAGCGCCGGGGCTGAAGTTACTGAGCTCGATATACGTCATGGGCTGGATGTGAACACCGCGGCCAAGTCGGTCAAGCTCAAATATCTTGTGTTCGGTAGGCGTGGAAAGCTTCAGATGAAAGGATCCAGCGAGAGCAAGGACCACTTGTTCAGTATCGCGGTGCGCATGACCGCCACGGTCTGCAACAACATCGTGGACCATGTAAACACGATTTATTTGAAAGGGAATCGAGCGGCAGCTTTCAATCGCCGTAAGAGAACCTCGCGCATCGACAACAGGCGGAAAGTCTATCCAGCGAGAATTGTCCAAATAGCTCATGGGACCGAACACCAATCTCTCTGCTGATTGAATTTTGGTAAAGCATAGCATTAATGCCTCTCGCTGATCTTTCCAATGCCGGACGACTATCCTCCCAATAATGTTGTACTTCGCCGAAGCAATTCCCTAATACCGCCGTGCTAGACTTCACCTAAAGAAATAATCGAATTGGTGGCGACGCAGTTCACCGGCGGCAAATCTTCCCCGTTAAGAACCCGGTACGACCATATTTCACTTCGAGCTTTCATCACTCCTCTCCCATAATCCAGCAAAAACTAGTTTCTGCGTACAAGAGCTTCTTTCTACGTTTGGTGTAAAGGTGTTTGCTAGATGAAAGGCACGAAAGCGTTCCACATTTGTTCTTTATCAGCTCTACCGCCGACTGTCGGCACTTTGCCTGCCGTTGCTCTGGGAACATGTCGAGCCGGCGGCGTGGGTATTGTTGACATCGACAACGAACTACGCGAGCCCACATTGTCGCGAGCTCGCGCGGTGGTCGAGTCACTTATCTCCAGTAGCGGGAAAAAAGTCTTCGGCCTTCGGTTTTCAGCCGAGAACTTAAGATTCATGGAATCGCTTGCGACAGACATCGGTCTGGCCGATGTGCCTCATTGGTACGTGATCGCACAATGGAGACCCGAAGATGCATTGCCAACGTCTTTGCCACAGCGAAAGACCTGGCTGGAGATTACTGCGGCTGCCGATGTTCAGCGTCTGAGGGCTTCAGGCATCGTGCCGGATGGATGGCTCGCACGCGGCGCGGAGAGTGGTGGCCTCTGCGGAGCGGAGTCTACGTTTGTGCTTGCACAGACACTGGCTCAGCAGGAACTTCCCTTCCTTTTGCAGGGAGGACTGGGTATCCGCGGATGCGTTGCCTCCCGCGTCGCCGGCGCCGCCGGAGCAGTCCTGGACGATGCATTGCTGCTATTGAACGAATCGCCTGTAGGTACCTTGTACGGACCTTCGCTGCGGCGCATGAGCGGGGAAGATACAGCAGTGGTCGGCGAAGAGTTGGGATTGCGTGTGCGCATCCCGAACCGGCCCGAGTTGCAGGCTGGCCAGGCCCTGCAGGAATCTGCCTCTCAAATTTCGATTGAGGAAAGACCGGACGAGCGGGCGACAAGGTGGGCCGCTGAAGTTCGTTCGAAGATCGGTTGGGCCGATGCGCAAAATCAGGCGTGGCCAGTAGGTCAGGCTGTGGGCCTGGCAAAGATCTATGAGACTCGATATCGGACAACGGGGAGACTGATTCAAGCCGCGATATCCGCTACCTCTGATGCGTGCCTCGAAGCAATCGCTAGCGCCCGTGCCCTGGCTCCGGAGAATGCCCTGGCGAAGACGCATCGCACGCATTACCCCGTGGTTCAGGGACCGATGACGCGAGTCAGCGACACTCAACGCTTCGCCGCCGCAGTTAGCGATGCGGGCGCATTGCCCCTGGTTGCGTTGGCTATGTTACGCGGCGAGGAGGCTGAGGCGCTGCTTCGATCCTGCGCAGAAACGTTGGGCGATGCAAGCTGGGGCGCCGGCATCCTTGCATTCCTGCCGGCTGAGTTGCGCAAACAACAGATGGACGCGATAGCGCGGATTCGGCCGCCATTCGCTCTCCTGGCCGGAGGCTTTCCCGAGCAGGTGCATTCACTGGATGCTCAAGGAACAACCACTTATCTTCATGCGCCGTCGCCTGCGTTGTTGAGCAGCTTCCTTATCCAAGGAGCGCGACGTTTTGTCCTTGAGGGGGCTGAGTGCGGCGGTCATGCGGGACCTCTTCACAGCCTTCCTTTATGGGAGCTGGCGATAGAAACCCTGCTTACCCAGATGCCCGCTGATGCAGCGGAAAGCGTTCATACCTTGTTCGCCGGAGGTATTCACGACTCTCTTTCCGCGGCGATGGTAGCGGCGATCGCTCATCCACTGGTCGAGCGTGGCGTGCGCATCGGTGTATTGGCAGGGACGGCCTATCTGTTTACCAAAGAAGCGGTACAGTGCGGTGCAATCGTGGAACAGTTCCAGACGCAGGCCGTTTCATGCAACGGAATTGTGCAGTTGTGCACCGGCCCCGGCCATGTTATCAACTGTGCGAACACACCCTTTAGCGAGAGTTTCAAGCAGGAACGAAGAAGGCTGTATCGCGAGGGCACGCCGCCGCGAGAGATCACCGCAAAACTCGAAGGTCTCCTTATGGGCCGGTCGCGCATCGCAGCCAAAGGACAGGGCAGGAGTGACAATGGCACGCTGTGCAACCTGGACGAACAGGAACAATTGAATCGCGGCGTTTATATGATGGGCCAGGTAGCAGCGCTGCGGAGGACGGTCGGTAGCATCCCGGGGCTTCATCGCGATCTGAGTGAAGGCCCAACAGAGCTGATGCAGCGCTATGCCGAAAAGCCAAAACAACGGCCTTCCAGAAATACAGAGATACCGATCGCCATTGTCGGTGCTGCATGTCTTTTACCGGGCGCGCACACGGTGGAAGACTTCTGGCGCAACATGCTGGGCAAAGTTTCCAGCATTCGCGAGATTCCGAAAGAGCGCTTTGACTGGCGACTCTACTTCGACGAAGACCGAGATGCACCGGATCGAATCTATTCACGCTGGGGCACGTTTATTGACAAGATGCCTTTCGACCCGGTGCGGTATGGGATCCCACCACACTCTTTGACCTCGATTTCGGTAGTGCAATTACTGACTCTGGAAGCATGCCGGCGCGCGCTGGACGATGCGGGCTTCGCCGAGAGCGGCTTCGATCGTGAGAATACGGCTGTAGTCCTGGGCACTGACGGTATGGCCGATCTCTATCACGGTTACATCACGCGCGCGATGCTCCCTTCCCTGCTTCCAGGTTCGCTAGAAGATGTCTACCGAAGATTGCCGGATTGGACAGAGGAGAGCTTTCCAGGATCGCTGAGTAATGTCGCAGCAGGACGAGTTGCAAACCGGCTCGATCTTCGCGGCCCTAACTACTCGGTAGACGCGGCATGCGCCTCGTCCCTGGCAGCCCTCCAACTGGGAATGCGCGAGTTGGAGCGTGGCGACTCGAATGTTGCTGTAGTGGTCGGAGCGGAGTTCGAGCAAAATCCCTACGGCTATCTGGCCTTCAGCAAGACAAGAGCTCTTTCGCCAACAGGGCGTGCAAGGCCCTTCGACAAGAATGCCGATGGCATTGTGATCGGCGAAGGTGTGGTGGCTTTGGTGTTGCGCAGATTGGAGGACGCGGAACGCGAGGGGGATCGGGTATACGCTGTCATTCGTTCTGTCGCTGGATCGAGCGATGGCCGCGCAATGGGATTGACTGCACCGCGGTCAGAAGGACAGCAACTCGCCATGCAGCGGGCGTATAAACGTTGCGGATTAAGCCCATCCAGCCTTGGCATGTATGAGGCACACGGTACAGGCACGGCTGTCGGCGATAAGGCGGAGTTAACAACGATCTCCTCCATTCTGAGCTCTGCTGGCGCCAATTCTGGGCAATGCGTTCTGGGATCGGCAAAGGGGCTGATCGGACACACGAAGTCAGCAGCCGGTTTGGCGGGGGTCTTGAAGGCCGCTCTGGCACTGCACCACAAGACATTGCCACCACATGCCCCAATCGATTCGCCCTTACCAGACATCTTGCAGCCTGAATCTCCAGTCCGCGTATTGGAGGATGCTCAGGCGTGGGTAACCCCTCAAGACGAACCTCGACGCGCTGGTGTCAGCGCATTTGGTTTCGGCGGGACTAACTTTCACGCCGTACTGGAGGAATACACCGGCTCACTGGCAACACCGACGATGGGTGGCGATCTGTGGCCAATTGAGATCTTCCTGTTCGGGGCCAAGGATATAGGAGGACTTCAACAGCAACTATATGAAGTCCAGATGGCCATTCGTCGAAACCCCAGATTCCCGATAGGGGATCTTGCGGCAAGTGTATGTCCAAGGCAAGGCCATCACAGCGCTCATCGGATCGGATTCCTGGCAAGCGACATGGAAGAGCTTGCGACCGCATTGCAGGCCGCGGAAGAACTACTGCTCACGGGTAAGACAACTCCTGCGGCCAAGGTGTTCTATGGCACTGGAGAAGGGCAGGGTTCCATGGCCTTTGTCTTTCCAGGACAGGGATCTCAGTATCCGGGCATGGGATCTCAGTTGGGTGTGTATTCGCCGGAGATGCGTCGCGCCTACAATGACATCCAGGCGTTCTCAACGCCCATCGCCGATCAAGTCAAGCGCGCTCTTTTACCTCCAAAAGTATTCGATGAGACAGCCAGGCGCGATCTGGAGAATGCAGTTAAGGCAACTGATGTCGCACAGCCAGCACTTGCAATTGTCATCTTGGGAATGCTCGAGCTTACTAGACGGCTGGGCATAAACCCTGCAGTTGTAGCTGGTCACAGCTTTGGGGAGTTCGCCGCACTCCACGCAGCGGGCGCGGTCTCACGAGAGGCATTCCTCACTTTGAGCGAAGCGCGAGGCCACGCATTGGCTGAAGCCGCAAGGGAAGCGAAGGGAACGATGGCCGCCGTCGACTGCTCCCGCGAAGAGATCGAGGTATGGCTCAAAGATCTTCCAGGCTTGACGCTGGCAAATCACAACACACCGAAGCAGTGCGTTGTGTCAGGCAGCAATGCGACTATCGAAAACGCCTTGGTCGAATTTGCGAATCGGGGTGTCGCCGCCAAGCGCCTGGCGGTTGGAGCTGCGTTTCACTCTCCCGCAATGTCGCCAGCCGCAGCTAAAGTCCGTACGGCCATCGAGAAGGCTGACGTACGTTCGCCGCAGATGGTAGTGACCTCCAACGTCTCCGCCGCTCCCTATTCCAAAGAGGCTTCAGCCGTTCGCGAATTGCTGGGCCAACATCTCGAAAGCAAGGTAGAGTTTGTTGCGCAGATCGAAGCAATGTATGCCGCCGGAACGAGGGTCTTCGTTGAGGTTGGGCCTAAGTCTGTATTGAGTGGGCTTATCGCCCGCATTCTTGGGGAACGTGAGCATTTGGCCATCTCTCTCGACGGCAACGGTGGCGGTCTGCGAGGACTCCTTATGGGCGTTGCGCAGTTGTTCAGTCATGGCATTTCTATGAACTTCGACGCTTTATTTGAAGGCCGGCTGGTTCAGAAGATTAAACTCGAAGAGATTCTCGAACCTGCGCCTGACCGTTGGTACATCGATGGTGGCCGAGTATGGGCGGCAACGGAGCCCCACGGCTACATAGGGGAGGAGCCATTACTGACGGCAGAAACCCGGGACGAGGCACGGTCCGTCGTTCCGCCTGCCTCAGAGTTCTCCGGAAACAGTGCGCTGCAAGCTTACAGTGAATACCAGAAGACCATGAGATCGTTCCTGGAATCTCAGGAACATGCTCTTGAGACGTTCCTTGATGGCTTAAACGGAGTCAGATCAGAACCATCCCTGCGACGGACCTCCATTGAGGAGACCACTCCGCTTACCTTAAGCACGAGCGCTTCCAAAGTAGTACCTGTAACGACTCCAGCAGCAACAGCCCCTTCCTCCGATTCCATGGAGCTGACTTTATCGAATCTGACGGCTCTCTTCACGCGGCTTCTGGCTGAGCGCTCAGGATACGAGCCGGAGCTCATTCTTCCTGAATTGGACCTCGAAACTGAGCTAGGCATCGATTCCATTAAGCGCATTGAGGTTTTAGCGACTGCAGAGGGACAACTTCCTGCTTCCGTGCAGGAGAGCTTCCGGCGAAGTATGGATCGACTGACTCAGACTCGCTCAATCCATGAGCTGGCAAAGGCTGTGCTTGCCATGGAAGTACAGACGGAGGAATCAACCCCCATATCAGAATCCGATAACATTTGTCCCCGTTTGGTCATGCGTGCGCATCCTGCTCCGCTTATTGAAGACGGGGAAAACCGCTTAAGCGGGTTGTATCTCCTCACAGAAGACACCTGCGGCATCGCGGACACCGTTTGTTCGTTGTTGCGTTCACATGGAGCAGATGCCGTCACAATCGATAGCGAGGTGCTCTCAGACCCGAAGAAACTGCGCGGATACATCGAAGCGAACGCGACCAAATTCGGGCCTGTTCAAGGCATCTTGCACCTCACTCCGCTTGATTGCGAAGACCGAGAAGCGACGCTTGCGCAATGGCAGATCGAATCTCAAAAAACGGTCGAAGGCCTTTTTCATCTTTTGCAGGCGAGCGGTGAACAAGTAGCGGTGGCAATCGCGCTCACCGGATTCGGCGGGCTTTGGGGCAGAGACAAGTGCGGTCCCGGCCTGCTCGGGACTGCGACGGGAGGCGCTCATGGCGTCCTCAGAACCTTTGCTGCTGAGACAGGCGCGCTGACAAGAGTCATTGATATCGATAGAAAGCTTCCTCCCGAGAAGATTGCAACGCTCGTAATCGATGAGCTTTTATATGGAAGCGCTGACACCTGCGAGATCGGATACTACGACGGGAAGCGCCTCGCTTTTATGCCCGAACCGGAAGAGGTGGATCGACAAAGCGCAGGCTGGAAACCCACCGCCGGGTCAGTCATCCTGTTGACAGGTGGAGCACGCGGTATCACCGCGCTGGCTGCCGAAAGCCTGGCCGCTCCCGGAGTACACCTGGTGCTTGTGGGTCGCGAGGCCATCGATGAAAGCACAATAACCGGTCGCGAAAAAATCGAGACACTCCATAGACTTCGCGAGCTTGGCGGTCTGCCGGAGTATCATGCGATTGACGTTTGTTCCGAGACTGAGTTCGGAAGCTTCATCGACGTTCTGTATCAACGCTTTGGAAAGATCGATGGCGTGATCCACGGTGCAGGCAGGATCGCGGACAAGCTCATACGCGACAAATCCACCAAATCTTTCAGAGAGATCTTTGCAACAAAAGCGGACAGCACCTTTATCCTGCGAACTCGGCTGCGACCCGATCATCTCAAGCTGGTAGTACTGTTCGCATCGATCTCTGGGCGCTTTGGCAACTTAGGGCAAGCGGACTACGCCGCAGGCAATGAAGTCCTTAATCGTCTTGCCTGGAACATGGCCACTGCATGGCCGGATACCCATGTGACTTCGATTAATTGGGGACCTTGGAAGGACTCTGGCATGGCCTCTTCCGCAGTACTACGTTTGCTCGAAGCGAGGGGAATCCATCCTATCTCTAAAGTCGCAGGAAACAATTTTCTGCTGACTGAGATAAACGGAGGTCAAGCAGTCGAGGTTATCGCTGGCACTGGCCCCTGGATGGCAACGGGACTTGCGCCGGAAGAAGGCCTTTCATTCGCTGAAGAAGACCAACGGGAGAGCGTATGAGTGGACCCCGTCCTGTGGTACTGCTTTACTGTGAGGTCAACCGGGGCCTTGGACATTGGGTGCGCACGGCCACGATTGCAAAAAGTTTTTCGAAGCGTTTCCGAACCGTGCTGGTATGCACCGGAGATCTACACGACGATATCGTAATTCCGCCGGAAGTAGAGATGGTTCGTTTCCAGCGGGGTGCTCACTATCCTCATCCCGGCAAGAAGTCCGGATGGGGAGCCGACCTCATCGAAGTCCTGGAACGCGTGCGCCCTGACGTCATTCTGATTGAGTATTTTCCTTTTGGACGAACTCAGTCTGCAGTATATTTAGTACCTTTTTTACGCGCTGCGCGAAACATGATGCCTCCACCACTCATCCTTTCGAGCATACGAGACATTCAGGAGCAGTGCCTTACGGATCAGGAGAAGTTCGACCGGCGCGTAGTTCAAACAGTAAACCGCCTGATGGACGGAGTTCTTGTACACTCCGATCCTCAATTGATCCAACTACAGGAAACGTTCGCACTCGCTTCGGAACTACAGAAGCCCATTTGGCATACCGGGTTTGTCACAACCAATGCTCCGCTCACTTTCAGCCCAGAGACACATACTGAAGATACGTGTCTGATCTCCGTGGGGGGAGGGGGGGGCGGTGAATCTGTACTGCGCGTGGCGGTTCGCTGTGCAAAGCTCGGGCTTTTCCCTTCAGATCTAACGGTACACATCGCTGCCGGATCCCTGACTCCCGAAGAAGTCTGGCAAGAACTGGTGCAGGAAACAGCCGGTCTGCCAAAGCTTAAGTTAACGCGCTGGATCGCGAATATGAAAAGTGAGATGAAGAAGGCCTGCGTCTCGGTTTCCCGCTGCGGGTACAACACAGCCCTCGACCTGATAATAACTGGCGCTCGTGCCCTGGTCATTCCTTTTGTCGAAGTAGAAGAAGACGAACAGACCTATCGTGCCCGAAAAATGGAAGCGCTGGGACTTGTTCGAGTGCTCGAAGAAAGCCGCTTAACACCAGAGACCCTGGCGGCAGAAGTCGCAGCCATTCGCACCTTCGAGCCATGCCAATTGAACGTCGACGTGGACGGAGCCAGTCACACCGTTGATCTGGTAGAAGCGATGATTAAGCAACGCAGGAGAGAGCCGCCACATACGACATCGTTGACCAGCCTATCCAGCGTTAATGACTCTTTTCCGCAGCCATCTCCTGTACTCTCCCGGAATCACTCTCCTCAGTAGAGGGGCATACGCGCCGTAGCAGGGCAGGCTCGGCGAGTTCATAGCCAAGTTCACCAAGGTAGCCTCGCAACTCTGCGGAGCAAAGGAGCTGAAGTTCGACAGCCCGGGGCTCAACATACCTGGACTGGGCAGCGAGTTCCGCGTCCACAAATCCCGGATGGCAGCCTATCTCAAGGGAGTCTCCTTCCCCCAGACCCAGCCGCCGGTACGCTGCGAGTGCGCGACGCAGAGCGATGGGAGAACGGTACAGCGTCTCGGTAAGAAACGTATAGCGCGTCGCAGCAATAAACCCGCGGCGGCGCAATTCGGAATTGAGGCCATTCTCATCTCCGCGCACCGGCAGGCCTGTCTCTCGCGCGAGTTGCTGATAGACCTCAAGCACGACAGGGAGAACGTGTACGCTGTGGTGTGTATCGAGATGGCTTGGCTCAAAGCCGAGGGTACGAAAGCGGGCGAGTTGGGCACGCCACTCTGTGAGAAGATCGTCTGGAAGGATGTCTCCAAGCTGATCGCGATGGCGGGCAAAGCAACCGCTCTTGTCCACCAGACTGGGGTTCTCCGCAGCGTCAAGGACAGGGCGCCCGTCAGTGAGTTGAAGGTGAAGGCCGATGCGACCCTCCAGGCTGTCGCAATGTTCCTTCACCCTCTCGAAGTGAAGTGGGTCGCAGACCATTGCGCTGGTTGCGGTCACAATCCCTTCCTGCATCGCACGGAGAATGCCCTTCGTGACACCTTCCGTCAGGCCAAAGTCGTCGGCATGGATGAGCAGCAATGTCATGGCGCGGTGATCTTTCTATCAACGCCTGGATAGGCTGTATGAAGCACCCTGAACCTTTACTAGGCTTTGACGGATTTCATCCGGCTTGTAAGCTTCGTCTCGATAAAGTCGTTCAGGTCTCCGAGTGTCAGATCCTCGCGAAACTGGCCCTCTGGTCCGGTCGCCAATTCATCGAACTGCAACTGCATCTCCAGCTTATCTTCCAGCGTGATGAGCAGATGAATCATGTCGATGGATGCCAGGCCGAGGTCCGCACTCAGCGCACTCTGCCGGCTAATCTCACCCAGCTCCTGGCCTTGCTCTTCCAGAAGCTGCTTTAACGTGTCGTGAATATCCGTCCAAATCTGGGCGGCGGTCAAATTCTCGTTCAAAATGACTCTCCTGGTCTGCTCTAGAGATATACCAGCCATACAACGACGCTCATTTTCAAACAGGGGTCTCAAGAATCTCCTGACGTCATACGGCACGATAAAGGATCTTGATGAAACACGCTTTGAATGAAGGATGAACCTTAACATATCATTGGTCCGCGATCTGAGGCGAAGCAATCCTACTTTAGTCTCATAGGAATCGTACCCGCGGATGCTACTTGCGGATCTGCACCTGCTCTGCGGAAACGTTGGCCATGGAGCCATGGAAATAGCTGCTCTTTGTCAAACGAACGGCAAGATTCCGACTCAAAAGAAGTGGTTCTTCTGCCGAACTCCACCAATCGCACCACTCCTGGTGAGACAGGGCCGCATGGGCCAGAGCACGCGCCCAAATAGCACCGTCGCGGGCCAAAAACTGCTGGCCTTCCTCCGTTGCGGCCATCGCCAAGCTAGGTGAGGATGCGAGTGGACCTGTTCCAAAAAGCAGATCGCCAAAGCCGGAAGGGAACAGAACAAGCCTCTGTTGTAAGCCGCGCAATCGAGCATGAACCGTGCCGTCCGGAAACAGAAAATCCACGTCCGCCTCGGTAGTGGCAAACGTGACACGTCGAACGGAGGCGCGGCAAAGGAGCCGCGTTCCTGGAGTAGGCGCAGGAGAACAAATATCAAGCTCGCTTGCAGAAAATGGGAATGCCCCTGCGACTTCACCGGTAGTCTCCAGAAGCCACAGCGCCACAAGTTGCCCTGCACAATCCAGAAGCGCAGGATCGCAGTAAAGCGGAATGCCCGTCAGGCCAGGCAGCATGGTCGAATGCAGTTCGGCTTCAACACCGGAAGCGGTGAGCCGCAATACCTTTTGTATTCCCTGAAAACTTCGTCCATGAAAGGCATACTCTGCGTAGAAGCGTTCGGCACTCCAGGAGGGCCTCAAAGGCTCAGCATTGCCGATGTCCACCGATGAATCTGCCCCGGCGTGCAAGCGTTTCGTCAAAGTCGCATTTGCACCAAGGTGCCGCATTCCATCACCACTCAGCACAAAGATCGAAACTGTTTTATTGCGAAGATCGACGACCGTTTCCAAGGTTAGAGTATCGGCGTCAAATGCAAGCCAGCGGTGTAGTCGAAGCGAAGTGACACATAAACGAGCAGGCGCCTGCGCAGCAGCCTCTGCAGCAATCGCCAGGATGCCTGTAAAGGCCATCACCGGAAGCGGTGAACCCTGTCCGCGGCCTGGACGTCCTAAAGCATGATCCGACAGATACGGCTCTCGCCCCACGGAATGATGCCTTACGGCTGTAAATCCATCGGCAGATGGTTGTGCCTCGCCGAGAAAGACGCTGGCATTGGAGCCGAAAGATATGTGCTTCGGGTGTGGCAGAAAAGACTGTACCTTACGGGCAATGCGCTCATCCATACGATGAGCAAACTGCACAATACTCTTCTGCTCCTCGATCGCTGCACGTTGGATCGCATCGATTGAAATCGCATCCGCGAAAGATTGTCTGGCAACCGGATGGAAGAACTCCCATCGGATGGGAATGCCAGCCGCAAAGAGCTCCGCAGCAAGCATTGCCAATGCGTCAAAATCGGCATGATCCTGCGAGGAGGCTCCCAGAGCCAGATAGGATTTCCCACGGAGAGTATCCGCGATAAAGGGAACTAGCCTATTGTCGGGTCCCGCCTCGAGGAAGATGCGAACACCGGACTCGTACATGGCCTCAATAGTCTGGCGAAAATAAACGGGAGCAGACCACTGTTCGGCCAACAGCTGGCGAATCTTCTCAGGTTCAGATGGATATCTCCGTTTCGTCGCACAACAGTAGACTTCGGCTCGCGGAGTTTTAACAGGGATGTTGCGATAGTGCTTCCAAAGCAATTCTGACCAGCCGCGAAAAAGCGGTGTGTGATGTGCCCAGGTAAAAGGCATCTTTACGCAAACCAGCCCTTGACCTCGCAGGCGATGAGCCGCCCGTTCCAGGGCCTGATCGGTTCCTGCAAGGAGCATTTGCATCGGGCAGTTATCGACAGATAGAAACAGTGTTCCGCTATTTTCGCGGACCACCTGTTCAACCGCCGCCCGTTGGTTGCCCGTGACGGCAAGAACCCCTTGAGGAACAGGTGGCGGAGGAACGGAACGGCTCTCCAAGCCGACGGAGCCGATAAAGTCACAGGCAGCTTCCACCGAAGGAAATGAGAGCGCATCCGAAGCAATCAGCGCAGCATGCTCACCGTTGCTGTGACCGACAAAGCACTCCCCTTCAACCCCCATTGCCTTGAGGGAATCATGGAGTGCCAGACTGGCTACTAATCCCAGTTGAGCACCCGTGCTGAGGCTGAAGAGGCCATCTCCGCCGTGATAGGCATCGCTTGGCAGGCCTGCTCCCACCCGTTGATAGACGGCATCCAGACATTCAAACCACTGCCGTGCCGCAGGACGCGCCTGTATCAGATCTGCCAGCATGCCGGAAAACTGTGAACCCTGTCCCGGAAAGACGATGGCTAACTTACCGGCTTTGGGGCCATTGCCATAAGAAAAGCTGCCGCGGACTCTTAGCTGGTCCCGATTAGATTTTGCGATGCGCGTGGCAGCGTGCTCCAACTTCTCACACAAGTCGGCTGGATCCGTAGCAACAACTGCGACACGATGTTCTCGCAAAGTCGCCTGACCAAAACGTGCTGCTGTGCTGCGCAGGTCAGAGGAACTAGCACGTATCTCACGGATGAGAGTATGCAAGGATTCGATCAACTCCGCGCGAGTCTCCGCAGCTACGGCAAAGACCTCAGTTCCAGCAGGGCGCGGATTGCTCTCGCAGAGTGATCCTTCGCCCCGGGAGAAAACACGACCACTTCCACGATGAACGTCCAACTCTGTATACGCTCCGTTCCGTGAGGGTAGTGTAATATGCGTCGTATTCACATATGCAAACACTCTTTCTCGGATACTCCTCTATCTGCCGCCGTCGCATCCTGCCTGCACTTGCGTGGGCAGGGATGGCGCCTCCCGAGATAGCCTCCGTCTCGCATCCAAAAGAGGAGCTGCTTGCATCCGGAGCAGCCCGCACTTACGACAGCTATGAGCAGGCTCTGCATGAGAGCAAAGCAGAGATCGTGTATGTTTCCACTGTCAACTCCCTGCACAAGGAGTTGGCTGAAGCGGCGCTGAAGCGTGGATTTCACGTGATCATCGACAAGCCTGCGTTCTTGAGCGAAGCCGATACCGAGGCAATGGTGCGCCTTGCCGAACGAGAGGACCGATGCCTCGCGGAAGCCCTCGTCTTTGGATTGCATCCGCGAGTCCAGGCCGCACGCGCCGCATTTGAAAGTGCCGGCAAACGTGCAACGCATGTGGTCGCTTCATTCAGCGTCCCTCCTCTGGCGGCTAACGATTTTAGGTACAGGAAAGCTCTGGGCGGCGGAGCGGTCTTCGATCTTGGGCCGTATGCACTGTCTTCTGGAAGACTGTTCTTCGATGCGGAACCAGTTGAGATCGTCGCACGGCGAACCGCCGAACGCGGCGGTGTCGAAACAGGATTCAGTCTCCTGGCGTTATATCCTGGCGGGCGATCTTTAGTTGGCATCTTTGGATACGAGACCGCATATCTGAATCGTTTGCAAATTACCGGCCCGAACCTGAGTGTCTTCATGGATCGCGTATTCAGCCCTCCAGGTGACTTTGCCACTGAAATGATTCTGCACACACCGACCGGCGCGACCGCAGAGAGCTTCGCTCCGGCGCATAACTTTGGCCTCTTCTTCCAGCAGCTGGTGGCAGAGATCGAGAGTGGGAATATGCGCTCTTTCGACAATGCAATGCTCCTTGCAAGCCGAGGCATAGACCGCATCCATGCAAGCCTCGTCCCGTAGCACCCTCGACGGCTTTGCCACCACAATCTGAATATCAACGAGGTACCTGATACACTTGTCGCGTTCATGCAAAATGCGACCGTAGAGATTTTTCCGTCAATTGCTGCCGAACGATCGAGACGACTTCCTCCCCGGATCTCAAAGAGATCTATCGCGGATCCTGGGCAAGCCGGCTTGTCACTCTTCCTGCTGCCTTCCGGCGTAGCTCTTCTCGTCAAAGGTTTTGACACCAACAAGCCTGATCCCCCGCGTACGAGATCGTCGCGTCCCTTCTCATGCGGTGTTAACGATGAATTCTCTGAGTGACTCAGGAAGCGCCTCGATGTGGCGGCCACGCTGGTCCATCTCCGTCTATATGGGGAAGGATCCCTTTTCGCTAAAACCGATCGAAGGCTTGTCTCCCGCACTTACAGGTAGATTCGTGACGGATCTTCCCTGCGAAGCCGTCGCCGATCCATTTCTTTTGCGACTCCGCAAACGCTGGTATCTCTTCTTCGAGGCCGTCAACAGCAAAACACGGCGCGGAGAGATCGCTTACGCCACAAGTCTTGACGGAATGCAATGGGTCTATGGAGGAGTGGCCCTGCGCGAAGAATTTCATCTCTCCTATCCTTATGTCTTTGAAGCGGACGGAGAGATATACATGATTCCGGAGACACGCCAGGCGAACTCGATTCGTCTGTATGTAGCTTCGGATTTCCCCGCGAAGTGGAAATGCATCTCCGTTTTGCACGAGGGCCCATATGCAGACTCGTCGATATGCTTCCACGAGGGAAATTGGTGGATGTTCACCCAACGGGGTCTCGACGAATTGCAACTCTTCAAAAGCGATCACCTGGAAGACGGCTGGCAGGCACATCCGGCCAGCCCGCTCTGGGCGGGAAATCGAACATACTCGAGACCCGGCGGAAGAATCTTGAAATACGACGGAAACTGGTATCGATTCGCTCAGGACGGCGTTCTAAGCTATGGCAACAATCTGCGCGCCATGCGCATCGACCGTTGGAATGCCAAAGAGTTCAAGGAGCACGAGATTGCTTGCAGTCCCATCCTTGAGGCATCTCTCAAGGGATGGAATGCAATGGGAATGCATCATCTTGATGCGGTGGAAGTGGCAGATAACCTGTGGCTGGGAGTAGTTGACGGTGCAACGGCCAGCCTTTGAATCAGCGAACGGAGCTTTCCATGGTGATCGATAGGACGTTGGGGAGGATTGCAAGCAAATCTCGTACTACCCTCGACAGGAACATCCCTACTGTTCACCTCTATTCGCAAAATACTGAAGCGTTATCGGAAGATACTTTCCACGATTCCATGGGGATTCTATCTGAAGAGGAGCGTGAACGCTGTGATCGCCTCCGCTTCAAAGAGGATCGGCGTGACTTCGTTGCTGCGCACGCCCTGCTGCGCCGGTCACTCTCTGCTTATCTTCCCAGGCGCCTGCCAGAAGAGTGGCGTTTCGAGACCGGCTCCAGGGGCAAACCAGCCCTGAGCCGAACGTCGGCTGCAGAAGAGGTGATCGAGTTCAACCTTTCACATACAAGGGGATTTGTCGCCTGTGCGATCTCCTCCGTCCGGGTTGGGTTGGACGTCGAACGCATCCACCCGGAGACAAAGTTTATTGAGATTGCCGAACACTTCTTTCACGTCCAAGAGACCTCAGCCCTGAAAATACTTTCTCCCCACGAGGGCGCCGTCCGTTTTATTGAGCTATGGACATTGAAAGAAGCGCTTCTGAAAGGCCTCGGGGTAGGTATATCAGAACAACTTCAAAGGACTTTAGTCGCCATAAAAGATTCAGGCCCGATTTGTATCCAGGCTCCTGCCGGAGCTAAACCCGACGGATGGAAGTTTGCAGTTTTGGCCCCCGAAAAGAACCTGCGGCTCGCTATAGCGGTTGAATCGGTAAACTCTCCACGGATACTTCAAAACGGTCTCGAAATATTCCCGCTCTCTCTCTCTCCTTGCATCAACGAGAACCAAACAACCGGCATTTCCCATCGAACCGGAGATCCACTGCATCGAGTTCCCCAAATGGTCTCACCTGAAAGCAAACCAATGGATCGTCACCAGTCCGACACTACATCGATCTGTTTTGTAACTGAGGAATTTCCTCCGACATTAAGCGGGTTAGCCGTCTCCAGTCGACGTGTTGTCGGCTTTCTCAGGGACGCTGGTTTCGAGGTGCATGTTGTTGTCCCGGATACTCTGCCGAACGGTGAGACTTTACGCAGTAGCGTCGAAGACGGCTGCACAGTCCATCGCGTCGACCGAGGCCGGCACGAGTTGGAGACGCGAATGTCTCTCCACCGGGCGGTGAAGCGATTGGATCATGAGATCTCCTTCGACCTCTTCCATGGCTTTTTCCTGCCCTCCGCGCTCCCTTGCCTGGCGCCGGCTCGATCTCAGAAGTTAGGTCGGCGTCGTTCCGTAATCGCAAGCATTCGCGGAACAGACGCAAGCACACTCGTTCTTCACCCACTCATGCGGCCACCTCTGCTCCAGGCCTTGCGCGAGGCGGACTGGATCACCTCCGTCAACCAGATGTACCTCGACCAGATGAATAAAGAGGCCGATATTGCGGCACGCTCTTCGGTCATCCGCAATAGCTGGCCCGACTTGCCCCGAACCTGGGAGCTTACCCGAGAGAATGCGGGTGTAGTGGGCACCAGTGGAAAACTCAGACAGGTAAAGGATATTCCACTTCTGGTGCGTGCCTTCCAACATGCACGCCCGGCAGCAGAACGTCTTCTACTGGTTGGAAACTTCTATGACGCAAGTGAGGAGAGCTGGACCAAAACGCTCATTGAGGAATTTGGGCTGCGACGACAGTTTGAGTTGACGGGGCCCCTGCCGCATCGAGATGCAGTGCTTCAACTCAATCGGATGCGTGTCTACGTCCAGTCTTCCGCAATGGAAGGCATGCCAAATGCATTGCTGGAAGCGGCCGCCACTGGTGTACCGATTGTGGCAACTGCGGTTGGCGGCATCCCGGAGGTGTTTACCCACGGCAAGGATGCCCTGCTGGTTCCACACGGCGACCCTTTGGCTCTGGGAAGGGCCATCCGCTCTGTTCTGGAGAATGACGAACTAGCGAAGGCGATCGCTTCCCAGGCAACTTTACTCGGCGGAAAATATAGCCCGGAGCAGGAACGACAACGATGGATTGACCTCCATCAATCTCTCGCGCTTCGTGCGAGTGAGGGAGCCGCGCAATGACATCTCTGCAATCGTCGACAGATTTACCGTTGCGAAGCCGCGTAAACCCAATACAGCCGGCGGAACTTCCAGGCGAGATGTGGGGGATCACCGTCAGCTTCAATCCCGCAGGCTATCAAAACCGCTACAACCACCTGGAGGTGTTCTGCGAAAGAGTTCGACGACAGGGACTTAAACTGCTGGTCATCGAATTGGCCTTCTATGACCAGCCCTTTCTTGTACGTAAGGAAATAGCAGATAAAGTTATTCGTCTGCGTTCCACGAGCGTGTTGTGGCAGAAAGAACGACTGTTGAACATTGCGCTCGAGGCACTGCCTCCCTGCTGTGACAAAGTAGCCTGGCTCGACGCCGACATTCTCTTCGAAAATGAAGCCTGGGTAAGCGACACCTCGGCCATATTGAATAAATACGTCGTCGTTCAACCCTTCGAGACTGCCTGCTGGCTGGCACGAGGCATCCAGTCGCTTACTGCCGCGGACCAGCCGGAGGCAATTTCCGCCACACGCAAAGGTGCTGCCAACCTGCGGATGTCAAAACCCGAGCTGGGCCTGGGGCATCCGGGCTTTGCCTGGACAGCCCGACGCTCTCTACTGGCCAGACACGGATTCTATGATCGCTTCATCCTTGGAAGCGCTGACCTGGCTATGTTTTGGGCCATCTCCCGGTCAGCCGAGACATGGACAGTCCGTGAGTGGCTGGGGAAACACTGCTCCACAGAGCTTGCTCGCGACTACTGCAACTGGGCCAAAAGTGTCTTCGACGATGTCGCGGAAAGCTACTCCTGGACTCCGGGACGTGTCTTTCATCTTTGGCACGGAGACGACCGGAACCGGCAGTATGCCAGTCGGCTGCATATTTTGACGGAGGCCGGTTTTGATCCTGAAGCCGACATCGTTCTGGATTCAAACCAGTGCTGGCAATGGAGCAGCGACAAACCGGAACTGCATAGGAAGGTGTGTGAGTATTTCGCTGCCAGGCGTGAAGATGGCTAGTGATCTTTCCCCAATGCTTCTCACGCGCCGAACTCCGCAATAAGCTGACGAAAGACCTCGAAGGCTGGCTTCGGGCTGTAATCGTCGCGCAGCAGCCCAAACTGGAAGAAGATTCCTGGATTGTAGGAGTCGGCGTCTCGAAGAGAGAAGAACTCATAGTGCGAAACGAGGAACTCCCTCTGGTACTTCGCAATGGTTCTCACCGTTTCATCCAGGACTCTGGCCTGGTGATCATAGGAACGCTCGAGGCTCGTAGGCCATCCATGTTCGGTTACGTGGATCGGAATAGACGCAGCAAGCTTGATCGCCTCAAGCTGATGTCGAAAGCTGGACAGTCCATACAGCACTGCTTCTTCCATCGTGACATCGCCCAACGGTTTGAAGACATCCGGAAAAAGATCGACCCCAACATAGTCAAGAGACTGCCTGAATCTGTCTGAAGCACATGCGTCCAGCCGCTCCCAGAAAGGATCGACGCTCTCATATGCCTGCACGGCATTAAAGCCAACCAGTACATCGAGCCCTAACTGCTGTACCTGTTCTCGAGCGGCAATCACGCCTTCCACGACAGCTTCCGCTATCTGCGGAAAGCGTCCATCTCCGGGCGGATATACCAGATTGGGCTCTTCAGTAACCTGCACCTTACCCAACTGGTCCGCATTCAGACGAATTGCTTTACGGACAAACTGAGACCATGCTTCGATGTCTCCCTGCATGTCCCCAAAGGTCAGCACAAGGTCCAATTTTCGCTGACTGATCTTTTGCCGGCTGACATCGTAGTCAGAATATTGTTTCGCAGAAGAAGGCGTAGCCTTTACTCCTAGCTTGCGATCATGCGCCACAAAAGGCATATAAGCCCGTACCAGCAACTGGCGGCGATCATTCCCCTGTAGATGATCGAGAGCCTCATTGATCTTGGCGGGGTCGTCAGGCTTTCCCGCAGCCAAGCCACTGTTCGATCCTGCGGGGCCGCCAGGATAGATGCCGAACACGATTTTAGAGAAAGGATCGATCACATTCACATGAGAACGATTATTGAACGATAGGGTTGGATGTCGATTGCACAGAATCTAATTCCTGACGAAAATCCCGCAGGGATGCCAGAATCTCCGCAGGATCTATCGATTGACAGGTTTCTTCCTCGAGACGGGCTTCTGCAAGCGCATCCTGGAAGTCTTCCAGCATCTCGGAAGAAACTCGCATAACGTGACGCGAAGCAATTGTAGCCGCTTTACTGCCCTTCACCACCGCTTTGGCTAGCCCACGTTTGACCCCACGGCTATTGAGGATTAAAGCTGCTCCAAATCCCGCGCCTGCGACAAAGCCGATGAGCCTTTTCGTCATACCAGCTTGAGTATGACAGCTGCAAAGAAGACCGGTCAAGAAAATCAATCCGGCTCTGGCTAGTCGAGTATTTCACGACAAATCAACCTGTCGACAGAGGTCGTGCGACGTAATCGAGAACCGCTGCAGTAACATGGGGCATGCTCCAAATGTCTCCCACTGTCACTCATTTGAGACAGCTGAGGTATGTTCCCGGTGATGGTCTGCCATCATTGGGATGGACGCGTTTTTCATCTTGCCTACTAGAGAAACTTTATGAAAATTACCGTCATCGCAGTTGGAACACGAGGCGACGTCCAGCCCCTGATTGCGCTCGCCTCAGGACTGCATCTGGCAGGTCACACGGTTCGTTTTGCCACCGAAGCGATATTTGCCGATGTTCTGCGGAAGGCCGGCCTGGAGTTTTACCAGCTTAGCGGTGACTCTGAGCGCTTCCATGCCGGCCCGGCAGGAGTCGCATTTCGTGAAAGCCTGGATCGCTCCCCCTTCCACTTCCGCCGATTCTGGAAGGCCTTCGTGGCCATCGGCTTTCGCAAACATCTGCGTGAGATTGTAGAGCCATGCCGCGATGCCGAAGCTATCGTCTGCCTTCCCTACCTTAATATCGGAGCAACACTCGCAGAACTCTTACGCGTTCCCTGTTTTGTTGCGGGCATGATTCCTGTTCCCGCGTTTCCCACGGGAGACTTCCCCTATCCATTCTTCAGCGGCGCCAAACCAGACATGGCGAGCGATGCAAACCTGCGCACCTGGCGTCGCGCACTGCCGCTCATGCGCATCAGCGACGACTCCGTACAGGAATGGCGGGAACAGACCCTTGGACTTCCTCGCCAGTCCTTCGTCGAGAGTTACCAGGCGACACGGAGGCTTCCTCATCTCTTCGGATTCAGCCAGGTCCTGGTGCCAAAACCGCAAGACTGGGATGAGGGTCAGTCGATCACAGGCTTCTGGCACCTGCCACCGTCAACAACGTTCACCGCATCCACCGATCTACAGGAGTTTCTCGACGCAGGAGAGGCCCCTGTCCTTGTCGGCTTTGGAAGTCATGTTGGTCGCGAGCCACAGCGGCTCACAAAACTTGTTGCAGAGGCACTCGCATTGGCCGGACGCCGCGGCATCCTGGTAACCGGGTGGGGAGCCCTGAAGAACGTCAACCTGGGAAAGTCGGTATTTTCCACTCCGGGCGTCCCTTACGACTGGCTCTTGCCGCGAGTCTCTGCTGCAGTTCACCACGGAGGGTCCGGCACAATCGGGGCATGCCTGCGCGCCGGAGTGCCACAGATTGTCACACCCTTTGGTTACGACCAGACCTTCTGGGGACACCGCATTGCGGCATTAGGCCTTGGCTCAAATCCCATTCAAGCCAAGACAATGACCGCTATCGAATTGGCATCTGCTATCGAACTCGTCACCGGAAGCGATACGATTCGCAGCCGTGCTCACGATGTAGGCGCCCAGGTAAGTACCGAAGACGGAGTAGCCACCGCAGTAAAAGTCATCGAAGCCTATCTCGCACGAAGAAGGCTTACGATGGCTTCTTTGAAGCCGGAGTTGACGGCGCCATAAACTGCCCCAGGAATCAGTCAACCTTATCTGCGGCCAAGCGGCGGTTTGCTTCGCCCGTCTGGATGCGCCACATCCCCGCATAAAGTCCGTTGGCTTCGAGCAACGCATCATGCGTTCCCTGCTCGCTGACCACACCGTCCTGCATCACATAGATCATGTCTGCATCTCGTATTGTGGACAGACGATGAGCGATGACCAGGGTGGTTCGATTGGCGACTACGGAACTCATCGACTTCTGCATTGCAGCCTCAGTCTCATAGTCGATCGCCGAAGTAGCCTCGTCGAAGAACATAATCGGCCGGCGCGCAAGCACGGCGCGGGCAATCGCCAGACGTTGCTTCTGCCCTCCCGACAGCTTGTTGCCGTTTTCCCCGACCTGCGTCTCGTAACCTTCACTGAGGCCGCGAATAAAATCATCGCATTGCGCTGCCCGCGCTGCGCTCACCACCTCTTCCAGCGATGCCTCGGGACGCGAATAAGCGATATTTTCGCGTACCGTGCCGTCGAATAGAAATGTCTGTTGCGGCACCGTGGCAATTGCGTTGCGAAGATCGAATGTATTCAGTTGGCGAATGTCCTCGCCATCAACCAGGATGGTCCCTGATTCATGTTCGTAGAAACGCAGCAGTAACTTCTGCAAAGTCGTCTTTCCTGCCCCTGTCGGGCCGACGATAGCAGTCGTCTTCCCCGCAGCAATATGGAGGTTGACCTTGTTAAGCGCGGCCCGTTCGGGGACATAGCGAAAAGTGACATTCTGAAACACAATGTCGCCAGAAACAGAAGCAACCTGTAGCGGAACATCTCCGCTGCAGATCAGGGGCCGCATTTCCAGCAAATGAATCAGGCGGTCGAAAGACACGCGAGTGCGCTGGAAATGTTCAATACTGATTCCGAGACGAGCCAGCGCGTTAAACAATCGTAGACAGGCAAAGCCCATCACGTTGTAAAACGTATTGGAGAGGCGACCGGCATTCACCAGGTTGCCACCCCACACCAATGTGGATACAAAACCTCCAGCTACGACCATCTGAATCGAAGGCACATACGCCGCTGCGATGCTTGCCGTATGGTCTGCGCTTTCTATGTAATTCTTGCCCAGACAGGCAATGCGATCCGCTTCGGCGTCCTGTCGCCCGAAGTTAGTGATCGTTGAAATCCCGTTCACGTTATTCAGTACAGCCGCATTCAGATCATCTTCCCGGTCGCGAGCAATCTCTTGCCGTTCGCGGATAGGTGCAAGCAGCTTTGTAGATACCAGGTAGAGGATTGGCAAACCTGCCATCTGAATCGCCGCCAGGGCTGGAGAACGAAGCAGGAAAGTCGTCGCAACCGTCAATCCATTGGTGAACATCGTAACGAAGGGATCCACGCCCTCTTCGATAAAGTGGGCGATACGGCCCGTATCGCTGCGCACCAGGCTAATCCATTCGCTTACCGGCCGTCCCTCAAGCTGCGAAATATCCAGCGTCTGCAACTGCCGGTAAGCTTTGTTACGCAGGTCGTTCTGAATCTCTCGAGCTAACTTGCCGGAAGCGCGCGTATGCCAATAGCTCATGACGGAATCAAGTGCCCAGATCACGGCACTCACTCCGCCGAGCGCAAATAGCTGTGAACGAACAGTCTTGAATCCCAGCTTTCCAAACAGAGAGCCCGACCGGCGAGTCACAATATCGCCCGCGGCTCCAATCATCGCCGAAGGTGCCGCCTCGAACATGCGATCGACGATCGATATCAGCAAAAGTGACGCCGCAGACTTCGAATACCCCTTCGTGAGCTCGACGATCTGCTGCGCAGATGCCTTGTACCGCGGCTTCGATACAGCAATCCCGGTAGAACTCGAAGAAGCATCGGATTCCAGCGATGCCAGAGGAATCTGTTCCAAAAAGCGCTGGAACGGCGCAACGCCGAAATGCGCTTCGTAGATTAAGAGCAAGCTTCCTGTAACAGGATTTGCAGAGACGGAATGGACACCCTCTCTCGTACGAAGAAGCGACTCCATCCGCGCTGCGATGTCAGGACGATTAAGGCACGCAGGAACACGCCAGCGGACACGCCCAGGGCACGAAAAACGAACAGAAACCTCGACTGTCTGGTATTGCTCTGTCATCGTCCAGTATTTGTCAGGTCATCGATCAGTCTGACGGAACGTCTTGATCGTACTCAAAGCCTAACATACCCTATCCAACACAACTCACCATCGCGGTGTGGCCTGTGGGCAGATTCAGCGCCCGGATAGATTGCAGTCCGGCACTCTTCAGCAAAGTTTCCATTTGCTGATGCGTACGTGCTGTCGTGCCCTGTTCGCAGACGACCATCTGAAACAAATCATCAATCCGTCTCGCGACATCCGCCGAGCCCTCCTGCATCAAGGGCTCAAGCACCAGCAGGCGGCTTTCCGGCCTCATTGAGGAACGGATGGACGAAAGAATCTTTACGCTGCTATCGTCCGCCCAGTTGTGAAGTACATTTTTCAGAAGATAAACATCCGCTCCCGCAGGAACACCTGCAAAAAAGTCGCCTTCGGCAAAACTGAGGCGCTCGGCCAGATCGCTTTCAACGACCTCCGCCATCCTGCTGCGGGCCCGGTCGCAGACATCTTTCCGATCGAAACAAACGCCCTGCACATCGGGAACCGAGCGCAAAATCCCCTTGAGCAAGGTCCCATTTCCGCCACCCACATCGACAAGCGTGGACACACCACTGAAATCGTACTGTTTCGATAGCAGGGCTCCCACCGGACGCGCCAGGTCTTCCATTGCCCTGTCATAAATGTCGCCGGCAGCACGATTCGCATCCATGTAGCTATAAATTGAACCACCATAAATGTGGCGAAATGCCGACTCACCCGTACGTGCCGTATGCATAATCTCCGTGAACGAACGGGCATACTCATGCCCTGCAAGCATGCAGAAATAGCGGACCGACGCAGGATGCCCGGTGCGTAACCGCTCGGACGCTTCGTTGTTGCCCCATTGGTCGTCATCCAAACGCTCGAAGATATTCACGGCCGTGAGCAGTTGCAAAACACGTTGCAGTACCTGCGCCTGCAGATTTGTCTCTGACGCAAGGTCCTCTGTGGAAAGGGGACCATCGTGTAATAAATCGGCAACGCCTGCGGTAGCAGCAACGGTAAGAGCTCCGGTCAGAAAAGGAGCGCAAGCAATCTGCAATAAGTCCATCAGTCGAGATCCCTCATATTTCCGCTTGCAACTGGAACTTGCAAGGTCTTGGCGAGACACCCTTGGAGAGAGTGTGCCAGTTCACGAACATTCGGTTCGGTCAACATGGTGATGTGAGTCCCTGGCACGGACAGGACTTCAACACCGCAATCGGTATACTTCCGCCACCCAAGTGAATTCTCCACCGACGGAGCACCTTGCACGCCTACCTCACCGTCCTCTTCCGATGCTCGGAAGAGGGTGATCCTAACCGGGAGTGGCGAGCCTGTAGGACAATAACGTGCGGCCGCGATGGCATTGGCACAATAAACGTCAATGAAGCCTCGCAGGTAGGAATTGTTTGTTCCGGGCGGCAGCAGACCTGCGGATAACATTCGCTCCAGAAGCGTATCGACCGTCAGTTCGTCCGAGACTCCAAGCGTCGCGTCATACAACTTCTCCAGTCGAATCCCGATGTGCCTCAGCCAGCGGGATTCATCCCAGTGATCGCAGTCGACCGGCGTACTTGCCGGAGCGGCATTGTCCATCACGCCGAGAAACACCGTCTCGCAACCAAGCGCCTGCAATTGACGAGCGGCTTCAAAGGCCACCAGCCCTCCCAGCGAATGCCCGGCCAGATGGAAGGGGCCTTGCGTTCCGATCTCTCGCCTTATCGCATCTACCGCATACGCGGCCATCTCTTCAACGCTCTTCGGCAGTTGTCCGTCTTCCTTTGGCGCTAGGTACTGTATTCCCCATACGGGCCGTTCTGCTTCAAGACTCTGCACCAGGGGATAGAAATACACGGTACTTCCACCGGCTCCGGGAAATAGAAAGAGGGGCTCCTCCGTGCCGGATTGTCGAATAGGCACCAGACACGAGCGCGCCGCGGTTGCCCCTGCACGTACACAGGAAGCAAGTTGCTCCACGGTTCGGTAACGAAAGAAGGCAGGAAGCGGGAGCCGCACCTGAAATTCATCGAAGATCATGCCGGCCAGTTGCACACACAGCAACGAATGGCCACCAAGTTGGAAGAAGTCATCGCGCACGCCGATGTTGCTCGCTCCCAGGACCGCAGTCATCATCTCAACGAGACGAAACTCCACATGATCGCGCGCGGATGCGTAGCCCTTCGCCGCCTCTTCTATTCCAGGAGCCTCCAACAAACGGGCCCTATCGATCTTTCCGTTCGCGGTTACCGGCATGCGATCGAGAATGATATATCGCTCGGGCACCATATACGGAGGGAGCATTCGTTTCGCTATCTCCCGCAACGAGGATGGCGTTGGCCAAATGTCTTCAGCTCTGCGACCACAAACGGCGTATGCCGCCAGGTGAGTGATCTCTCCTCGATGAGATATGGGGAGAACAACACATTGCTGCAGGTTACCCTCCCTCCGCAGCACCGTCTCAACATGACCCAACTCTACCCGGAAGCCCCGCAGGCTGACCTGTTGATCCTGGCGCCCAAGCAACTCAAGATCCCCGGTGCCAAGCTGTCGAGCCATGTCTCCCGTGCGGTACAAAACGCCCGCTTCCGGGTAAGAAACAAAGCGTTCCTCCGTCAGCGCAGGGGCATGAATATATCCACGTGCGACACACCGTCCTCCGATGGCGACCTCTCCTACAAAGCCCTGGGATACACTTTCGCCATTCTCATCCAGCAGATAAATGTTGCAACCCGGTACCGCTTTCCTGAGCGGAAGAAACCGCGTTCCAGGATTCCCCTCCTCGCCGCTGAAACGGTAGCTCAACACACCAATCGTAGTTTCGGTCGGACCATAATGATTGAAGATGCGGCAGCCAGGACGGTGTTCCTGCAACTCCCTCACCCATCGTGGACTTGCACCCTCGCCGCCAAGTATCAGGCCTCGATTGGGCATGGCTGCCGATACATCGCCCTGAGCCGTAAGAGCGGCAAAATGCGAAGGAACAATCTTCAGATAGTCGATCGAATGATCCGTCATATACGCTCTGAATCCGGAGCTATCAATCAACAAATGCTCGGGCAGCATGTGCAGGCATCCGCCTGTCCCAACGGAAAGAAAGATAGCTGTATTTCCAAGATCGGCACCGATTGTCGAGAGAAACGCAAACTGCGAATGCGGCTCAATCTCCAGATCTTCGATCATCCCATCGATATAGTTCGAGAGCGAACGGTGTTCGACCGCTACCCCTTTGGGCTTCCCCGTAGATCCAGACGTATAGATAACATAAGCCAGCTGGTTGGGATCTGCGGGAAGATGAAGATTCTCCTCCACAGCCTTCAGTTCTTTCTCAATCAATAACTGCGGCAAATCGCTTCCCTGCCAGCTGGACGCCAGGTCTTCCTGCATCAGCAGAACGCACGCACGCGCCTGATGCAGAAAATAGTCTCTCAGCTCGCGGGGATACGTTGGATCGATTGGAATATAAGAACCACCAGCCTTCCATACCGCCAGGATAGCTACGAGAAACTCGGGGGAACGTCCCGTGCAGACCGCAACCTGCGAATCTCGCTTCACACCAAGCGCCACAAGCCGCCGAGCCAGACAATTGGCCCTTCCATTCACATCCCTGTAGCTGAGCGTCGCACCGTTCGCTTTGATTGCAGGGCTGTCCGGAGTAGCCCTGGCCTGCTGCTCAAACAATTCATGAGCGAGCTTCACTTCCCGCCACGGACGCCCCATCAGCGCCGGGATCAATCTCGGCTCATCTGAACTCCGCAGGGCCACCCGGTCGCAGGCTGTATCTGGATTCGTCACCATCCCCTTCAGCACCGCAAGCCAGCACTGTGAAAGCCGATCGACCGTGGAAGCATCGAAAAGAGCAGAGTTATAGCCCAGCGAAGCATGCAGCTGATCGCCATTCTCTAGCACAGTAAGTGCCAGATCGAACTTGCCATCGGCTTGACGAAGCTTCGGCGCCTCCTTCGGATGATCTTCCTCTGCTTCTCTGCGGCTCAAAAAATTGAATGTTGTATCGAATATTGGCGATCGGCTGGGGTCCCGTTCGATGCGAAGGCGTTCTACCAACAGAGCAAAGGGAAAATCGCGATGGCTAAGCGCCTCCAATACTGTCAGCCGAACCTGCTTCAGCAGGCTTCCGAGCGTCTCCCCCTCCTCCAAACGGGCGCGGATAACGATCGGATCGACGAAGTAGCCTATGACGTTCGTATCCTCCATTCGAGTGCGGCCGGCTGTCGGCGTGCCAATCAAGAGATCGCGCTGTCTCGTCCATCGAAACAACAGCACAAGATAAGCCGTCAGCAGCGTGGAATAAAGTGTCGCTCCTGCCTCACGCGAAAGCTTGCGCAAGCCTTCCGCAAGCTCCTGTGGAATCTGAAAGTCAATGGCGTCCCCTTCGTAAGTCTGTACGGCAGGACGAGGCCTGTCCGTCGGAAGTTGCATCACTGGCAGCGGCCCTGCAAGCCACTCCTTCCAGTACTGCCACAAAGCCTCACCTCGGGGGCCATCAAGAAGATCACGTTGCCACCAGACATAATCCCGATAGCTCGTTTCAAGCGTTGGCAGCTGAACTTCGCGTCCAGCAACACACGCGTCATACATCGCCTCCAGTTCGCGGCGTATGATCTCCATCGACCATCCGTCGCAAACAATGTGGTGCATCGTGATCAACAACTGCAGGCGGCCTTCCGGTAAATAGAAGACGTGGAATCGCACCGGAAAATCGTTCTCAAGGTCGAACGATACTCGGTGGGCTGCTGCGATGAGACGCTCCTGATCGGCCGAGGCACTCCGGCTCAAATCCGTCGTCTGCCATGCAATATCTTCTATTCGATGCACCTGCTGGACGGGACCCTCACGGAGAAGAGAAAATCTGGTCCGCAGCATGGGATGCCTGGCTACCAACCGCGTGCACACCTCGCGCCACACGGCACCCGATGTCCGCTTCGACGTATGCATGCTGTACGACTGGTTATAGGCGGTGCTCTCCGGAGCCAGCACCCAAAGAAACCACAGAGCACGCTGATTGTAAGACAGCGGGGCCAGTTCGACACACTCCGGCGTAGAACGCAGCAACTCCAGAATCTCGGCTTTATGCGTCTTGAGCCGAGCTAAATCGTTCTCACCAAGAGCACGTCGCGGAGCACGATACCTTAGCTGTTCGCCATCGCGATGGAAGCTCCACCCCAACAGCACAAACTCCCGCAATAGGTCGAGAGCACTCATAACACACCCTCCACCCACTCCACCGTCTCCTCTGCCGTCGCGATTTCACGCAGCTGCGATATCACCTCGTCAGAGAGTGTCCTGAGCGAACTCTCCCCGATAAAGTGAACTACCGGCAATCGAATCCCGAACTCTCTTTGTAAGGTGTTGGAAAACTCTGTGGCCATCAAGGAATCCATTCCGAAACGCTGAAAGGGTTCCTCGATCTCAAGAGCAAACACATCAGGGCGGCGCAATATCCTGCAAAGGATATCTTGCAGATGTTCCCGAATCAGGCGTGGCTGTTCGCTTTCTTCGCAACTCTTCCAATCGGGAACGGAAACATCTTCTACCTCGCCTCCCTGAAAGCTTCCCGGAATATCCAGGGCCGTATAGAAAACCTCCGCGATCTCGCCAAACCACTTCTTTGAGTCAAACTCGAAGAGAGACAGGTTTCCTGCAATCCCCTCGGGGAGTTCTGTGCAGCAAGCAACTGCAAAAAATCGATCCGGAAGTTCGTGCTCGAGTCGAATCCTCCCAATCCGCGCAGGCGAATAGTAGTCGCTCACATCTACATCTCCACGCAAGTAGAGAGCCGCTCCCAGCACCTGGAAGCATCCCTCAAAGAGCGGCCATTGCGTTGGGTCCTGCAAATCTCCTCGTCGAGCGACTACACCCACTGCCTTGCCGCTCCCTGCTGACAGCTTCTCAAGCACCCGCAGGCGGCTGCCATAGGCAAAACCCAGTTTGGCGGACGAATCATAAAACTGCGCCACGTCAATATCTGGCAGCCCTGCATCGCCAGGGAACGTTTTACAGAGATCGGACGGGGAAACCACGTCTCGAAGGCAGCAGGATGCCATTTGCTCCCAATGGATCGCGCTACGACTATGGATCTCCACTCGATACGAGGTTTTATCTTCAGGAGTCACAATCGTTTGAATGGAGAGATGTTCAAGCCCATCCAGCTTAAAAACAGATTTGGGCAGGAACTCTTCCAGCAGCACTGTTCCATTCCCCTGCGCCCTGCTTACCGCCGCTACCGCAACAGCCAGTCCTGCGGAGACCGGCAACGCAGTCTTTCCGAAAGACTTATAGTCTTCCCGCAATTCTCCGGTAGCGACCTCGGCTTCAAACCGCAGGTCCCGCCCTCCAGGCAAGTCCATAGGCTCGCCCAAAAGGGAGCCCGACAGTTTTGTTTCCTCCCTTGGAGCACTGCGAGAAGATCCAGAAGGAGCAGTCATCCAGTACCGCGTACGCTCAAACGGATAGGTCGGAAGTTCAACAGCCGCATACCGCTCTGCCCCATAGAAGCCTTCGAGGTCGACATCGAACCCCGATTCATAGAGGCGTCCGAGGCTCGACAGCATCTGTTCGTTCTCCTCTCGGGGAGGATGCAGGCTTGCAAGCCAGAGATGTTGTGGCTGTCCAATCGCCTCGCGCCCCAGGCCTATAAGGACCGGACGCGGGCCAATCTCAAGAAAAGCTTCGACACCATTTTCTGCAAGCGTCTTTATGGCATCCGCGAACCGCACCGTCTGGCGAATCTGTTTCGCCCAGTATCCTGTGTTCAGCACCTCCTCTCCGGCCAGACGACCGCTCACTGTCGAAACCCATGGAATCCGGGGAGCGTTATAGATCGCGTCAGCCGCCATCTTCTGAAACTCCACCACTGCGGCATCCATCTGGGAGGAATGGAATGCGTGCGAGACCTTAAGCGGTATACAAGCCATTCCATCCGAGTGCAGAACCTCTCCTGCACGATGAATCGCTCTCTCGCTTCCTGACAGCACCACGCTTTGGGGGCCGTTAACCGCGGCAAGCGAGAGTGCTTGATCGTCAACATCGATCAAACGCCTCACCTGCTCTTCCGAAGCTCTTACTGCCAGCATCGCTCCACGGTCGCGAATCGATTCCATGCAGGCTGCCCGCGCCGATACAAGCAGCAAAGCGGAACGCAACGACATCACACCGGCATGACATGCCGCGGCATACTCGCCAACACTGTGGCCCACAACAAAATCTGGATGGATGCCCCAACTCTTCCATGTCTGTGCAAGTGCATATTCAATCGCAAACAATGCCGGCTGCAGCACTCCTGTTTGCAAGACCTCTTCCGAGGACTCGATCAGTATCTTCAGGAGCGGGATATCGCGCTCCTTCCTCAGAATCTCGTCACATTCCTGCAGCACATGGCGAAATTGCCGATTCGCAACATAGAGCTGACGCCCCATCTCGAAGGTCTGCGATCCCTGGCCCGAGAAGAGAAACGCAATCTTTGGGCGCTTCTTGCGATATTGATGCGACGAAACATTGCGCAATGCGCTCTGGATCGCCTCCATATCTCTTCCCACCACCGCCCTGCGATAGCGGAACTGCGCTCGTCCCACATTGGCGGTGTAGCAAAGTGCCGCCAGGCTCGATTTCTCGCTCAACCCCTGCGAGTTGCCGTAGGTCGTCTCCAGTTGTCTGAGCGCAGACTCGCTCTGCGCAGAGAGCATGAGAAGCTGGCTTCGCTCTGCAGGAATAGCTTCCACCGGCTCCACCGCATTCGGAGCCGACTGCAACAGAACATGCGCGTTCGTTCCGCTCATGCCGAACGAACTAACCCCGGCAATTCGGCGTGGCGTCTCCCATCGGGCGAATTGCGCACACACCTCAAGCGGACTCTCCTGCCAGGGAATGCGCGGGTTCGGTTGTGAAAAATGCAGGCTTGGTGCATACGCCCGCTCCTGGAGCTGAAGCACCACCTTAATCAAAGCAGTAATCCCGGCAGCGGCCTCCAGATGACCAACATTGGTCTTCACCGAACCTAAGCGGAGCGGCTTGTCTGTCGATCGCTGCGCGCAGTATACAGAGCTGAGCGCACGTACCTCGATGGGGTCACCCAGCGGCGTGCCGGTGCCGTGTGCCTCCACGTAATCGACGTCCAGCGGGTCGATGCAGGCTGCCTGCAACGCAGTTCGAAGCACCGCCTCCTGTGCCTTTCCACTAGGCACCGTCAGGCCGCTGCTTTGTCCATCGTGATTTATCGCCGAGCCGCGAATCACCGCGCAGATTCGATCTCCATCAGCAATAGCATTCTGTAGCCGCTTCAACACCACAACACCGCAACCTTCCGCGCGAACGTAGCCATCCGCCGAAGCGTCGAAGGTCCTGCAACGCCCGGTCCCCGACAGAGCCTGTCCATAGTGAAGAAACAGGCTTGTCTCGGGAGACAACAGCAAGTTCACTCCCCCCGCAAGGGCCATATCGCTTTCGTGCAAACGAAGGCTCTGGCACGCAAGATGCACCGCCACCAGCGAGGAGGAGCATGCCGTATCAACTGCAAGGGAGGGTCCATTTAGACCCAGCAGATAGGAGATCCTGCCTACCGCAACGCTCGCGGCATTTCCCGTCCCGATATACCCATTGATCGCAAGTCTTTCCGCGCTGGAAAAGCGCATCGCATAATCGTTGCTGCTGATGCCACAGAAGACACCGGTCTGCGACTGTCTTAACCTTTGTGGATTGATGCCCGCATTCTCAAGCGCCTCCCATGAAACCTCCAGCAACAGACGTTGCTGAGGGTCCAGCGTCTCCGCTTCCCGCGGAGATATGCCGAAAAAAGCCGCATCAAATCCATCCACCTCCTGAAGAAATCCACCGGAACGCACGGCGTCGTCCCAATCTTCGTTCCCTTCCCACCGTCCCCGCGGAACCTCCGCAATGGCATCACGCCCCTCCCGCAGAAGCTCCCAGAATAGCTTTGGCGAGTTGGCGCCTCCAGGCAAACGCAGGCCCATGCCAATGATGGCGATATCGTCATGCGCATCCCACGATGGACTCGATCGTGCCGGTTCAGCGGAAGATGGCTCCGACACCGGGCGCAATTGACGTTCAATGAACCCGGCAAGGCTCTCAGGCGAGGGAAACTCAAATGCGGCAGTATCCGCCAGCGCAACACCGCACTCTTCACTCAGTCTTGCGGCCAGTTCGACCGCTCCCAGAGAGGTCAGCCCCATCTCGAAGAAGCCGCGCCTGGGATCGAGCATCTCCCCCTGATCGCCTTCTTCCCCATCGAGCAAGCGCGCCACATGCCGCAGCACAATCTCCAGAATCCCCATTGGGGGCTGCGGCCTTACATCCTCTGTCTCGATCACGATCTCGCTGTTCGCTTCCCGTTCCCCTCCAAGCACGCTGGAAAGGTCCAGGTCATGCCCGCGCACAAAGAGCTTCGCCAGTGTCAGCTTCAGCTGATGAATCGTCGAACGCCCCTCCTGGTGCACCGCAAGCGCGATAGCGTCTGTGTTCCGCAGAATATCTCGAATAAATCCGGTGACCTTGCCACCTGGACCCAATTCGACAAAGGTTCTAACACCATCGTCATAGAGACGCTCTACGGTCTCACGAAAACGCACAGGCCTAAGCCACTGCTGCACCAGCAGTTCACGGATCTCCGCAGCGTGAGAAGGAAACGGCGCCGCCGATGTGCAGCTGTAAGCAGTAACATCGGCGGCCTCAATGCCAATCTCTCCATAAATCTTGCGCAGCCGCCGTTCGCTTACCGGAAAGTCCGGCGTATGAACCGGCTGACTGAGCCCCGGCATCGGAAAACAGAGTCCTCCTCTTGCTCTCACGGCATCGGCAACCGATGCGATCGCGTCAGATGGCCCGCAGACCACACGTTGCCCAGGGCAGTTATCCAGCGCCACGACGACCGAAGTCCCACAGGCACGCATCAGGTCGTCCGCCGTAAAGCGGGCAGTCGTCGCCACAGCCAGCGTCGCCAACGGTGGCCCTGCCGAACTGACAATCGTTGCCCGTGCAATTCGGCGAAGCAGATAAAACATCTCCGCCGAATGCTTCACCATTCCCGAAGCCAGTAAAAGGGCCTGCTCGCCGTGACTGTGTCCCACCATCGCGTCGGCGGAAAAGCCTACGCTCTGCAATAACTTGAATACGGCAACGTTGGCCAGCAACATCTCCTGCATCGAATCGAACTGACGCATCTCTTCGTCGCCGGGAGTGTCCTGCTCATTAATCACTTCGTCTTCCGGAAGAATAGGAATTCTCTGCCGGAAGTAAGCCAACTCGGAGGCCTGAATGGGATCAAACCATCCACGCACCGCAGGAAACCTGCTATGCAGATCCTGGAACATCGTTTGGGTCGGCACACCGAGGCCGGGAAAGACAAAAGCTGTCTTCCGCAGATGATCGTAGTCCGTCGTCAGACCATACAGGATCTCTTGTCCCAGGTTCAGGCGAGACTCTTCACTGGCCAACCGTGAGATTGCCAGATCCAGCTTCGCCGCAAAATCTTCAGCACTTTTACTGACGATGGCCAGCCGATAAGTTCCCTCTGGAGAAGGATGGAGAACATCCGTGGGAGACTCATACCCATTCCGGCCATTGCTTCTCACCACGCGCAAATGGTCGAGCAGATCTGAACGCGACGATGACGAACAGGCGAAAAGCGCCGCGTCACCAACGCGATATGTCCCTCGTGAGAAGCTCAGCGTATTGCTCATCGGGTCACCGCGAAATGCTTGATTCTGATTGTCTTGTTTATAACAGATTGGCTTGGACAAGGCCGCGGAAGCAAATTCCGCATCGTTGAAGTTTCACAATCGCATCCTCACACTCTGCCTGCGAAGCCTTGAGAACAGAAAACGCTCACTGCTATCTCACCGTCTTTCCCGCAAGAAGATCCTTACCAGGGCCAGCGAGAAACTCGTCTACCTTGGCCTCAATAAGTTTTTGCGGAACATACCAGGGTTTACTCTTCAGCTCAATCTCCAGGGTCCGCTGTACTTCATCGTAGAAATACTGAACGCGGAACCCCTGTACCTCCAACTCTCCCTGATGCCCTGTCAGTTCGCTTCCGGTTCGCCGTTGAATCTCCTTAGAAAAAACTTCCAGTTGTTGGGGGCTGATATTATTCACAATCCGCTTCATCGACGAACCCTTTCGACTGCTATGACGCTGCCATAGTCTCTCCACTCAATCTGAACATGATTGCCATCATCAGACCAATCGATCATTTCAAATCATTGCCAAAAGTGTTTTGTTCCTGAAAGCAGCATTGTGCTCCACAAGGACGACATTGCACCTCTGCGCTTCCAGTCCAGACCTTCTTTACCCGGTTGGAAACAATACGCGGGGTTCACTGTGTTAGATTTTCCGTCATGAAAACAAATGCGATGTATGCAGTAAATAGTCCTGCTGAGGAATACATGCGCTATGAGCTTCGAGAGGTAACAGCATCGGAGCGGAAGATGGATGAAACCCAACGGGAGACAGTCCCGTCCGTGGTTGCATCCGTACAACAGTTTCTACTGAGTACAGCCGGGTTCTACACTCCAGAGGATGCGGCGCAATACGGTGATGCGCTTTATGGCGCCATGAATAGCGCCGGGGCAAAGATGGCTGGCCTGGGACCGTCGGACGCCTATCCCTTCTCGCAGCTTTATAGCGTGACCGACGCTCAGGGCTTCTATCAATTCAACGTCAGTCAATCGTGGAAGGAACTGGAAGGCAACAAAATCGGTGTGGATTGGAACGATCCGCTTGTATTCGCAGCGTGGAAAGACGCCGTGACCACTGGCGAAGATATCGATTCAGACATGCTCGAGCCAACGAGCGTGGCACTTCCGGAAAATTCCTGGCTAAGTCCTGACTCACGTATGGTGATCTCTCCACCGTCCACCCGAGAGTTGGCCAATACAGACTTTTTCAAGTTCTGCCACGTCGTATCGCTTGCCCCGGAATGGTATGGAGACGGCCTTGTCCGTCTGAATCCTCTACCTGCCGGAGGTTTTATCCGACCCGTCTCCTTTGACGGAATGACCAGCCCGCTGTGGGTCCAACGACCACCCGACCAGCACGCGGCGACAGGGGGTGATGCGCTGGAAACACTGAACGCCACCACGATCGACCTGTCGAGTTGTCTGCCTGTTCAGGCCTACATCGTGACCGATGCAATGACGGCTGCGTTGCATGCTTCTCCTTCTGTGAACATTTATTCGGTCGATCTCGCCGAAGTTGCCAGCGGGGGTACGCCTGAGAATCAATGGCTGGGACAGGAGGAGATTTCTATTGTGCAGCAGGTGCGCGTGGCGCGGACGCAGGCGGATAAGGCTTTCCAGAACCAGCCAAGCCCGAGAAGCCTGTCTGTAATGCAGGCATCATCGACGGCCCTTGGAGGTGACGAAGTGACGCTGCCTCAAAATGCAGTGCCCCGAAAACGGGTTTACAGCTCAATCTCCGAATTGAAGATGCAGATGGAAACATGGGCAAAGAGCGGATTGGTCGAGCATCGTGGCCAGCGGTTCCCTGCAGAGCGGTTTCTCGAGGAAGCAAAGCAATCTCCGGAAGCGGCAGAGCAGATCGTAAAAGCAGCTACAGAATTGCTCGCCGAATCCAACGATCCGCAGGTCCTCGTCATGGTTGCGCAGCTGGGAGACAATACCGGCTACCGGCCATTCTATGAGGCGCTTTTGAACAGGCTCGAAACAAGGATACCGGATGCCCGGGGAATCCGATCCGGCACGCTACGCGAGGATCTGCTGAAGCGGCTTGCAGACCGTGTTCCGGCCACAGATTCGACACTTTCTCCTCGAGCGCATGCTCTTTTGAAGCGAGAAGGTCGACAGGACATTCGGCTCGAGATGCTCAATTATTCCGACCCCAACAAGGAAATGGTCGATGTGCTCGCCGAGGTATGCCAGGGCCCCGCGGACCCATGGTTGATCGCCAATGCCATTGCGCATATTGCCCTCAGACAGCCGGAACGCCTGATCGAGGCAGCCGGATATGTCTCGCGGCAGAATGAAAAGGTCCGCACATTGTCTTTCGCCCAAATAGACCGGGTAGCGCCTGAGATGGTCGAACAGCAGCGAGAAAATCTCACGAAATCTCTAGGGTTGAAATAGGAGGTGAGCAGTCAGCACGTTCCCTTGCTGGAGGCTCAATAGCGTTTACCGAGTAATTGGCGCCCGCCGTCCTTGCATTCTCTGGATCATCCACTCGGCAAATTCGAGCCTCCGCACAGGGCCGCTGCGGCCCTGCACCTCATAGCCTTTTGACTGCAGCATCTTCCACGAGAGATCCGGAGACCCTGTAAGGTCTGAGCGGTCCAGCGCATGAGCGGCTTCTTCTTCAGATACCGTGTTGCTCTCCTCCGCATGAAGCGTTGCAGCATCGACCTTCCACCATCCCTGTGCGCCTCCCATCTGCATCGCGGAAAATTGAGGCGCATGGACGGGAACATCGTCATACCAGAAGACTGGATGTCCTTTGCGGACCAACTCCAGCTGCAACTGCCGCAACTGGCCCGCATCGTGATCCAGTTTTGTAGGCGTCGTCTTATGGTCGAGAGACCACGCCAGCGCCTGTCCCACGGCCTCTCCGGCCGCCCACTCCGTGGGGTGAAGCCTATATGCTCCGTTCGTAATGTGAGTGGTGCCGATGGCTTTGCCGGCCGCCAACAGATTGTCTGCATCGCGGTCGATCAATGCGCCCAGCGGAATCTCATATGGCTTCGACTGCGAGGTGAAGTCTTGGTGATCGCAGCTGTGAATGTCGATCGGATACCATCCGATGCCGACCGTGTCGGGATAATGGATCGCGCGCGCCCCATGCTGAAAGTCCACCGCGAGATCCTCCTCCACGATCGTCCGCAACGGCACAATACGCCGCGACTCGCGAATGTAGGGATGCTGCGAGAGTCCGTCCTCGCTGCCCATCGCCTTCGGAAGCACGGTCAGCTCGGGATACCCCGCTCCGTTGTGATCATCACGCGGAACGCTGTGCCGGAGCCACCATGCAAACCCAAGCGAGGCTCGCTTCGCATCCTGAAGCGCCTTCGCCTCAAGCGCCGGGTGAGTGCTCAACAGGTCCGCATCGCAGTGATCGTTGCTGCTCCAGTTGATCATGCTGTGATCGTTCGGAAAGGACTTCGGATCGAACTTCTCTGCGTCAATGGAACGGCGATACCCCCAGAACGATCCCGGGAAGCCTGGCTTTGCGTCGAAGAACCCATAAGTTTTCAGCATCCCGTGCCCATAGTCCACCGTCAGGGTGTAGTGCCGCAGAAAGCTCTCATACGCCGGCGGCTTCGGCTCGCTGGCATCCTGTGCGGTCGCATGACGCTCCAGGATGAACGGATAGGTAAAGCTCTGGCTGGCGCGCGGGTTCGCCTTCAAAGGAGCGTTTCGCTCGTGCGTCTCCGCTTGCGACTCGGCGCCGATCCGATACGGCAGACCGCTCAGCGGAAGCACATCGCCAAGCTCGCTCGCCTCAACAAAGAACTTCCCCTTCAGCCGGAACCAGGCCGAATGCCCAAAGTCATAGACCACGACGTTGCGGATCGTTCGTCCCTTGCGATCGACTTTAGCCGGCGCCGTATGCAGCCACAGACGCAGAAGGCCACGGTCCTCATACGGCTTCAGCATTGACGAAAGAATCTCTTCCGCGGGTTGTGGCTCGAAGCAAAGCCTCCCCACCCAGCATCCGCCGGGATTCGATATATCTCCTCGAATTGCCTGCTCGATCGTCTCCTCTCGATTGCGCCGGAATCCCGCATAATATCTGCGAATCCTGTTGCTCAGATCCAGATAACTTGCCGTTCCGCCAGTAGTATTGATCCACTTGTTATCGTCGAAGGCTGAAACACCCTGCGAGGTCGCCTGACCTCCCACCCACAAGGTCGGCTCGGTCATGCACACGGTGTGGCCACTCTCTGCCGTTGCGAGAGCAGCGCTGACGCCCCCCATGCCGGCTCCAATAATGACGACGTCGCAGTTCACGTCGTGAACCGGCCCTGCCGCCGGCGAGACGAGCGCCTGAGAGGAGTCTCCCTCAGCCGAGACCTTCATAACATCCAGAATCCGCTGCGGAGTCTTCTGCTGTCCCCATACCGGCATCACAACTGCCAGCAGCATCGCAGTCAATTTCGCCTGCACAGTCCTTACCCTCTCTTCTCTAGCTTCACGTGGAAACAAGCCGCGCTTCAGTGCTGCTCAATCGCGGGGATCGTCAGAACTGCGCGATAGCGATCGCCGCGATAGAGCGAATGCGCTACCTCCATCGGTTGTCCCTCCACGTCCAGCAGCGTACGCGAGACCTCCAGCAGGCTCGATCGCGATGAAATCCGAAGCAGACGCGCTTCCTCTGCTGTAGCCCCACGCGCGCCAATCGTCTCCCGTGACGAGCCTATCCGTATGCCGTAGCGATCACGCAACGTCTCATAGAGCGAGTGCTTTCCGAAGTCGATCTCCTCGATACCCGGAAACCGCCCACGAGGAATCCAGACCTCTTCAATCGCGATTGGCTCATCGTCGGCCAGACGAAGCCGCTGCAGGCGCAGCACATTGTCGTGTAGCGCAAGCTCCAGCGGCTCTGCAATCGATGCCTCCGCCGGGATCACTGCCGACGCCAGCACGCGTGTGCTCGACTTCATACCCAGTAGCCGTATCTGAGCCGAAAAGCCCAGCAGATGCGTAATCTCCTTCTCCACCTTCGGGGGTGAGACAAAGGTCCCGCGACCGCGCTCCCTGTAGGTAAGGCCCTCCGTCGTCAGTCCCTGCAGCGCATGACGCGCGGTCATGCGGCTGATCCCGAAGATGCGCGAAAGCTCCGCCTCGCCTGGCAGAGAGTCGTTCACGCCGATCTCTCCGGTACGAATCAGTTCCTTCAACCGCGACTGGATCTGGGCATAGAGCGGCTCGAAACTTTTCTTGTTCAGAGGTTGAAACAATCCCGGCGGCAACCCTGCATGGCTCGCGTCCTTCGTCGTTCCATCAGACTTCGATTCGCGGACATCCCCTGTACCCTTCAAGGCACTCCTTCTTACGTTCATTGATTTGCCCTACTCAAAACAGAGATAGCGATAACCAGCACTCCAATTCCCGAGAACATCACGCGCAATGCGCCGCGAGATGTTCCCTTCCACTCCCCCAACAACAGGCCGACGACATTCGCCACCAGCAGGCCGGTCGCCAGGCTAAGCGGCCACCCGATCGAAGGGCCCAAAGCTCCCAGCTTAGGCGTTGCAAGACCGTACACAAAGATACTTCCTCCCCACAACACGGCCATGATTAAGCCAAAACCATACAGCCGCGCGCCTCCCGGTTGTACGAATTTCCAGACCGTGCGGTTCTTCATCAGAAGAAATGCACAGAATCCCAGGTTTGAGACCGCCCCACCGCCCAGCATCAGAATCCAGATCAGGTTCGTACTGGCAAATTCGCTGAGACCATGCATCTGGCCAAAGGCTGCAATGGGCTGTGAAAGCGCAAACCCCACATTGAAGACAGCCGACAGCAGGCCCGAACCGATGACCAGAAGAAGCGCTACAGCCAGCGGCCGTGCCTTGCCGACCAGATCGCCCCTCTGCTCTTTCTGGTTGACCGCGGCCCGCTCCCGCAGCAACCCCGCCCTGCCGCACAGCGCAATTCCGCAGATCTCAATCGCCACCCCCAGCAGGACCATCTGCCCCGATCTCTCGTAAATTCTGGCCGGGGTCAGCAACAGCATGGGCAGCAGAGCTCCCAGCGCCGAACTGATGGCAAGAACAAACGTATTGGCCAGCGCAATGCCGATCGCGCTCACACTCTGACCAAACATGATCGCCCCAAAGCCCCAGGCAAAGCCAGTCGCCAGGGCGATCCCCACAGCGCGGCCTGGCGCCTCCAGCAGTAGCCTGTAACTCTGCGGCGCCGTGATTCCCACCAGGACCGCTGGCAAAAGCAGGCAGGCGCCGCCTATAAAGACAGTCCAGACGTTCTCCCACGACCAGCGCCCAAGAAAGCGCATCGGCAGCGTGAAGAGGCCGTTCATAACTCCCGAAACAACGGCCAGCAGGGCTCCTGCAATCAGCACATCGTGCATATTTCCCATCTGTGTCCTGGACGCAACACACCTTATATCTTTTATGAAGAGCCAGATTCGCTAGTAGACTATACAACCATACGTGCCGGCGTAGAGTACCATCTTTCAGACTCCAGACACTTCAGGAACTCGTCCAGCCCATGAACTCCGTCCTGCAATCGATTTACCGCAAGCTCATCGTCTCCTGTCAGGCTGCCCCCAACGATCCCATGGAGGATACCGAGACGCTGCGCCGCGTCGCCCGCTCCGCCGTCATGGGAGGCGCCAGCGGTATCAGACTCAACAGTCCCGAGGACGTCCGCGCCGTCCGGCTCGACACCAAACTGCCCATCATCGCCATTCAGAAGAGCTACGAGGGCGGTCAGCTCCGCATCACCCCCGACTTCGCCTCCGCCAAAGCTCTGGCCGAAGCAGGAGCCGACATCATCGCGCTCGATTGCACCGACCGACCGCATCTCTACGGCGAGCCCTGGCGCGAGATCGTCCGCCGCATCCACGAGGAGCTGGGCCTGCTCGTCATGGCTGACATCGCCACCCTGCACGACGGCATCCTCGCTGCCGAAGGCGGAGCCGACATCGTCGCCCCCACCCTTCACGGCTACACCGAGGAGACCAAGGCCACCTTCGGCTTCCATCCGGAACTCGTCACTGCACTGGCACGCGAGACCGGCAAGCCGGTCATCGCAGAGGGCAACGTCTCCACGCCTGCATTGGCCCGCATCGCCCTCGAAGCCGGTGCATGGTCGGTCGTCGTCGGCTCTGCCATCACCCGCCCCGGCAGCATCACCGCAACCTTTGTTGAGGCCATCCGGCCTCTCTCCGAGCCGACCTCGAAGGCGCCTTGCTACGTCATCGGGATCGATATCGGAGGCACCGCCATCAAGTCTGCAGTCGTCAGTGAAGATGGCACAGTGCAGCTTCCTCAGCAGGTCCCAACACAAGCCTCGCAGGGCCGCGAGACCATCGCCGCCGGACTCAGCACCGCCCTCACCCAGACCCTGAAGGCAGCAGCCGATGCCAAACTCGAGATCGCAGGCATCGGGGTCGCCAGCGCAGGAGCGATCGACTCCGCCAAGGGCACGGTCTTCGCTGCCACCGAAAACCTGCCCGGCTGGGCTGGCTTCCACCTCCGGCAGTACCTTCAGGGATTTACCGAGCTTCCCGTCTTCGTCGAAAACGACGCCCAGGCCGCCGCACTCGCTGAGCTTCGCTTCGGAGCCGCCAAGGGCCTATCGAACTTCGTCGCCCTCACCATCGGCACCGGAATCGGCGGTGGAATCGTCATCGACGGACGCCTCGTCCGCGGCACTCACGGCTTCGCCGGCACCCTCGGCCATCAGACCATCCGGTTCGACGGCAAGCCGTGCAACTGCGGCCGCCGCGGCTGTCTGGAAGCCTACGTCTCCACCGCCGCTCTCATCGAAGAGTACCGACAGCTCGAACCCTCGGCTCCCATCGATCAGCCCGCCGCCACCGCCGCCCGCCTCATCGCCGAGCGCTCCATCGCTGGAGATCCGAAGGCACGTCACGCCTACAGCCAGCTTGCCGGCTATCTCGCTGAAGGTGTCGCTAATATCTGCAACCTGCTCGATCCCGAAGCGATCCTCCTTTCGGGCGGCCTCATCGAAGGCCAGCGAGACTTCCTGCACGAGGTCGAACAACGCAGCGCAACCCTGCTCCACTTCGGGGCAAAGCGTCCGCCGCGCCTCATCGCATCTGCCGCAGGCCTCTACTCCGGCGTTCAGGGAGCAGCAGCAACCGCCTTCGATCAGATAAAAAGCTAGTTTTGCGTCTTCTTCCCGTGGCACGTCCTTCAGGTGCCATTTTCAATCCGTCATCCTGAACGAAGTGAAGGATCCCTGTATTTTGCCGGTGGCGCCTATAGCGTTCCCGGTGGAATATAGAGATCCTTCGCGTTGCTCAGGATGACGACTTGCAAGCTTTAATGCGTGATCCCCTTCGCCATAAGCGCCTTGATAAACACCCCACCCACAACTGACCGCGCCTGGAAGCCCATCTGCTTTCCGCTGATGGTGTCGTACCAGTCCGTCGTCGGCACCCGCGAAGGCGTCTCATCCGCCCACACCACCAGTCGATGGATCAGGTCCTGGTACTGCTCCGGCGTGCTCGCCAGGCTCGCCGTCCAGACCTCCCAGTCCAGCTTCGTGATCGTCTTGCGATTGTCGAGCGGCAGACCGTACTTCTCCATATGCTTGCTGTAGAACGACCACTCGGTCTGCATCACGCGCTTCGGAAACAGGTGCAGACCCAGCAGGTCATCCCACACCAGGTTGTACTTCTGGCTCCACGTTCCAGGCTGATCGAACGCCAGCTTGTAGTGGTCGCCGTCGAGCGCCATCTTCTCCCACTGCGCCGGCATCGGCTTTACAGCGGCAGCATACTTGTCCGCCAGCTTCGCATCGCCTACTCCGCGAGCGATCTCGACAAACGCCCCAAGCGCCTCAATCGCCTTGATTGAGAGATTGGTATTGTGCGCGAGGTGACCGGCGAAGTCGTCCGTGCTTAACTGATTCTCCGGGTCCATCCCCTTCTTCTCGAGATAATCTGCCCACTGCGTCAGCTGCGGCATAAAGCGTTTCGCAAAGTCCCAGTTGCCCTCAGCGCGCTCCATCGCGGCCACCATGATGATCAGGTTTCCGCTCTCCTCCACCGGCATCTGGTCTTCTTCGTTCTCCTCCCCACCGCCATAGACCTGCCCGTTCGCCAGCGGGTAGGTCCCCAGGTCATGCGGCGCAAACGGGAACCGCCAGCGCGGCAACGCCGAATACCGCATCACCGGCTCCAACTGCGCCTCCAGCAGCTTCGGGTTGAACAGCAGGAAGAACGGCGAGGACGGATACGTTACATCCACCGTATCGATGCATCCGTTGCTGTCGTTCTCCTTGGAGAAGAACATCGGCGTCCCATCGATGTCGGCCACCAGCTTGTGCGCCGCTATCGTCTGGCGAAACAGCAGCGACGTCAGGTACTTGTAGTCGGCCCCGCCAGCCTTCTCCATCGCGGCCATCGTCTCGTCGTCGAACTTCGTTCCGCGCTGCTCGATCTGCGCATACTCCTTCTCCGACGTTGCGAGCAGCGTGCCCTCGCTCATCCCATTGCGCTGCCAGTACGGGCGCAGCCTTCTTCCCATGTACTCGATCGCGTAGGTCTGCGTGTACGCAACCTCAACGTGCCCCTCGGTAGCCGTGCTTCCCACCGTTCCCAGAGGCAGCTTCGCCGAAAGATGCGCCGCACGTCCTCGCCGCATCGCGGGCAATGGCATCGACGAATCATCCACCTCCGGAAGATTCCCCGAGGTCACAAACGTCGGAATCCCGTTAAACGCCATTGAGGTGGACGCCTTCGCCGTATCCGGAACCGCCAGATGGAAGTACCCCCAGTCAGCCCGCACCCGGTCGCCGGACTGGTGCAGATAATCCTGATCGCGCGTCCCCACGTTCAGCACCGTCAGGCCTTCGGCACGCGTCCGCGACCACGTCACCGGCTGGCTCGGCTGATCGACCGCGATCAGAGGATCCACATCCAGCAGCAGGTCTGCCTGATGCTCTTTTCCATCCAGCGACCGCACGCTCCAGCTCACATACGTAACCGGGCGCGACATCACGTCCAGATCCTTCGGCAGCAGTGGACTGAAGAACGTCACCGCCAGCTCCAGCCCCGCAGCCCTGAAGTGATACTTTGTGTGCAGCGGAGTCAGCTCCACCGACGTCTGCTCCATCGTCTCCACCGCGGGCATCCCGAAATACCGCGGCATCGCCCCCATCCACCGATAGGTCTTGCCATCGATCCGGATCAATCCCACGATCGGCTGCGCCACCTCCGTCCAATGCTTCACCGGAACATCCGTCAGCTTGTTCCCCATCGACCACAGGCTGAAGAAAGGATCGTGGGTAATCAACGGTACAGCCGGTGGACGGTGCTGCTGCTGTGCCACTCCAGAAACACACATCGCCGCAAGCGCCGCGCAGGCTACGAGTCTCATTCGCATCAATATCAGTCCCTCAGTATCGAAAGGTTGGTCTACCAGGCAGTATGCCGCACCGGCAGCGGATCGGTCGTCTCAATCATGCGCCCCACAAGGGTGTGCATCATCATCTCCTGCGCGTCACGCGCGTGCGGATCGCCCCACAGGTTGTTGAACTCGCCCGGATCCTTCTCCAGATCATAAAGCTCACCTGTCCTCGGCTTGTCGCAGTAGTTCAGCTTCCACTTCTTGGTCCGAACGCTCGTCAGCATCGGCGGAATCTCATAGGTCGCATTTGCGTCGAAGTACTCCATATACACGTTGTCGCGATGCTCCGTCGTCTGCCCCGTCAGCAGCGGCATTAGCGAGCGGCCCTGCACCCCAGCTGAAACCGGGATCCCCGCTGCCTCCAGCAGCGTAGGAGCCAGATCCACCAGCTCCACCAGCGCATCCACCTTCAGCCCCTTCTTAAATCTTCCCGGCCAGCGAATCATCAGCGGCACCCGCGAAAGGCAGTCGTAGAAATACGGCCCCTTCAGGTACATCCCATGATCGCCCAGCATCTCGCCATGGTCGCTCATAAAGATGACGATGGTGTTGTCCGCCTGCCCGCTCTCTTCAAGCGCCTGCATCATGCGGCCCATCTCCGTGTCCACTTGCTCGATCATCGCGTAGTACGCCGCAATCACCTCCTGATGAACCTCCGGCGACGTCTTCGCAAACGAGATGTCTTTCCCGCCATACGCGCCGTTGTGGTCCACCGTCTGGAAAACCGGCTTGTTCTTCAGCTCGCCCTCGCGATACGCCGGCTTCGGCATCTTCGCCGGGTCATAGTGGCTCAGGTACTCCGCCGTCGGATAGAAAGGATGGTGCGGCTGGAAGATATTCACCGACATCAGCCACGGATTGAACTCCTTCTGCTGGCGCATAAACTGGATCGCCATATCCGCGCACCACGCCGTCTGCGAGTACTTCGGATCGATCGGCATCCCCCAGACCGGCCCCTTCGGAGCCTTCGGGATCTTCACCCCCTGCCGGTCCAGCCACACGTACCACTCGTTCTTCAGCGGCCAGTTGTCGCTGATATCGTGGCTCCACTTGAAGACCTCGTACCCGTCGTCGATGCGCTGCTCCACGCGGCCGCCGAGGCAGGGCGAGAGGTGCAGCTTGCCTGCCAGCCCGCAGGTGTACTCATAGTCCGCCAGCGTGCGTGTCACCAGACGCTCCGTCGGGTTGATCCTCTGCCCATTCGCCCGCAGCCCGGTCACATGCGGATACCGACCCGTCAAAAAGCTCGCTCGAGATGGAGAGCAGATCGGCGTCTGCACAAACGCATTGGTAAACGTCACCGACTCGCCCATGAACTTCTCAAGGTTCGGCGTCTTAATGACGGAGTTGCTCAACCCCGAGATCGTGTCGAATCTCTGCTGGTCCGTACACACCCAAAGGATATTGGGCATGCGCTCGCCGTTCGTCTTGCGCGGTGCCGCCGGAAAGCTCTCGTGCGGAGCCGGCTTCTCCCCTCCTGCCCTGCTCTCAACCTCCTGCGCCATCGCGCTTCCGGTTGAAATGGCTCCCGCGGACAAGAGTGCTCCCTTGATCACATCCCGGCGATTCATCCCACGCGTCTCCTCTGATCGCAAATTCAACGTGGCCACGTCTGCAGAGAAACCCCCTTCCTCTCCGGAAGGCGCAATTCTTCCTTCATCACGCATGGCAGGCCAGAATAAGTTGGCGATTCGATCCAGCGCAGGTCTCGGCAGCAAACCCAACGATGCTAAGGAATTGCACGAGCCGCGGTCAAACCCAGATCCGCAAATAGATTCCCAAAAACGCGCTTTTCATGATCTTGATGCCGTATTTGATGAAGATTGATTTCCCCTGCCGGGAAACAAGTCCGGTCACTGATACTGCAGCTCATGCGGCGCCGGATACGTCAGAGTTCCATCCTTCTTCTCATACCACATAAACATCTTCTGGCCGCCGTTCACCCGCACCGCCACAATAATGCCCGTCCCAAACGTTCCTGAGCCGTCCGTCTTTGAGATATCAACGTGGTGCGAGCGAATTGGACCGACCGGACTCTCTGTCGTCCAGTCCTCGGTAAACCGCTTCAGCGTGTAGTCATACTTCTGGGGATGCTGCTGCCAATTGGGATCGTTCATCCAGATCGCGTATGCCTCGTTGTAGTTTTTTGCCTCCAGCGCATTGAAAAACTGGTTCACCCGATGCTCCGCCTTCAGGTTCGTGAAGAACCATCCATGCCCCATCAGGAAACCAAGCACTCCAATCACCGCCACCAGAACCACTACGGCAATTCCGCCATAGATGAGAACAGCTTTCCGGCGTTCGCGGCCCGCGTTGTACTTCGGCGCATTCAGCAGAGTCATCGATCCCCCTATCCATTCACTCGCCTATATTAGACGGTCGCAGCGGATCGAAATGTTCCTCCATTCCATTTTGCTCTCTGTTGGATCCAAAGATCTTCATCGCGAGGACCGACGGGCGCGCACAGGAGGGAAGTTGTGCGCGCCCACTCGATCCTCTCCAGCGCCTCGTCCCGGGCGCTGGAGGAGCGCATCCCGCCATCTTCTCCGCCCTTCAGCCCTGCATCTTCCACGCGACTGCGTAGCCAGCAGACTCCATGTAGGCGAACAGGCGTTGCGCCACCTCATTCAACTTTTTTAAAAATCTTCAGCAGGTCGGATCCACCGCCAGCGACAATGAAGGATCAAGTCAGGGAAAAGTTCCAGAGAAAGAGAACCTACTCTCAAGATCGGGCATAAAACGAATCTCCTTTGGTGAAGAAACCCAAAGCCCGGATAAAGCGCTAAAACTGCAAGTCCTGCAGGGCGCAGGAAAGAATCTGCCCGAGATACTGCGCTCCGGCTGCATCCTTGTCAAGACACTTTCTCTTCCCTGCGCCACTTTCACGCTTTCTCTACAACATCCCAGGTGCGCACGTCCCTTCGTCCCGCTATCCTGAAGGCATGCCCGTCGCCGCACGAACTCCCCGCAGGCCGCGACTCACCGCGCGAGCCTGGATCCATGCACAAAGCTGGGCTATCCGACGCCTCCATTCCATGCATCGCACCCGCTCCGCCTCGCACCTTGAGACCGGCACTCTCGGCGAACGCGAAGCCCTCTTCCATCTCCGCCTCCATGGATACATCGTCGTTGCCCGCCGCTGGAAGAGCGCAAAATTTCGCGGCGATCTCGACCTCGTCGCCTGGCATGGTTCCACACTCTGTTTCATCGAGGTCAAAACCCGCACGCACCGCGATGCTTTCGCCGCTGAGCTGGCTGTAGACCACGAAAAGCAGCGCGTCCTTCGCCGCCTTGCGCGCGCTTACATGCAACGCATTCCAGCCCCACGTCGCCCGTCCACGGCACGCTTCGACGTCGTCTCGCTCTATCTCACACCAGGAATCGCCTCAAATGACACCTGGCCAGAGTTCGTTCTTAATCAAGGAGCGTTCGAATGGGCATAACCTACACACAGCCGACCGATCCCGGCCTCCTCGATCCGGAGGAGCTGGCGCGGCACCTCTCCTCTACCATTCGATCCGCAGTCCCCTGGCTCGTCACCCTCTCGAACGCCGACGCCAGCCTTCCCGAGCGCGAGGGCAAATGGTCCGCCAAGGAGGTCATCGGTCACCTCACCGACTCCGCTATTAATAACCTCACTCGCATGGTCCGGATGCAGATCGCCTTCGAGCACATGCCCGGGTACGCCCAGGACTCCTGGGTGGCAGTGCAGCACTACCATAATCGCGAGTGGGCCGAGGTCCTCGCTCTCTGGTTCGCCCTCAACGAGCACATCGTCTGGACCATCCGCCATATTCCCCACGCTTCCCTCGCAAATCAAGGCGCAGTCGCGGGCTCACCCCTCACCCTCGGCTTCCTCATTGAGGACTACATCGCCCACATGCAACATCATCTCCGCAATATGCGCTCCTGGGTTCACCCCGGAGAGATAGTGGACGACTCGTCTGCCGAACCAGGACAGCGCCTCGGCCAATGACTTTCAGCGCCTCCGTTGCACTACACCTCGATGCGCCTCTGCCGGAAAAAATACTGGAGCCGACATATAGACAGACTTCTGCTCGAGTGACAGAATGCTGCCATGAATGCAGAGCCGCAGAGCCTGCGTGATCGCCAGACCGCTGCGACCCGTGAACAGATTCTGACCGTAGCCATGCAGCAACTCGGCCAGGGCCCGCGCGGAACGTTCTCGCACGAAAGCATTGCTAAGGCCGCCGGCATGGGTGCTCGCACGGTCTACCGCTACTTTCCCGACCGTGCCAGCCTGCTTCATGCCCTCTGGCTCAGGCTGCGCGAAGCGACCAGGACGCGTTTCCCCGAGACCGAAGATGAGATCATTCCGCTTGCCCGCACGGTCTTCGGAGAATTTGAGACCAACGAACTGCTCGTCCGCGCCGTCATCACCTCTCCTGCCGGAAATGATGTCCGCGAGCAGGGAGGCGTTGAGGGCCGCGCCGCCTTCACCAGGAGTCTCGCTGCCGCACTTGAAGGGCTTGCTGAAGACGAAAAGGTGCGCATCGTCGCGGTCTTCGTCTCCATCTACAGCGCTGCCTTCTGGCAGTTGCTCCGTGATCGCGGCCTGCTCTCAGGCACTGAAGCGGAACAAGCCGTGGCATGGGCGCTCGAGACTCTTCTGCATGCAACGAAAGAGATTCCCAGAACAGAGCAACCCCAGAAAACGATAAAAAGTGACCTATCCCGTGAATAAATCCGGGAGGTAGAACGCTTTTCTTTGAGATTTTCCTTGTCAGCGGGTCACTATCGTGCAATAACTACGTCATGCGTAGTACTAAGCCAAACGTAGCAAAGTCTGGGCGAGAGCAGCAGTACTCTGATCCCCCCTTGCTCATTCTCGCCAGCCTCGCTGGCGGTCCCAAGCATGGGCACGCAATGATTGAGGACATCGTTCTACTCTGTGGAACTCGTCTCGGCCCAGGGACCCTTTACGGTGCAATCGCCCGGCTCGAACAGCAGCAACTCATCGAGCCGCTACCGGCGGAAGAACGTCGGCAGCCTTACTGCATCACCGCCAAGGGAGTCCGCGTCCTTCGCGAGCGTCTCAGTATCCTGCATCGATTCTCGAAGACAGGCCTTGAGAGGCTGGCGGCATCATGAAGGCCGCTCTGATCCATGTTCTTCTTTACTTTTATCCTTCAACGTGGAGACGGCGTTATGGTGCTGAATTTGAAGATCTGCTGCACTCCCAGAAGATGGATCACCGTATCTTGTTCGACGTCATACGGTCTGCAATCTCGGAGAACCTCTGCCCCACCGTAGGAGCTGAAATGAACTCGATGAATCTAAATCGCTACTCTGTCGGATGGCTCATTAAACAGCCGGCCGCCTTTCTTCCCCTGCTGATGTCGGTGACGGCTCTCTCTGTCGTGCTTGTCACACTGGCCTTCTTCGGCATCCATCGTCAGGCCGATGAGGGAACATTGGCTCATCTGTGGCAGTTGCTCATGGCCGGGCAGGCGCCCATTCTGGCCTTCTTCATCTTCCGGTGGTGGCGGCAAGCCCCAAGACAAACCATGGCGGTAATCGCTCTCCAAGCCGCAGCTTTCCTGCTCTCTCTCGCACCGGTATTTTTCCTTCATCTCTAAGGCGATCGAGAAGCAATGACCCTGCAGGAGGAACCCGCAAAGATTTTTCGATGGAACGTCCTGCACCAGACTCCGGGAGGAGTCCTTGCCAGGCATAGACTTCGGGGAAGGATCGTTTGTAAAGGCTTACTTGCCCGTGTAACTAATCCTCCAGATCGCGTTCGATCCGTCGTCCGTCACCAGCAGTGATCCATCCGTCGCGACCGTAACCGCCACTGGTCGACCCCAGACGTCGCCACTCGGGAGCACAAAGCCGGTCATAAAGTCCTCGTACTCTCCGGTCGCGTGTCCCGTTCCATGCAGGGGAACCCGGATGACCTCATAGCCGACGCGTGCTGAACGATTCCACGAGCCATGCTCCGCGGCGAAGATGTCCCCGTCATACTCCGCCGGGAACTGCTTGCCGTCATAGAACGTGAACCCCAGCGAAGCGTTGTGCGGGTTCAGTAGGACGTCAGGCACGATCGTCCTGTCCTTCAGCTCGGGATGCTTGCCCTCATGGCGCGGATCCTGGTGGTCACCCATGTACCACCAGGGCCAGCCGTAGAAGCCGCCCGGCTTGACGCTGGTAATGTAGTCCGGAACAAGATTGTCGCCCAGCGCATCCCGTTCATTCACAGAGCACCAAAGCTCGCCCGTCTTCGGGTTGATTCCCTCACCCACACAGTTGCGAATGCCGGAAGCGTAGACCTTCATTCCGCTGCCGTCCGGGTTAAACTCCAGCACGTCGGCCCGATTCTTCTCTGCCGGCGTCATGTCTGGATCGTCGATGTTCGAGGCTGAACCGACCGAGACCAGCATCTTCTTCCCGTTCGGCGTAAACCGGATATCGCGCGTCCAGTGGCCCCGCGGGCCGCTCGGCAGATCGGCAATGTGCTCCGGCTTACCGCTCGCCTCCAGATCACCGTTCTTGTAGGCAAAGCGAACGATCTCGTCCGTATCACCTATATAGAGCCACTGCGGATCCGGACCCTCCGGATAGAAAGCGATGCCAAAGGGACGATTCAGACCGGTCGCGTAGACGCTCTCCTTCTCGGCCTTTCCGCCCGCCGTAATGCCGCGGAAGACGTGAATGCGCCCACCCATGCTCTCCGCTACAAAGTAGTCGCCATTGGGCGCAGTGCGAATCATGCGCGGATTGTTCAAGCCCTCCGCATACTGCTCCACCTTAAAGCCCGGCAGAACTTTCGGCCACACACCGTCAGGCCGAGGAACCAGATGCGCCTGGTTGCCAGCCGACTGGGTCGCGAATGGCTTCGGAAGATCGGCGACGGTAATCTTGCGAATCTTGCCCGGCTCCTCATACCGGAAATCGGTAAACGGTGGAGTCGGAGGAGGAGCGTTGAACTTCGCCGTGCTGGCGACAGCTGCTCCATTTTCCGCAGTGGGCGTCAGCATTTTGGCATTCGGGCCGCCCAGGTACTTCAGGTAACTCACAACCTGCCAGCGTTGCTCCTCAGGAAGGGAAGCCCACGACGGCATTCCGTTGGCCAGATCGCCCTTCGTGATGTACCAGAAGACCTCGCCGGGCTTTGCCGATTGCGTCGGCCCAGAGGCAAGCCCCGGCACATTTCCCGCTCCCTTCGCCGTAGGCCCGTGACAGGCGGCGCACCTCTGCTGGTAGATCGCTCCGCCGGCCTGGGCGTCCGCCTCGGTCGTATGGGGATTCTGGGCTGCAGCCGAGGAGGCAGGAGCGTTATGGAAGTTCGCATCCTGCGCCCACAAGGAAGCTGCCGCACAAAAAACAGCAACCGCCACCGCGGAGATCGATTTCTGTGAGGTCAAAGCTGTTCTCCTTAAGAAGCTGTGATGCCGTTTAATCTGGAGTTGGAGTCTTATCTGTCTCAATGTCGGACCATAGGGACAGCAGAATCTCCGCCGTCAACGCGTGCTCGATACTTTACCAAGAAGTCAATGGAGCTGGCATCTCCGGCAGATAAACGATTTCAGAGTGATTCAGCCCCAATTCGCACCTTCGGACCGGCTTTCCTCCGCACTTCTTGCTTCAAGCCGGAGACCCTGCGATACTTAATCGTGCACACCACGCACAAACTTCCAATCCATCTGAAGAGGTCGCGGAAATGTCTGCAAAGTACATCTTCGTAACGGGCGGTGTTGTGTCTTCGTTAGGAAAAGGGCTGGCAGCGGCCTCCATCGGCTGCCTGCTCGAGGCCCGCGGACTCCGCGTCAACCTGATGAAGTTCGACCCGTACCTGAACGTCGATCCCGGAACCATGTCGCCGTTCCAGCACGGCGAGGTCTTCGTCACCGACGACGGAGCCGAGACAGACCTCGACCTGGGCCACTACGAGCGTTTCACGCATGCGAAGCTCTCCCGCGACAACAACCTGACCACGGGCCGCATCTACGAGCAGATCATCACCAAGGAGCGCCGCGGCGACTATCTCGGCAAGACCGTGCAGGTCATTCCGCACGTCACCAACGAGATCAAAAACGCCATGCGCAAGGTCGCCGCAGACTGCGATGTTGCCATCGTCGAGATTGGCGGAACCGTCGGCGACATCGAATCGCTCCCCTTCCTCGAAGCCATTCGCCAGATGCGCCAGGACCTGGGCCGCGAGAACACCGTCTTCGTGCATGTCACCCTCATCCCCTGGATCGCCGCCGCGCAGGAGCTCAAGACCAAGCCCACCCAGCACTCGGTCAAAGAGATGCTCTCCATCGGAATCCAGCCCGACATCCTGCTCTGCCGCACCGAGCGCGCCGTGCCCCGCGAGATGCGCCAGAAGATCGCCCTCTTCTGCAACGTCGAGGAGGCAGCCGTCATCGCTGCCCGCGACGTCCCAAGCATCTATGAGGTTCCCCTGAATTTTGCGCAGGAAGGCGTCGACGCTCTTGCGCTCCGGTACCTCCACATCAACGCCCCCGAACCCGACCTCTCGCGTTGGCAGGATATCGTTCACCGTGCCTATCACCCCAAGGACGAGGTCTCCATTGGGATCGTCGGCAAGTATGTCGAATACGAGGACAGCTACAAGTCCCTGAAGGAAGCTCTCGTCCACGGCGCTCTCTCGCAGAACCTCAAGCTTCGCGTCACCTGGATCGAGGCTGAAGGCCTCGAAACTCACGATTCCGACGGCAAGCCAACCCAGGAATATCGTCAGCAGCTCGAAGGCTTCGACGGCATCCTGGTTCCCGGCGGCTTCGGCAAGCGCGGCATCGAAGGCATGCTCAACGCCATCCGCTATGCGCGCGAGACAGGAACACCCTACTTCGGAATCTGCCTGGGCATGCAGACGGCCTGCATTGAGTACGCCCGCAACGTCTGTGGCCTGAAGGAAGCCAACTCCGGCGAGTTCGACCCCGCCACGCCTCACCGCATCATCTATAAGCTGCGTGAGCTGACCGGAGTCGAAGAGATGGGTGGAACCATGCGCCTGGGCGCGTGGCCCTGCGTGCTCGAACCCGGCTCGCTGGCCGCAAAGGCTTACGGCACGACCGAGATTTCAGAACGTCACCGCCATCGTTACGAGTTCAACCGCGAGTACGAGGCTGTCCTGACCGGCGCCGGGCTTCGCCTCACCGGAACTACCCCCGACGCAACCTACGTCGAAATCGTCGAGATCCCCAGCCACCCGTTCTTCCTCGCCTGCCAGTTCCACCCTGAGTTCAAATCGAAGCCGCTTGAGCCGCATCCGCTCTTCCGCGACTTCGTCGCTGCAAGCTATCGCAACCGTACCAACCACGCAACGACTGAAGTCGCTGGCGCAGAAGCAATCGAGCAAGCGTTATAGAAGATCTGAAACGCTTTTGAGCATAGCTGCTGCATGTCTCCGCGAGGCATGCAGCCAATGTTCCCAGCCAGCGCCAGACTGGCTCTTGAGAAGTTTTCGCCACGAATCACAACTGATCTCGCATGCACCTCCTCAGAGTCTTTGGAACACTCAGACCAGAAACCTCATCCATGCCGGCGGCATCGTCGCGCGCGAGGCCAAAATCTTTCCTTTAAGAGGAATGCACCTCTAAGGGTGAACTTTTCCCATTTTGGAAATATCTTTTTTAGCCGCAAAATAATGCATGTTCATCTTGGCATGTGCGATTAGATCATCGCTGCTTCACATCCTCCGCTTTCCCCAAACAAATTACTTCTACTGCCTTTAGTAATCGGAATCTCCGATTACCGCAGATGTTTGCGCATTCCGGGGAACTATCTTTCCCGTTGACTGCCCGTAAACCACGTACGACCTTACAGATACAGGAACAAAGAATTCCGAAAGGGCCCTTCTCTTATGCGCAGAATTTTATCTGTACTTTTTCTGACTCTTGGTCTGGTGGCGGCGCCTGCTGCGGCTCACGCCTCACCCGTAACCTACGATCTCAGCCTGGTCAATATCGTAGGAAACGTCTTCGCCGGTGGTACCGGCTCGTTCACGATCGACGACACCCCGAACTTTCCAGTAGATGCATTCTTCCAGAACGGTGCCGCCGGTCACGATCTCACCGATCTGTCCATGACCATCGCCGGCCACACCTTTACGCTCGCCGACTCAGACTCTCCGGCCTCGGTCGACTTCCTGCTCGGTCAGCTTGCCAGCATCAACTACGACGGCAGCCTCGCAAATGGCCGGTTCCAGATCACCCTCAACTCCGGATTGCTGGGTTATGTCTACACTGATCTCAGAGGCGGCGCCTTTTCCACCGGTCAGATCTTTGCCACGCCGGTGGCCGCGACGCCAGAACCCTCCAGCATCCTGCTGCTCGGCACAGGAGCCCTCGGTTTTGCCAGCTTCGCCAAGCGCAAGTTTTTGGCCTGACGGATAACTCCGCTAACCCATCCGCAGGGGGGCAAGCCCTTCCCCTGCGGATTTTTTTTTGCCGCAGAACGCGCATCCAGCAGAAAATCAGCCTCTTCACTGCTTACGGCAGCCGTTGCGATACCATCCAAAGCAGGATGACGACTCAACACAGTAGCAGCCGAAGCTGGGTGGGCCTCCTTCTTTGCCTCACCCTGGCGCTTCTGCTGGGGGCAGCCGCGCTGGTCCTCTTCCTTCGCCATGCCACCACTGGCGCTATGGCCCGTATCGCCGACCGGATCACAGGGCGCACCACCGCCTTTGATACCTCTGTGCCGGCGATCGTTCAGCGCATCCAGCGGCTGAACCGGCTCGAGACCGTCGTTTATTCCTTAGACACGGTGATTGAAGGTTCTAAGTCGAGCGCCGTTCTGCCCGACCTTCTCGCCGGCGATCGCATCCTCCTTGTCGTTCATGGACAGGCCATCGCCGGGATCGACCTCTCCCGGCTGAAGTCCGAAGACATTCGCATTACCCAGGCCGATGGTGTACGCAAAGTCCACGTAAATCTTCCGGCATCCCAGCTCTTCACCACGAGGGTCGACAACCAGCACACACGGGTTTATGCCCGGACGACAGGACTTCTTGTTCCCGTCGATCAGAACCTGGAGTCGGAGACCCGTGCGCGAGCGGAGAGGCAGTTGGAGCAGACCGCCCTTTCGGATGGCATCCTGGATGCCGCTCGTAAAAACGCGCAGGCCGCTGTCACCACCCTGCTCTACAGTCTTGGATTCCAGCAGGTGGACGTCAGGTGAGCCTGAAAGAGTACCTGTGGAGCGCAATGCCTCTTCGTCCGGCTGCCAACCATCCACAACCTGCGCTATCATCCATAGCATGAAGTCCGTTTGCACCGAGGATTCTGTGGCCTCTGCCTTGAGCAATCTTCCGTTTCCGGAAGACGAGAAGGAATCGACACTGATCAAGACCGTCGGCTGGGTCTCCGCCGGTCTCGGAGCCGTAGCTCTTGGCCTGTTCATCGGCCGTGAACTTCGTCTGCGGTACAAGTTCAACCGGCGAACGCCCTATGACTTCTACTCCCATTCCGGAGACCAGCAGGACATCGACTTCGGCCTTGGAGTCTAAAGCCCGATCCTCAGATGGTCATTTCTTTGTTTGAATGTGTACGGATAGCCCTGCGCATTGAGATGTACCCACCGGGAGCGGTTCGAAACTATTCATTCCTGATAGATTAAGGAGACACCAGGGCTTGCAAACATCCTCCCCGCAGCCGAATGCTTTTATGTGAATTTGGCCGGAATCCCAGGTGTTGCGCAGGTGACTCCCGTTGAGCAGGCTGCCTGAACGCAAACCTGACTTCCTATTTCCGGGATTTCCGCCGCCGGGCAGAACGTGCCTGATGCGCGTAATCGTTGCTGCGTCCTTTATCCTCGCCTGCTTCAGCAGTGCCCTGGGGCAGCAGTTCAGCTTTACCAGATATGGCCAGGACGAAGGCCTTCGCAACCTGGATGTCTTCGACCTGGTGCAAGATAACGCAGGCTTCCTCTGGGTCGCCACCGAGAATGGTCTCTTCCGCTATAACGGTGCGGATTTCCAGCACTTCGGTCCGACGGAAGGCATCGGAGAGTCCCTCGTCCTCGGACTTCACAAAGACACTGCAGGACGAATCTGGGTTACGACCAATGACCACCTGTATGTCTTTGATGGAACACATTTCCATCCTGCGCCTCTGGAGTCTGCAAGAATGCAGTTCGGCGCAGGCCAAATTATCACCTCCATCGACCCCGGACACCTTCTCTTCATCGCACGCGGCACCTTGATGCTACTTTCAGAGGCCCGCGGGCCATCCGGACAGAGAACGTGGCGGGCCGAGCCGTTCTTCAACGAAGACGATATCCAGACTCTCCCTGCACTGGGAAAGGTGTCGAGCGTTCTCGCTCCGGCCGGGAACGCAACTGGGCGCGTACTGTGGTTCGGATGTGGCCGCTCTCTCTGCAGGTTGCAGGATCCTCTGGGCGCGAACGCAGCAGGGCGCGTTCAGGTCTACTCCGCTTCGCAGGGCCTGCCCGCCGACTCCTGGACTTGCCTGTTCCAAAGCCGCGAGGGAGATCTGTGGGTGCGAAGCCGCAAGCACGTCCGTATCCTCGCACACGGTGAAAGCCAGTTTCGTAGCCGTGATCTCCCTTCAGGCAGCGAGGCTGGAATCTACAACGGATCCGGCATCCTGACGATGGCGGAAGATCCCCAGGGCGCCGTGCTGACCCAGACCAATCGTGGGCTGGCTCGCTGGGAGAAACAATCGTCTGGATGGGAGATCTTCGACACCTCCAACGGCATCGATTTCAAGGATGTCAGCGCACTGGTCTTCGACCAGAACGGCGTTCCCTGGATCTCGACCCGCGGCCATGGCCTCTACCGCTGGAGAGGGTATCGCGAGGTGCAGAACTGGACCATCGCCCAGGGGCTGCACGATGACGTCGTCTGGACGATCTTCCGTGACGCGGACCATCATCTGTGGATCGCCGATCAGTTTCAGCTCAATCGCCTGAACACCGAGAGCCACCGACTTACCACCCCTGCTCTCTTCGGCAGGATGCCGCTCACCCACGGCACCGGATTCGCTCAGGCGCCTGACGGATCGCTATGGGTCTTCACCATCGACGGCGAGGTCTTCCGCACCGACTCCAATATCAGCCGAATCGTCTTCCGGAGTAGACTTCCCAGCCTCGCCCGTGTCTTTCAGGACTCTTCGCAGCGCATCTGGATTCTCTCGCGCGATGGGCTGTACGTCATCCCCGACCCGCAGGAAACCATCATCGAGAAGATGCTCGATCCCATGCTTTCAAGCGATGCCTTCGCGGATGCTGCCGAGACACCGGACCACGACCTCTGGTTCCTTTCCGATCACCAGCTCTACCGGATGCCGCACACGCCCGGTCCTGTCCAGCGCATCGCCCTCGATCCCGATGCAATTCGGGGCCAGATGCGCAATATCGCCGCAGCGCCCGACGGCAGCCTATGGGTTGGCGGCGGTATTCCTGCGCTGCTCCACCTTCAGATGAAGGACGGTCAGCCCACCTCTGCAGTCTCGGTGACGCCACCGAACCTCCCCTCGAATGACGTTCAGATCGTGCGATTCGACCGTCGAGGATGGCTCTGGGTCGGCACAGACCTGGGAGTGGACGTCTTCAACGGATCCTCGTGGCGCCTGCTGACCCGCAGGGATGGCCTCATCTCCAACGACACCGACGAGGGAGCCTTCTTCGCCGACGAAGACGGCTCCATATGGATCGGCGCCAACGGTGGAGCGATTCACCTGCTGCACCCCGAGCGTCTCTTCACGATTGCGCCGCTCGACGTCCGCTTTCTCTCCGCCGGTGTCGGGGACCGTCCTCTTTCGCTTGAGAAGACCTCCATGGTCTCCTGGCAGGACTCACCGCTGAACGTTAGCTTCACCTCGCTGGACTTCGCGCGCGGCGATGCCATCCGGTTCCGCTACCGCCTCTCGGGAATGGAGTTCGACTGGAGCGAAACAGGCTCGCATTGGCTGCACTATCCAGCCATTGCTCCCGGGGATTATCGCTTCGAGCTGCAGGCGATCGACCCGGATCAGCAAAGGCATTCGCCCATCATCTCACTGCAGTTCACGGTACGGCCGCCATGGTGGCGCACACGCGCCATGTATCTGGTGCTCGGCATTGCATCCTTCGGCGCTTCCATCCTGGTCTGGCACTGGCGTGAAAATCGTCTGCTGGCCCGACAACGCATGTTACGCAAACTCGTAGCGCAGAGAACGCGAGAATTGGAGGCGGAGAAGACCGAGTTGCTGGCTGCCCGCGAGGCACTTCGCCTGCAGGCCACACGCGATTCGCTCACCGGCATCTGGAACCGCTCTGCAATTCTTGACATTCTCGCCCGTGAGATGGACCGCTCCCGGCGCACAGGAGCCACGCTGGCCGTCGTTCTCGCCGATATCGACCACTTCAAGCAAATCAACGACTCCATGGGCCACCTTGCTGGAGACGCCATCCTGCGCGATGCTGCCAACCGCATGCTCCATCACATCCGGCCATACGACTTTATCGGTCGCTACGGCGGTGAGGAGTTCCTGATCGTGATGCCGGCTCTGCCCCCCAAAGATGCGCAGCCGCGGCTCGATCAGTTGAGGATGTCCATCTCGAATGAACCCTTCCACTTCGACCATCACTCCGCAAAGGTGACCTCGAGCTTTGGGGTCGCCTGGTACAACTCCAGCATGAGCAGTCATGTCGATGAGCTGATCGGCCGCGCGGACGAAGCCCTGTATCGGGCGAAGGCCGATGGTCGCGATCGGATCGTCTTCCATAACGATCTGCACCCCGAGTAGAGCTGCGAATCCGGAGAGTCTGCGCTCGTCTACTTCTTTGCTTCCGACACGGGCGTCGCCTCAAAGCCGCTTGCTCTTCCCCGGTCCGGATCCAGCTCGCAGGTGAAGTTGAAATTGGTCCAGCCATCGGCAGTTCGATATTGACCGGATCCGGTCAATCTGCGGTCACTCTCAAGGACCAGCGTCGATGGATCGGAAGTCCCCAGGAACACGCGATCTGTACCCGGCGCCGCCTTCTTCCAGTACTCCGTTGCACGCGGCCTGCAGATTACCTCGGCCACCTTCTTCGCGTTCGACCACTCGCGTGCAACCTTCCGGTCACTCTCCGACCGCATGGACTCAATCTTCATGTCGATAACCCTGGCCTCTCCGGCCGACAGCGCCGGCTCCTTCCGTGAGGATTGGTTGAGCGCAGGGAGAACACCCAGCAGAAATACAGATAAGACTGCAAATATCGGAAGCACTCTACATTTCATGTTTTTCCTCTTCCCGGAGAAGATACAGCAGCCTGGCATATGATCTTTTGTTTCCGAATCTGTTTTACGAGTTGTTCCAGGAGTTAGAGGCTAACACCTGACCACAGCGAGGGAGAACAGCCGCGCTCATTTACGATATTTATCAATGATGAAACCAGTTTTTCTCTTTCCCGGCCAGGGATCGCAGGCCGTTGGAATGGGCCGTGACCTCTATGACACCTTCCCCTCTGCCCGCGCAATCTTCGAGGAGGCGGATGACGCCCTCGGCTTCGCTCTCTCGAAGCTGATCTTTGAAGGACCCGAGGATCAGCTCAAGCTGACTGAACATACGCAGCCGGCCATCCTCACCGTCTCGGCAGCGATTACGCGCCTCCTTTCGGAGCGCGGCATCGTGGCGACTCTTGCCGCGGGACATTCGCTTGGGGAGTACTCCGCGCACGTCGCCGCCGGAACGCTCAGCTTCTCCGACGCGGTCCGTACTGTCCGCCTGCGGGGCCGCTACATGCAGGAAGCAGTTCCCGAAGGACAGGGCTCTATGGCCGCCATCCTCGGACTCGCCGCCGACCGCATCACAGAACTCTGCGCACAGGCCTCGGACGAGAACACGACCGCTCCGCCGCCACCGGTCAATCCGGATTCTGTAAATCCTGAGGCAATCGCGGCGGCCAATGCTGGAGTGCCTTCAGCAGCCGCTGCAACCAACCCGGAGGCCACCCGCGCGGCGATGGCGCGTTCCATCGTGGCGCCCGCCAATCTCAACTCGCCCGACCAGACCGTGATCTCCGGCTCAACCGCCGCGGTCCAGAGGGCCGCCGAACTATGCAAGGAAGCAGGCGCCAAGCGGACGGTGATGTTACAAGTCAGCGCTCCCTTCCACTGCGCCCTGATGCAGCCCGCACAGGACCGCCTGGCCATCGACCTCGAATCCGCCGCCTTCAGCGACCCCACCTTCCCGGTCGCATCCAACGTCGATGCACGTCTGATCTCACGCGGAACCGATGCCCGCGACTGCCTCATCCGCCAAGTCACAGGGGCCGTGCGCTGGGTCGACTGCATCCGTCTCCTCGCCCGGCAGGAGATCACCCACTTCGTCGAAGTCGGCCCCGGCAAGGTCCTCACGGGCCTCAACCGGCAAATCCTCGGAAGAGAGTCCGCCATCCCCTCGCTCCACGTCGAAGATGCTGCATCGCTCGAAAAGACGATTGCGGTCCTTACTTAGATCACGAACCTTCCGCAAAGATGCTCACTCGATGGATTCGCTACGCCTGCGGTCTCCTGTTGCTTCACACAGCCGCAGGCGCGTGCTCGAAGGCCCAGGTTCCTGTCGTCTACACCTATCAGGTCGTCGCAAAATATCCACACTCCACCACGAGCTACACAGAAGGCTTCTTCTATCGCGACGGCTACTTTTATGAGGGAACAGGCCTCAAAGGACACTCTGAGCTTCTCGTGATCCGTCCCGAGACCGGCAAGCCTGTTCAGCGGCTCCCTTTGCCCGCTCAATACTTCGGCGAAGGAATTGTGGATTGGGGACCGAACCTCTACCAATGGACCTGGCAGTCTCACACCTGCTTCGTGTACGACCGCTTCAGCCTGCGACCTGTCCGTCAGTTCACCTATACCGGCGAGGGCTGGGGTATGACTCGCTCCGAAAAGCAGATCATTACCAGCGACGGCAGCGCGACTCTACGCTTTCGCGATCCCTCCAGCTTCAAGGAGCTCCGCCACATCACCGTCCACGATGGCTCCCATTCCGTCCAGCAGCTCAATGAGCTCGAATACATCAAGGGCGAGATCTACGCCAATATCTGGCACTCCGACCGTATCGCGCGCATCTCTCCTAAGGACGGACGGGTGCTTGGCTGGATCGACCTGACCGGCATCCTGGCCGATAACCAGCGAATCGACTCCGAGTCGGTCCTGAACGGAATCGCGTATGACGCTGCACACGACCGGCTGTTCGTCACCGGAAAACAATGGCCTTATGTCTTCGAAATTAAAATAGTCACGCGGCCACCTATAAAGGTGTCCCGCTAAGCCGATCAAGAAAGTTGAGACAAGCAACGATGAAACCTGGCGATCTCGTAGAAGACTTTACCCTCCAGAATCAGGACGGAAAAGACGTCTCCCTCTCCGACTTCAAGAACTCTCCCGTCGTCCTTTTCTTCTATCCCCGCGCCGACACGCCAGGCTGCACCATCGAGTCCTGCGGCTTCCGCGATGCGTTCACGAAGTTCCAGAAGAACGGCATCGTCGTCCTCGGCATCTCGCGCGATACCGTTAAGGATCAGAAGAAGTTCAAGGACAAGTACGACCTTCCCTACGATCTTCTGGCCGATCCGGATATGGTCCTGATCAACCGCTACGACCTCATCAAGCCGAAAAACATGTACGGCAAGCTGGTGAAAGGCGTAAAACGCACCACCTATCTCATCGGACCAGACAAGGGAGAGGGCCAGCGGCTGATCCACATCTTCGAAGAAGTGAAGCCTGAGGGTCACGCCGAAGAGGTCCTGGCGCTGCTGAAGAAGCAAAATCCTTAGATCAATTTCCGCCTGGGCAGTGCCGTCAAAAACCGTCATCCTGAACGCAGTGAAGTATCCCTGTATCCTGCTCCGAAGCACCATAGATGCTGGAGGCAAAATATAGGGATTCTTCGCGTTGCTCAGAATGACGAACCGAATGATTGCTTCTGAAGAGGAGCCGAACTCTAGTGATCCAGTTCATCCAGTGAAGTTGCCCATCCAAGGTCGCGCTCGGAGGTGATCTGCCACCTGCCGTTCGCGCGCGTCATCAGCAGCAGCGAAGGCACAAACCACTCGGAGGCCATCTTTCCGTCCTCTTTGACGGTATAGTGCTTGATCAGCCTCGCCTTTGCGGTGTTATCGTCGGCCCGGGTTATCTTGACGTTCTCCATCTTCACGGACCAGTCGTCTCTGCGCCGGTTGATGGCGGCCAGTTTATCGGCCTTGACCTCATCGCGGCTCAGGTTGTGACGCAGGAAATACCTCTCCACGGGATCGGCGTAAAAGGCCGCCTGAGCGTCAGCGTCCCTGGAGTTCATGGCCGCCTCCCAGTCCGAGATCACCATCACCGGGTCGGGATCGTCTCCCGGTTGCTTTGCCAATATGGGTGGCTGAGGTGCGGGGGCGGGCGCAGCAGCAGCCGGGGAGGGCTGGCTCACCGGCGTTGCACTCTCAGGATGGCTGGGCATATAGAGCCACACCAGAGGGGCAACGACCAGAACAATGAATGCCGCGATCCATGCGCTCCACTTCAGCCACTTTGAGCTCGCCTCCGGCTCGTCCTCGAAAGAGGATGCACCCAACATATTCTTCGCCGGAGCAGATAGCGCCGGCTGCGCAGGAGCTTTCGTCACGGCAGCCGTCCGCGGCATAGCCGGCTTCAGAGGCGTGATCGCAGACGAACCACGCTGCGCAGACGGAGCCTTCAGTGAGGGCGCTTCGGGCTTCACGGGTAGAGCAGGCTTCTTTTCTTCCACCGTATCTTTTTTGCTTTCCGCAGATTTCTCCAGCCTGAAGGATGATGCGGCAACGTTTGCCGAAAGCGGCCTGACGTTTTCCGCAGAGGCGATCGGAGCCTCTTCTGCGGGCTTAGATGAAGCCTCTAAAGTTTTTTCCGCGACGCCTGGGGCACCCGACTTCGGTACATCGGCCTTCCTACCGGAATCCGTTTTTACCGCAGTCGATGCTTCGACAGTGTCGGGCAGCTTCACTTCGGGGGCTAGGATAGCCTTTGGGGCCTGGAGCTGTTTCTCTTCAACGGTAATCTCCTCTTCCAGGACAGTAACCCGAACTTGTGGCGATGCTCCCGGCTCTGTCGTTGAAGACGCGGTAGACCCGGATGCGGACTCTACGGGCAGGCGCTCCCGGATCGGCTCACCGGCCACCGGAACTTCCGCTGTAGCCGGGATATCAGATTCCGCCATCGAACGAGTCGGCTCGGCCTTCTTGCCGGGTTCCCCTGCGGATGCAGGCTCCGCGTCGCCTGCCGGCGGATTGTCACTGGGTGTTTCCGATGCCACCGGGACTGTAGACGATGCCTGCACGAATGTTTGCTGGGCCGCAAGCACGGGTTCGACAGAGTTCGCTGCCAGGCGCTCCACGCTAGCAGACGTTGCCGCAGGGCCATCGACCTTCTCTAATGGACTCGCCCAGCCCGACAGCCCCAACTGAGTCAGCATGTCATCGAAGATGTGGTCCAGCTTCTCCTTGACCACCACATCCTGAGCGGCCATGCCCAGAAAGGCCGATGCCTGAAACCGGACGTCTGCATGAATGACAGTAGCGCCGTTTTCGCGCTTTACATCGATCACCGTAGTATCCCGGCGATTGATCGCTCGCGGAGAAGGTCCCAGGCCGAGCAGCGTAATCTGACTGCCTTGCCGTACAACTTCGTTTGACAGCGATCGCAGACAGCCTTCCAGCACTCCTAAAACCAGCTCCGGATCCTGACCCTGAACCCGTTTCGTCGTTTGAAATCGCAAAGAGCCCTCTTTACCAAGACAAAAATAAGGTGATCCAACACCCGAAAACCGCAATGCCTGTAGCGGCAGCTTCCACGCAGGCTTAATCCCCCGGTACAGCCAACACAAGAAACGGTGCAGCCGGAATCAACCCCGGCGCCAGGAACCACACCCGCCGAAGCAGAGGCGCTCCATAGACATCCAAGGTACTCCCGTTCTACGACGCATGAAAGCTGCTTCCGGATTGCCGCTGCGGCAGAATTTTCACATGCACGCTTCTTCCGAATGCAGCCATTCTGCCACGCCCAGGTCGACCGGAATGTTTCTGCACTTAAAGTATGACAGCATAGAACCATGGCTGATGGTGACAGTCGATCTTCCGCGCGGGCGGGGGATGCCTTTCGTTCGCGTAATTTCCGTCTCTACCAGAGCGCAAGACTCCTGGCGGTTATTGGCGCTGAGGCGCAGTCGCTCGCCGTCGCCTGGCAGGTCTACCAGATCACGAACTCCGCACTCGACCTCGGACTGACTGGCCTCTCGCTCTTCCTCCCCGGCCTTATCTTCATGCTCGCCGCCGGACACACTGCCGACCGCTACGATCGCCGCAGGATCATCCTGCTGTGCTATGGCCTGCAGGCAGTCTGCACCAGCATACTGCTCTGGCTCTCCCTCCATCCGTGGGCCCTCGCTGGCCACCGCGTCTGGCCCATCTACGCTGTGCTGGTCGGAATCGGTATGGGCCGGGCCTTCAGCGGTCCCGCTTCCAGCGCACTGCTCCCCAGCCTCGTGCCGAAGGATCACTTCGTCAACGCCGTCACCTGGGGAGCCACGATCTACCAGATCGCAAACATGTCAGGCCCCGCAGTCGGCGGCCTTCTCTTTACCCTTCCGCTCGCCGGCACTCTGCTCCCGCTCCGTGGAGCCCCCATCGTCTATCTCTTCACCCTGACCATGCTCCTGGGTTATCTCGTCCTCGTCGGAATGATGCGCCCCGATACCATAGAAAGAAAGGCCAGCTCTTTCAGCACACGCACCGTGCTCGCCGGTCTGGAGTACGTCTGGCGAACCAAGCTGCTGCTCGGCTCCATTTCCCTGGACCTCTTCGCCGTCATGCTCGGCGGTGCGGTCGCACTGCTTCCCATCTTCGCCAAAGACATCCTGCACGCCGGGCCGCGCGGCCTCGGACTTTTGCGAGCCATGCCCAGCGTCGGCGCTCTCGCTGTCTCCCTGCTGCTCGTCGCTCGCCCCATCAAACGGCGGGCAGGAGTAACCATGCTCATCTGCGTGGCCATCTTTGGAGCGGCAACCATCGTCTTCGGACTCTCCCGCAACCTCTGGCTCAGCCTGGTAGCGCTCATCATTACTGGCGCGAGCGACATGGTCTCGGTCGTCGTCCGCTCCAGTATGCTGCAGCTTGCCACGCCACCTGAGATGCGAGGCCGCGTCAGCGCCGTCAACTGGCTCTTTGTTGGAGCCTCCAACGAGTTCGGGGAATTTGAGAGTGGCGTTACTGCCAATTGGTTGGGGGCTGTCCCGGCCGTGATCCTCGGCGGAATCGCTTCCGTCATCGTGACATTCTCCGCCTCCATTATCTTCCCCAAACTCCGCCGGGCCGACGCCCTCACTGCCGAGTCGCTCATGGAGATTAACCAGGAGCTCAGCGCCGCAGAAGCAATCGACTGAACCCGCCTGACTGACTCGACCGGGAGGAGTCATCCTGGACGAAACCTCTCTCAGCCGCATCGAGAGAGAGCGACTCTAAGGATCGGTAGCCACCGTTGAGAGCAATCAGGACTTCCCAGGCTGTCGCCTTACAAACCGCTCATCCGTGTTCTCCAGCATCTAACTTCTCTGTCATGACCACGGATTTTCAAACGCAGATCACGGAGCTTCAGCGCGAGATCGAATTCATGCGCGAACGTGAGAACGTGCTCATGCAGATCGACGCCACCACTCGCACCGCCACCGACCCCACCGAGATCACCTTTAGCGCCGCCACTCTTCTGGGCCGCCACCTCCGCGTGAACCGTTGCGCCTACGCAGAGGTTGAACTCGATCAAGATACTCTGGTCGTTATCGGCAACTTCATCGATGGCCTGCCGTCGATGGTCGGCAGCTACACGCTGCGTCAATTCTCCAGCGCTGCTTACGACCTGCTTACTGCTAGTAAACCTTTCATCGTTGAGGATACCGAGACCGATCCTGGCTGCGCCTCAGGAATCGAAGCCTTTCGTGCAGCCGGCGTACGGGCGACCATCTCTTACCCGCTGATGAAGGAAGGGCGACTCACTGCCATCCTCGCGGTTCACACCATGGAACCGCGCCGTTGGCACAAGCAGGAGGTCACACTCGTCGCTTCGATCGCAGCGCGCTGCTGGGAGTCCATAGAACGCGCACGCGCGCTCCGCGCTCTTGAAGCCGACCGTGAAGAGCTGCGCCGCAGGTCCATCGAGAGCGAGCGGCAGCATGCGGAGCTGCAGACCATCTACGACACCGCGCCCATCGGCCTGGCCTATTTCGATCTCGACGATTATCACTACCTTCGTCTCAACGACAACCAGGCTGCCTTCTTTGGTCTTAAACCCTCCCAGGTCGTAGGCAAAACGCTCACACAGATGTCACACATTCCCGTTCTCCGCGAACTGTTTGACCAGGTCGCCCGCGGCGAGCCTGTCGTGAACTATCCCCTCGAAGGAACTCTCGTTACAGATCCGGCCGACCATCGTTACTGGACGGTCAGCTACTTTCCCGTCTATGGTCCGGATGGAGCCATGCAGGGGATCACTGCAGCCTCGCTTGAGATCACGCAACAGAAGAAGGCAGAGAAGGCACTGATCCAAACCGAAAAGCTCGCTGCTGTCGGCAGGCTGGCTGCCTCCATCGCTCACGAGATCAACAATCCCCTGGAGGCCGTCACCAACCTTCTCTATCTGGCGCAGCACTCAGGCTCACTCGATGAGGTTCACGATCTTCTTCAAACCGCCGACGCCGAGTTGCAACGCATCTCCGTCATCGCCGCGCAGACCCTTCGTTTTCACCGCCAGGCCAACAGTCCCCAGGAGATCGATACCGCGGCGCTCGTCGATGAGACGCTCAACGTCTATCACGGACGTTTACGCAACTCTCCCGCGCAGGTCTCTACGCGAATGCGGGCTGAGCGCTCCGTTCGATGCTTCGATGGCGAAATCCGTCAAGTGCTCGCGAACCTGATCGCGAACGCGCTCGATGCAATGAGCTCGACTCCCGGAGACCTTTTCCTTCGCACCCGGGAGGGTACCAATTGGTCGACAGGGGAGCGCGGCGTCGTCTTTACCGTCGCCGATACCGGCTCCGGTATCGCAAAGGATACGGCTCAGCGCATCTTTGAGCCCTTTTTCACCACCAAGGGAAACATCGGCACCGGCCTCGGCCTCTGGATCAGCAGAGAGATCATCACCCGCCATCGTGGCACGATTCGGCTTCGCTCCAGCCAGTCGCCAACCCGCCATGGCACAATCTTCGCGATCTTTCTTCCGTTCGATGCCGCAAGGCGCTGACGATACCGGCGAGCGCTCGATCCCTGCCGGGGAAAGCTCCGGGCGGTCCAAATTTGTCCTTCATCCGTAAAACATATTTCTTACAAGCGAAATCTTCTGTTGACAGCTCTACCCTGCCTTCCCTAACCTTTGGGGCGATTTTCATCTGCGAATATTGCTCTCCGTCAGTGGAAAGGTGCCCCAACCTATGCAGAACACTCTTCCTCGGTGTGTCAGAACGCTTCCCCGCATCGTCCTCCCCCTTCTCACGATGGTCCTGCCCCCCGTCTCCGTTCTCGCCCAACTGTCGTCAGCGGCGGTAAATGGAACCGTCAAGGACAATACCGGCGCCGCCATCCCCAAAGCGGTTGTCGTGCTTCAAAACACCGCCACCTCCGTCGAGCGCAGCACGTTGACCAACGACGGCGGCAACTATGCCTTCCCCTCCGTCGCTCCCGGACGCTATACGGTCCGCGTCTCCGCACCTTCGTTCCAGACCGAGCAGATCAACGCCTTCGACGTGGGAGTAGACCAGGTCATCGCCCTCAACTCAACCCTTCGCGCAGGTGACGTCAAGGTCGCCGTCGAGGTTGAGGCCGAAGGCGTGCAAATTGAGAGCGCTACCTCACAGCTTGGCACCGTGATGGAGCAGAAGAAGGTCCAGGACCTTCCTCTCAACGGCCGCAACTTCACCCAGTTGCTCACCCTCACGCCTGGCGCTACCCCCGTGTCGGTCGGCCAGAACTCCAGCGGCGGCAACACGGCGGTGACAGCGGGCTCAACGTTCTCGTTCCCTTCCATCAACGGGCAGCCGAACCGTTCCAACCTGTACCTGGTCGACGGCATGAACGATAACAACGCCTGGTACAACACCTACGCGGTTGCCCCGGTCGTCGATTCCATCCAGGAGTTCAAGGTCAACTCACACAACGACGCGCAGTACGGCCAGGTAACTGGCGGCGTCGTGAACGTCGCCACCAAATCCGGCACCAATGCGTACCACGGCGCGCTATGGGAATACATCCGCAACAACGCCTTCGACGCGCGTCCCCGGTTCGCCGCTCTTTCGGCCTACCACCTCAACCAGTTCGGCGGAGTGTTCGGAGGTCCGCTGAGCATCCCAAAGATCTATGACGGCCATAACAAGACCTTCATCTTTTTCTCCTATGAGGGAACGCGCTATAGCAAGGGCAACGGAATCTACTTCCTGCAGCCTACGGCGGCGCAACTGGGCGAGAGCACGTGGGGCGGCCCGCAGGATCTTTCCGTCGCAGACTTCAGCACGGCCACAACTGGCGTAACAGGCTGCTCCGACAAAACTGCGACCAGCACATCTGCCTGTCAGCTCTACGATCCAACCGTCGCGAATACAGCCTCCAACCGTCCGGCCTTTGTCGGGAACCAGATTCCGGTGTCCAGGATAGATCCTCGTTCTGTCGCCCTGGTCCACAAGATCTTCTCAGCTCCGGTCAATGTGCCCGGCTTCGCGCCAACGCAGTACAACGGCGTCATCACCACGCCAACCCGGCAGACCAGCCATAACTACAGCGCTCGCATCGACCAGCACGTCCGCGACAAGGATTTCATCTTCTTCCGTTACAGCGGCATCAGGATGAACACGGTGCAACCAGGCAACGTTCCCCACCTGCTCACCACCACCGACCTTCCGGCCGAGCAGTACGGCGCTAGCTGGATGCACATCTTCAGCACCAGCACCAGCATGCAGGTTCAATACGGTCGCACGCACGTCGGCTATAACCCCGACACGCGCTTCGATATTCCTAATGCCGATCTCCTCAGCACCTACGGGGTCGACAGCTCCTTTTCGAACTTCGTCGGCGGCGTCTCCCTGTTCCCCTCCATCTCCATCACCGGCTACTACAATGGCGGCGAAAACAGCACACCCTCCAAAAACCTCTCCAGCATCCACGAGTACAAGGGTCAGGTCATTCACACTGTCGGTCGCCACCAGATCACCTGGGGAGGTGGCTGGGACCAGGCCAACTTCGAGCAGTACCAGCGCAGCGGCTCCATTACCTTCAATGGAGCCTCGACCGGCAACTTCGCCGGAAACCCCGGCTCGACCGTTCCCAGCCGTCAGTCGACCCAGTCCGGCAACGGTCTTGCCAGCTACCTGTTGAACTTTCCCTCGAACTTCAACTTCCGCAACGTGCTGATTACGGAGCGGCCGGGCGGCATTGCATCAGCGTTTATACAGGACTCGTTCAAGATGACGCCGACCGTAACCATCAACGTGGGCGTCCGCTACGACCGCACCGTCATTCCGCAGTACGGCACTGACGCAACGATTGGGCAGCAGGGATCCATCGAGACCGGCGACTTCGACTTCGCCACCGGCAAGTACATCATCCAGGTGGCGCCGCCGCTCTGCTCCGACCGTGGACACGCTCCCTGCCTGCCCTCGGCCACACTGCCTGCCAACGTTGTGATCTCCCCCAATCGCAAGATCATGCGCGGCACAAAGACGAACGTCGGCCCGCGCTTTGGTCTGGCATGGGCAATCAATCCCAAACTCGCCTTCCGCGCCGGCTTCGGCATTAACTACGACAACTGGTCGACCGTCATCCAGCTCCCGCAGAACTACCAGGGCTCATGGCCAGACGTAGGCACGCGCGCGCTCGACAACACCAATACTCCGGGCAACACCTACACTCCCTCGCAGAATCCCTTCGGATCGAGCTCCGGCTCGCAGCCCGCAGCCACGCCCTTCGATGCGACCAACGTCAACTACTTCGTCGATCCCAACATCAAGAACCCCTACTCCGAGCAGTGGAACATCGGCTTCGAGCAGCAACTGACCAACAATACGGTCCTGTCGGTCAACTACGTGGGCTCGCAAAGCCACCGCACGGACATCGGCGGCTACACCAACATCGGCCAGCCCGGTCCGGGAGCCTCCTTCGCTGCCCGCCGCGCCGCCGGGACTGCCGGACAGCCCTTCCCCTACACGGTCCCCAACCGATGGGATTCGTCCAACGGAAACGCCAGCTACAACGGCTTGCAGGCATCGCTGCTGCGCCAGTTCCGCAACGGGCTGGGCTACACCGTCGCATATACGTGGAGCAAGGCCATCGACTCCGGCCAGTCCGGCTGGTTCGGCGTAGAAGGCAACGGCCTGCAGAACCGCTACGACCTGCGCGGAAGCCGCTCGGTCGCCGCCTACGACATTCCTCACATGCTCTCTGTAGGAATGAACGGCGAACTACCCTTCGGCAAGGGACGGCGCTTCTACACGGGCAACAGCTTTGCCGATTTCGTCCTCGGAGGCTGGCAGGTGAACTTCATCTTCACGGCTCGCTCCGGTCAGCCCTTCACCATCAATGCTGCTGGCGACATCGCCAACGTCGGCAATGGAAGCACCTACGAACGCGCCAACGTTGTCGGCGATCCTCATCTTGAACATGCGTCAGCGGCAAAGTGGTTCGATACCGCCGCCTTCGCGATCCCGGCCAGTGGAACCTACGGTAACTCCAGCCGCAATATGCTGCGTACGCAGAGGCTGTGGAACCTCGACGCCTCCGTCTTCCGCACCTTCCCCATCTATCACGAGATGAACCTCACCTTCCGGGCCGAGAGCTTCAACGTGGCCAACCATCCCACACTTGGAACTCCCGGAACGACGATCACCTCGCCCGCCACCTTCGGAGTCATCAATAGCGTAGCCGCCAATACCAATCAGCGCCTGATGCAGTTTGCCGCCAAGATCAACTTCTAATCACAGCCTCAACGCTCTGTGAGAGCCTGCGCCCGGCCTCCGCGCAGGCTTTTCTTTTGCAGATTTTCGGTGGCTTCTTGTCGCACATGCCCGCTATCGTTTAGCGTCAAAGCGGCCCGAAAATCACGAAACCCTGATCATCTGGTCGACGGAGGCACTTTGCAAAACGGAATGAAGGCCGCGCTCGGCGGGACCCTGCTTGTTCTCATTATCGCTGGCGTACGTGTTGGCATGATCTATCGGGAACGCAACGAAGCCGCCAAAGCCCCAGCGCCAACGGTGCAGCGCGAGAAGATCGCCGATGACGATCTCGTTTTCCTGAAGAAGAAGCGCCAGTCCTCAATGGCCGACGCAAAGGAGTTGAACGGCTCAACCCTCTGGGTCTCCGCGGGCGGGCAGATGGACTACTACCCTGCCTCCGGCAAGCACATAAACTACGGCAAGACATCGGGCACACTACTCGGTGCTCAAAAACTCGAGGTGCAGGACTTTGTCGAACAGGTCGCGCCGAAGTCCGCCACGCACCGCATTCCCGGCGGGGACCGCCAGGTCCTTATGCTGTTCACCCTGCCTGACCAGGACAATCACAAACAGGTCTACGGGGTTCCAATCGGATACCACGAGAACGGCCAGTACACCTTCTATCTCGACGAGATCTTCTTCTATGATGACCCGCACCAGCTGTATGCGCACTGGGGCCCTGAGATCTGGAAGGCCGTCGACTCCCACCAGGTCATCCTGGGGATGAGCGAGCGTGAGACCCAGCTCGCCCTCGGGCAGGTCTCCAAGAGCGTCAGCAACGATTACGGCAACCGGCTGGTCGTTTATTCGAACTTAGGCAAGCCCATCGCCGTAACGTACGTTAACAACAAGGCGACGGCCTTCCGGCCCGATCAGGGCTTCTAATCGGGGATACCGGCGCAGCGGCGAACTACTCCATGCCGTGGAAGGCTTTGCGGGCAGCGAAGTCGGCGTCGAGCTGGCCATAAACCCCTGCCCGGGCGGAAGCCTGCAGCATCATCGTTTGGACGTGAACGCAACAGCCTGACACGACACAACGATCAGCCCGTATTCCGCAGCCCGGCGCTGATGCCGTTGATGGTCGCCGAGATCGCCCGGTTCAGCTCGGGAGAATCTGCCTCTCCCTTGGCAGCAGCCATCCGCTTGCGGCGAATCAGCTCCACCTGCAGCAGACTCATCGGATCGACGTAGGGATTGCGCAGCCGGATCGAGCGCTCGAGCACGGGGTTCGTCTCCAGCAACCGCTGCTGGCCGGTCACGGCGAGCAGCATCTTGTGCGTCAGATCGAACTCCGCCTTCAGCATCGAGTACACGCGATCGCGCAGGGCTCCATCCTCCACCAGCGATGCATAGAGCTGCGCGATCCCGAAGTCGGACTTGGCCAGCGCCATCTCCACATTGCGAATGATGTCGAGGAAGAGCGGGAAGTCGCGAGTCATCGACTGCAACTGCGCCAGGCCATCGGGATTCTCGCGCACGAAAGCATCCAGCGCGTAGCCGACGCCAAACCAGGCCGGAACCAGCTGGCGCGACTGCATCCAGCCAAAGACCCACGGAATCGCACGCAGGTCCGCCATCGAGCGTTTTCCGGTGCGCTTGGTGGGGCGAGAGCCGATGCGCGCATTCTCAAGCTCCGCAACCGGCGTCGCCTGCTCGAAGTAGGTAAACGTGTCGGGATTCTCGATGATGTGCTTGCGATAGAACTCGAAGGATGTCTGCGAGAGCTTTTCCATCGCAGTCTCCCACGCGGGAGTGATCTCCCCGGTCAGGTGCGGTGTCTTCGCGTCCTTCTTGAGAATCGCATCCGGCCGGGCCAAGGCATCGAGCGAAGCTGCGATCATCAACTCCAGGTTGCGCTCGGCCAGCACCACGTCGGAGTACTTCCAGTTGAGAACCTCACCCTGCTCAGTCAGACGCAGTTCGCCGGAGAAACTGTCCACCGGCTGCGCAAAGATCGCGCGATGCGTCGGGCCTCCCCCGCGACCAACCGTACCACCGCGGCCATGGAAGAGCCGCAGCGTCACGCCGCAGTCCGCAGCGACGCGATGCAGCTCGCGATGAGCCTTCCAGATCTCCCATGTGCTGGTGATCATGCCGCCATCTTTATTCGAGTCCGAATAGCCCAGCATGATCTCCTGGCGGTGCCCCCAGGACTTCAGCAGCGGCTGGAACGCTTCGCTGGACCAGAGTCGCCGCATGATGCCGGCGGCATTCTGAAGATCTTCGATCGATTCAAACAACGGAACCGGCTGCAGACCGGGATCGCCACCCGGACCATCTCCACTGGCCTCGACGCGAACGCCACCGAGCCTTGCCAGCCAGAGCACATTCAGCACATCCTCTGCGCTCGTCGCCCCGCTGATCACATACTGTCCGATGGCCTCTGCCGGATACTTCCGCTTCAGCTCCGCGATGGCGCGGAAGGTCTCAAGCACCTCGGTGGTCTGGGGCGACAGCGCCGCCGGAAGCCGCAATTCCGATAGATCGGCATTAGCCTGGGTGCAACCCGCAATCTCAGCCACCGCCGCCGAGTGAACACGCGCATGCTGACGGATATCGAGCGTCTGCAGGTGCAGACCATAGGTGCGCACCTCGATCAGTAGAGGATCGATCAGCATCTGGGCGAGCCGCTCGCCCTTGTTCTCCATAAGGCTGGAACGCAGAACCGAAAGATCGGACAGCAAATCTTCCTTGCGCGAGTAAGGCTCGAGCGCTGGTTTCGGAGGCAGCGGAACCGCGCTCTGCGGTGTGGCTCCAAGCCTCATCAAAATGCATGCAAGTAGAAGCCGCACATACTCAAAGTGGAATCGCTCTTCAAGGCCGGTCTGCCCGGCCGTGCGCAGCTGGCTGAGATAGCGATCCAGCAGCGCCTGCAGCTCCTTCGAGACCGGGACCTGCTGGGTCGAGCTTCCAAGCTGCTCAAAGATATCCTGCAGCCTGCGGCGATAGTGGTTGAGGAGTAGCCCCTGCGCCATCGCCAGCGACTCCGTCGTGGTCTGCGAGGTCACAAAAGGATTGCCATCGCGGTCGCCGCCGATCCACGATCCGAAGGTCACCAGCAGGGGGAGATCGGCAATTGGAATCTTCACCTCCGGGTACTCGGCCTCGATGGCCGCGGCAACTTCCGTATAGAGCACCGGGAGGGTGTCGAACAGGGACGCTTCGTAGTAATCGAGCGCCATGCGCGCCTCGTCGCGTACGGTGGGCCGTGCGCTGCGAACGTCGTCCGTCTGCCAGAGCGCCGTAATCTCCCCCGTCACCTCATCCTCAAGCGATTCCAGCTCCTTCTCCGGAACCGCGATGCGATCCAGCCGCTCCAGCAGGTCGGAGATGCGGCGGCGCTTGAACATGACCGAGCGCCGCGCCACTTCAGTGGGATGCGCTGTGAACACCGGCGTAATCACGATACGCCCCAGCATCTCTATCGCCCGCTTTGCGTCAAAGCCGGCCTCGCGCAGCCTGCGCAGCGTACCGCGAAGATCGCCGCGCTGCGGCGGAGCGTCGTTCAACTGGCTGGAACTTCGTCTGCGCTTGCGATGATTGGTCTCGGCAAGGTTGATCAGCTCAAAGTAGAAGCTGAAGGCGCGTGCAAGCCGGTAGGCGCGGGTCAAATCATCCGCATGCGTGTGGACCCGATGGATGGACTGCTGCAGCTGTGCCGCGGCGGCCGAGTTATTTTCCGCTGCATCCGCCTCGCGCCTAGCAATCGCCGTGCGCCTCAGGTCCTCAACGGCGTCATACAGCTCTTCGCCCGATTGTTCTTTAAGAACCTCGCCCAGCAGCATTCCGAGCGAACGCACATCACGGCGAAGTGGAGCTTCTTTCAGCTCACCGGTGGAAGCAAGCAGCTCCGAAAGGCGCTGCGGCCAGTTTGAGGGGGTCCAGAGAGACGGCATCACTATTGATTATGCACCGTCGAGAGATCCGACGAGAGCCAGCCACAAACGACCAGGGAAAATCACTACAGCTATGCCACCATGGCCAGCTTTTCAAACTCTTCCTTCATACGCTCCACGGAATAGCCTGTCGACTCCAGACGCGAAGCGCTGGACCGTGCCGCAGGAGCAGAGACACCATAACCGCGCGTAACCAGGTAATGGCTGATCACGTCGGCGGCCTGCCACGAATCCAGGTTGGCATGTAGCAGCTCTTCACGCAGGCCAGTAAGATCGGCTTCTGAGAACTTCTCGGCTCCGGTAGGGACCTCAATAAGCATCGCGATCTTCTCCCTCCCTGCGCAGGTCTGCACCAGTATCTGGATATTAGACGCGAAAACCGCTGCGGGGATGCGCACTCTCACGCAGCCGTGCCCAAAATTGGTTCCTTCTTCGCAATAGCTGTCAGAACACTGCCAGCTTTCCTTCCTTCTTCATCGCTCGCTGACCCCGGAATTCAACTTGCGTACTCCTCCTGTTCGCTTGCGGTCAGGTGCAGCCGCCGCTTCTACTTCGCTAAAGATGAAATACGTTGCATCCGACCTCAGCAGCAATGGGCTACGTTGTCGCGATACCATAAAGTTTATGAACGAACTTCCTTATGTCCTGGATGGCGTTGCCATCGCCGCTGAGATTAAGGCTGAAGTTGCCCGCGAGGTCACCGATCTTACGGCGCGTGGTGTCCGGCCCGGACTAGCTGTCATCCTTGTCGGCGAAGTTCCCGCCTCGCAGATTTACGTGCGCAGCAAGGTGAAGACCTGCGGTGAACTCGGCATTTACAGCGAGATGCTAACGCCTCCCGAGAGCATCACCACCGAGGAGATGCTGCAGCTGGTCGCGCAACTCAACGTCCGCGACGACATCGACGGAATCCTGATTCAGCTTCCGCTGCCGAAGCACGTCGATACGAAGAGGCTGCTCGAGGCAGTCTCTCCCGACAAGGACGTCGACGGGTTCCACCCGGTCAATGCCGGACGCCTGCAGGCGGGACAACCCGGCCTGACTCCATGCACGCCTGCCGGCATCATCGAGATCCTTCGCCGCAGCGGCCTTCCTATCGCAGGCCAGAATGCAGTCGTCGTCGGACGCTCCGACATCGTCGGCAAACCTGCCGCCATGATGCTTCTCAATGAGTCAGCCACCGTCACCATCTGCCACAGCAAGACGAAGGATCTTCCCTCCGTCACTCGCAACGCCGACATCCTCGTAGCAGCCATCGGCCGCCCCGGCTACATCACTCCCGAGATGGTCCGGCATGGCGCAACCCTGATCGACGTAGGCATCAACCGCCTTACCGATGCAGCGGACGTGCAGCGCTTCTTCCCCGGCGATGCCGAGCGCGCCGCGACATTCGCCAAGCGCGGCTCCGTCATTGTCGGCGATATCGATCCGGCTGCATTTGCCATCTCTGGCGCCTACACGCCCGTTCCCGGCGGTGTAGGAGCCCTGACCATCGCCATGCTGATGCACAACACCGTGAAGGCGGCGAAGCTGCGCCGCGGCATCTCCACGGGGAAGCACTAACGTCCGCCATGTTGCGCGTCGGTCTTACTGGCAGCCTGGGCAGCGGCAAATCGACCGTTGCCCGCCTCTTCGCAATACGCGGAGCCCACATCCTGGAGGCAGACGCCATCGGCCGCGAGATGATGCAGCCCGGCCAGCCCGTCTACGACGCCATCGTGCAGCACTTCGGAGATGGCGTTCTGCTGGCTGATGGACAGCTTGATCGCCCCGCGCTTGCACGAATCTCCTTCGAGCAGGGCCGCGTGGAAGAGCTCAACTCCATCGTTCATCCCGCCGTCATCGCCCGCCAGGCAGAGCTTGCGGAAGAGATCTTCAATCGCGACCCCAACGCCGTGGTCATCGTCGAATCCGCCCTCATCTTTGAAACCAGATATAGCGAAACGAATCCCGCCGAACCGAACGTCGCTGCGGCGACTCCATGGAAAGCACGCTTCGATTGCATCCTACTGGTGACCGCACCGGAAGAGGTGAAGATCGAGCGCTACCTGCAGAGGATCTCGGGCGGGACGCCGCTCTCTTCCAAACGCCGCGCACAGCTCTCCGCCGATGCCCGCAGCCGCCTCGCCCAACAAATCCCGGACGAACAGAAGATCCCGCTCTGCGACTTTGTCATCCACAACGACGGGTATTTTGAGGCGCTTCAAGAGCAGGTCGATGAGCTTTGGCCTCTGCTTAAGTTTGCCTCAAAGAACATTCACCGACATGGAAGACCGGCATCGCAACCATAGTCTTCCCCAGAGTCGTTTCCCTTCAGGAGTCACCTTTCACCCCGTCATCCCGAACGGAGTGAGGATCCCTGTATTTTGCCTGTACATCCACGGCTTCGGACTGAAGACAGGAATCCTCGCGTTGCCCAGGAGGACAACCTTAACTTCCAGACGACAATACTTGAGTGAAAACCCCTCTAAGTGCTGCAGCATCAATCTATACAAATTAGTCGACGACCCTGCACCGGGGCCCGCCATTTATCATGAAGCCAGAGTGACTTACACCATCGCAGCCTTCTATCGCTTTGTCCGCGTCTCCGAACCGGCGGACCTCAAAGACCAGATGCTCTCCCTCTTCCGCGAGAGCGATCTGCTCGGCACCATGTTGATCGCCCCGGAGGGCATCAACGGAACCATGGCGGGCTCGGCTGCAACGATCGATCGTCTCCTCGATACACTTTCTGCTTACATCGGCCTCGACCGCTCCGAGGTCAAGTTCTCCACGTCTGAGGAGTCACCCTTCCAACGGCTGAAGTTCAAGGTCAAGTCCGAGA